>DAHY01000025.1:15251-33719 GCA_002498605.1 Methanomassiliicoccaceae archaeon UBA404 | reverse complement strand
TTTTTAAATTGGGCAGGTTTGCTCCTTGAACAGTATTCGTCCGCTATTGTAAACAATATAACCTATATCCGTTGTTATGATACGCGATATAATAGACTATTGTGACAAAAGGAGTATTAACCTGTCTTGCTATCACAGACTATGAGATTTTTGGTGATTACCGACTTTCATCAGAAAAAGTCCATGTTGGAATTGATTAACTCAAGAATCGAGGAATACCGTCCCGACTTCACGGTATTTCTCGGTGACGTAACCGATATGGGTACCGGCGAGGAAGCCGCAAAAATAATACGGGATATCAATTCCGAGGTATACGTCATCCCCGGAAACTGCGATCCGAGGGACATGCCTAAGAAAATTTCCGGTGTTGCTCACGACATGCACGGAATAGGCAGAGAAATCGACGGGATGTATTTTGCGGGCTTGGGCGGGTCCAACATAACTATCTTTGACACTCCCTTCGAACTCACAGAGGATGAACTCTATAAGGGCCTTAAACAGATATCGAAAAAAGGAATGATTCTGATGACACATGTTCCGTCTTACGGCATATTGGATCAGATTCCGTCCGGCCAGAGTGTCGGCAGCAAAGCGGTTAAACGCATCGTTGACGAATTCCGGCCTATACTCGCTTTGTCCGGTCATGTACATGAAGCAATAGGCGCCGTTGAACGGGACGGCACCCTGTTTGTGAACCCGGGGCCCGCCAGAGACGGCTACAGTGCTATTATAGATATCAAAAACGGCAAACCCGAAGCTCTTTTGTTAAGCCTCAGAGACTGATTTATATCACAAACCTTTTTATACATATTTTATCTAGTGGATTCGATTAGTATGGCACTTTGGCAGGGTAAATCAAGAAGAAAGCCTACCGGCGGCAGACGTGTTCTGTGCGCGGGTAAAAGAAAATTCGAAATCGGCAGAGAGAAACAGTTCACAAGAATTGGTCGCCAAACATCCAAAGCGTACCGCGGAATGGGCGGTAACGTGAAGATGGGCGTGCACATGGCAGAATACGCCAATGTTGTCGACAAGAATACAAACACCACCAAAAAGGTAAAAATCATTACAGTCAAAAATAATCCGGCAGATCCCAACTACGTTCAGCGTAACATCATGAACAGGGGCGCTACCATCACTACCGAAGCCGGTGACGCCGTAGTCACGTCGAGACCCGGTCAGGATGGCGTCATAAACGCTGTTCTGCTCTGATGCCGATATTAATACGGGCCGTCTGATCAACGGTCCGCCTGCCTTTATTTTTCCAATTAGTTTTAATTATTTTACATGATACGTGTTCATTATGGCATATGATGACGACACGGCTATTACGATATGGCCGGAATATTTTGACATCGGACGTACCCGTTCCGAAGGACGCAGACTTCCCAAATCGATGTGCGTGAAGGAACCCGATCTGGATATCATTGCCAAAGGGGCCATGATTCTTGATTTGGAATACAAAATATTCGAAAACATGTCTTACCCCGGCAATGCTCTTGCCAAAAACGGTTGCATACGCGTTGAAAAGGGAAAAATGACTAAAACTGAAATATTGCCCCGCATCGGTGAGATATTGGTCAAAAATCAAAAGTGATTGAAATGATGCCTGCATCGGAAACCCGTATATTGGATGCCAATGCCGAAGCTTTGGGCACGGATCTCTGTACGCTTATGGGAAATGCGGGAAACGCTCTGGTTAAGGTTCTTAAACAGTATTCGGGTAAGAAATTCCTGTTTGTTTGCGGTACGGGCAACAACGGAGGCGACGGTTTTGCCGCCGCCGGTTTGATGAAAGACGAGGATGTCACGGTTTGTCTGATGAAGCCCGAGACGTCGATACGTTCCGATATATCCAGAAAATACTTTTCAGCATTGAATTGTCCTGTTATTATGTTCGATGACCTCGTCCCCGAAAGATACAATGTGCTTGTAGACTGCGGTTTGGGCACAGGAACCAAGGGGTCGATCAAATCGCCTTATGATAATTTCATTAAAATATCCAAAACTTTCAAAGGTACGATAATCTCCGCTGACATACCCACCGGATTAGGGTGCGATATGCAGGTCAAACCGGACATAACAGTTTCTTTTCAGTATCCGAAAACGGGTATGACGGAAGAAAACTCCGGCGAAATCGTTGTGGCTGACATCGGAATCCCCGAAGACGCATTAAGGATAGTCGGACCCGGCGACATGCTGAGATACCCCGTTCCCCGATCCGACAGTCACAAAGGATGCAACGGGCGGGTTATGATTGTGGGCGGAGGGCCTTACATCGGAGCTCCTGCCATGTCCGGACTGTCTGCCCTGAGAGTCGGGGCGGATATAGTCAATATCGCAACCCCGGAGGGAATTGCCGGCACCGTGGCATCGTTCTCGCCGGTGTTCACATTTCACCCCCTCGCAGATGATGGAGGCAACTCCCGTAATATTCTGCTTCCGTCTCATGTACCCGAACTTCTGAAATTTTCCGTTGATTATGATACGGTGCTGATCGGACCCGGTCTCGGTACGGACGAAGATACTCTTTCGGCGGTCAGAATGTTTGTTTCCGGATGCGGTGTTCCCATGGTCATCGATGCCGACGGAATCACTGCCGTTGAATCGGGTTTCAAAGCATCGGTTCCGATTGTTTTCACACCCCACAAAAGAGAATTCGAAAGACTCGGAAGGAAATTCAGAAATGCCGATGATGTTGCCGATATCGCAAAATCGCTGAATGCCGTCATACTGCTGAAAGGAAAAGAGGATATAATCTCCGACGGAAAACACACAAGGATGAATCGTACCGGTAATCCGGCAATGACGGTTGCCGGAACCGGGGATGTGTTGGCCGGGATTGTGGCTGGACTTCTTTCAAAAGGTTTGTCTGCATTCGATGCCGCATGCCTCGGCGCATATATTTGCGGTAAAGCGGGAGATCGGGGATTCGAATCACATAGTTACGGAATGATTGCAACGGATGTTATCGATGAGATTCCCAACGTTCTGAAAGAAGGATTATCGAAACAATGATTGACATTCAGCCCGTCATCGGCATACCTGCATTGCGTAACGGAAACATACTGGTGATAGGGGATTTGCACATAGGCGTCGAATCCCACCTTGGAGCCAAGGGATTTCACCTGGTATCCAGAACCAAAGAAATGCTGAATACTGTCATCGAAATATCGGAAGACTGCGACAGAATCATTATCATCGGCGATGTCAAAGACTCCGTACCCGGAACTTCCAAACAGGAGTATCGGGAAATACCCGAATTCTTCGATAATTTACTGGATATTTTCAGCGAAGTGGATGTGATAAGAGGGAACCACGATACCAATTTGGAAGAGTTTCTTCCCCGGGGAGTCAGGCTCCGTCCCGCTACGGGTTTGAAAGTCGGACGGGTCGGTTATGTTCACGGACATACCTGGCCTTCTGAAGACGTGATGAACTGCGAAATACTGATTATGGCTCATAATCACCCTGCGGTAATGTTCAAAGACGGCGTCGGAAAAATAACAACGGAACCCTGTTGGATGCGGGGTAAATTTTTGGATACGGAATCGGAAAGATATTCTGTCCTGCCCGAGAAATTCATTGTCATTCCCGCTTTCAACCGCATGCTGGGGGGATCTCCCGTAAATGTTGAAAAAGAAGATCTGCTGGGACCGTTGCTTAACAGCAAACTTACGGATATTGACAACGCACAGATTTACTTACTTGACGGCGTTAATTTGGGAAAACGTTCCGACCTTATGATTAAAGGACGTAACAATTCACGCTGGAAAGCAAAAGATAAGAAATGACCATCTGAATTGCAAATGATTGCAGGCTGTATTAGATTATTTTAATGAATTGCATTAGATCGTTTTGATTGATTAACCGCATATGAATATGAATGCAGGTTTTGATATGGCGTATTCATCAAATCCTTATCGTTTACCCGAACTTTCCGTAAAAGGGTGCGGAAAACGACCAAAAACCAAAATAGGGAGTCGTAAACCCATAATTCATGACAGTTGAATGGAAACGTCCGATTACGGGAATACCTTTATTCGGCTATATCGGAAAAAGTTTAGGCTGTAAAAGGAAACTTATGCTATGATAGCCGATAGTTTCCTTATTCAATCGAAACTGTTGACAATCCTAAATACCTTTCAATCGATATACGGCATGAATACCGTCGACGGTCTCGTCGACAGACCGAGATATACCGAAGGACTCAGACCGTTCATCGGCAACGGTAATGCCAAAATCATAACCGGCATAAGAAGATGCGGTAAATCCTCCGTCATGAGATTATTCTCAAGATTGTTCACAGATTATAACGTGGTATGTCTGAACATGGAACTGGCCGAGAACTATGATCTGAGGGGTTGGAAATCGCTTCTCGAAAATGTGTAATCCGCGGTCGATACAACAAGAAAGAATGTTTTGTTCACAGACGTACAGAACGTCAAAGAATGGGAGTTGGCAATAAGAGACATAACCGCAAGGAAGCTATACGATGTGTATCTCACCGGATCCGACTCCGATCTGCTGTCTTCCGGATATACGACCCATCTCGGCGGCAGATTCAACACGATACGTATGTTGCCTCTGTCATATGCGGAATGCCTGGAGTTCCAAAAGATGTTCGGGGGTGCGGATGGTGTTTTTCATACGTTCGTACGCACAGGAGGGTTTCCTATATTATGGCGTAATCCGACCGATATCCAATCCGACATGCAGACGGTCCGCGATATTGTCGATATACCCATCGCGAATGACATCGAATAGAGATTCGGCATCAAGAACAAACAGTTGTTGAAGAACCTTCTGAGATACACACGTTTTCGACCGGTGGAAACTACGTTTCAGCCAACAATCTCTACAACACGATGAAGTCGGCAGGCATCAGGGTTTCGGCGGATGCCGTTTATGAATACCTCGGATATCTGGAATCCGCGAACATCATAATACGCGCAAAGACCTTCGACATAAAGGGAAAGAGAGTTCTCACGGCCAAATACAAATATTATGCAACCGACCTTGGAATCAAACACGCCCTGTTGGGGTATCGTCCGGAGGATACGCCCGGACACATCGAGAACATAATATCCACGGATCTTCCGGGAAGAGGATACGGTGTTTACGTCGGATCCTCCGACGGGATGAAGACAGACTTCGTCGCAAAGAAAGGAGATAAGAGAATCTACATACAGGCATGTCAGACAATTCAATCGGAAGATACCATGGAACGCGAGTTCGGCAATCTTGAATCTATAAAAGACGATTTCCCGAAATACGTGGTGATGATGAACCCGGGAGTTTACGAGGGTACGACGGAGACCGGAATAATGTGCTGTTCTCTGACCGAATTCCTGAGCTCTGTCCTCTGAATCGAATGCGTTTGTTCTGACCTCGACGCTTGATTGATAGAATATGATGTATTTTTGAAGACTGCCGAAAAAAGTGTCCTCGTTCAAATACGGTTTTGTGTATACAGTATTAACCGAACGGAGGACAGGACTTTCAAAAACAAACAAAAATTTATTATTTTCTGTCGGAACCGTCGGTTTCGTGAAAGAATATATTGACAAATTGGGTTTCGGACCGGTTTTTGCGATTATTAATTGTGTCGGCGGACACAAAAAGTAAACCGCATAAGCCCGAATTACGTCTTCGACAGGCTTGTTCAAACCGATGAGACCGCATCGATTTCATCAAAATACGAATGTAAAAATAAAGGGGCGAACCCCTTTTTGATTAAAAGAAAATGTTTGAAAGGAGGGGCAGGCCCTCCTGTTTTTATTCATCCGCGGCTGACTACGTCGAAGACCGATCCGTCGGCGCGCCTGATCTCTGCCGTCATGGGCATCTGACCGGGCAGGCTGTGGGTAGCGCAGGAGTTGCAGGGGTCGTATGCCCTGAACGCCATCTCTACCATGTTCAACAGACCGGGAGACACTTCGAAGTTCTTGATCAGACCCTTGGCCACCTTGGCAACGTCACAGTTGATAGGTCCGTTGTTGTTGGTGGTTCCGACGATCAGGTTACACTTGGTAACAATACCTTCTTCGTCGCACTCGTAGTCGTGGAAGAGAGTACCTCTCGGAGCCTCAACCACACCTACGCCGCGTCCGCCGGGCTGGAGGTCGTGCTGTTTGATGTTGGGGTCGAGGAACTTGTCGTCTTCGACCATCATCTTGCACTTCTCAGCCGCATAGAGCAATTCTATGACTCTTGCCCAGTGAGCGACCAGGGTGTGCTGCACGGGTCCGGTGATGCCGAGATCCCTGAAGAATCCCTTTGCGTAGGCAAACTCTTCCTGAGCAAGCGGGGTGCGGATGCTGTCCGAAGTGTTGAATCTCGCCAGAGGAGCCGCGCGGTAAAGACCGCTGTCGGGTCCGGTAACCATTCCCTTGTATCCGACGTTTTTGAGGTAGGGGAACTTCTCGTAGCTCCATTCCTCAACGGCTTCGGATATGTGGTCAAGGTGGTCGTACTGATCGAATTTCGCAAATTCGCTTCCGTCCGGCGCAATGACTCTGATGGGTCCGTTGTGGAACTCCATCTCGTTCTTGTCGGTGACCATACCCATGTGATACGTCTCGTTGTAGTAGAGATCCGTGTTGGTTATGATGTCAACGTAGTCCTTGTTGGCAAGAACGACGTCCTTGAACACCTGCATGGTTGTTTTAGCGAATTCCACCAAATCATCCGCGTAACCCAGTATTTCTCTCTGCTCTTCCCTGTTGATGGGTTTGGTTACGCCGCCCGGTACTGACATAACGGGGTGAGTCGGCTTTCCTCCGATTATCGCCTGGATCTTCTGAGCTTTGGCACGGGACTTAAGTACCGCGCCTCCGAGCTCGAGTCCTACACGGTCAATGACACCGAGAACGTTTCTCTCGGCGACAGATGCTCCGGGCCCGCAAACAAAGTCGGCGGACGCCAGGGCGTAGAAGTGAGCCGTGTGGCTGTGCACGAAGTGTGCGTGGAAGAATGCATCTCTGATGGCCAATGCTCCCTCGGTGGGTTTGGTGTTGTAACATCCGTCCGCCGCCTTGGACGCAGCCATGTGGTGGGCGCCGGGACAGACACCGCAAAGTCTTGCGGTGATCTGGTTCATCTCGGTGACACGCCTGCCTATGCAGAATCTCTCGAAACCTCTAAGTTCCGGAATCTGCCAGTATGCGTTCTTCACGTTTCCGTCGTCGTCAAGGAAGATTTCAATCTTTCCGTGACCCTCAAGACGGGTAATCGGATCGATCAAAATCCTCTTTTTGTCTGTTTTCTGCTTTTCATCCCAAATAATAGGTCCGGTCATTTCACTGACCTCCTTCATCGACTGCTCTCATGATCAATGATTTGGACATTGAGAAAGCGTAGAAGTACCCGAGGGGGTCCTTGATTTGCTTCATGATGTTGTCGATATCTTCTTCGCTCATCTGAGACTCCTCATCCGTAACCGGGAACAGCGAAGCGATGGCGGTAAACGCACTCGATCCGAGTTCCTGTACGTCCGGCGAGGGTCCGTAACATCCACGGCAGGGCTGTCCTACACGTGTACATGCGGCACCGCATCCTCCCATAGTGGAAGAACCGAGACAAATGATTCCCATGTCGACCAGACATTTGTTGTTGTTTGTATCGACTTCGTAGGGTTCTTTGACTTCGGTGATTCTCTCGAACTTCTTTTCCCTGGGGCATTCCTCGCAGAGCGTCTTTGACGTGACTCCGACGATTGTTCCCTTGGGGGGAAGCGCGACTCCGTGGTATGCGAAGTCGACGACGACCTTCAGAAGGTGCGAGATGGACTCCTGGAGAGGAGGGCATCCGGGGAGGTAGTAGTCCACGTCGATAATCTGATCGAGGGCGTAGACTGTGTCGTAAAGCTTGGGCAGCGTAAGTGTTCCCTCGGGTACCTCGGTAGAGGTCTGGGGGTGTACGTAGTTGCCTTTGTGATACGTCTCCTGGAAATCCTTTGTGCTGGGGACCTCGTCATGAACATACTTAATGATTTCATTGACGCCACCGGGCACAAGGTTGGCAAGAGCGGGCGTACCTCCGCATGTAGCACATGAACCGTAGGCCACTACGATCTGGGATTTCTGCCTGAGCAGTCTTGCCATGTGCTCGTTCTCTTCATTCCTGATGGCCCCGTTTATCAGACAGACGGTGATTTCTCCGTCTTCCAGAGCCTGAATGTCTTTTTCTTTTCCGTCTACGGCAATAGGCCACATGACAATGTTTGCCATGTCCTTGACCGTAAGGATTCTGTCGGCAATATCCAACAGGGACACGTCACATCCGCCGCAGGCGGCTGCCCAGTAGACGGCCATGTTTATTTTGCCGCCCGGAGGCGCTCCGGGCATCAACTCCCCAAGGTCCGCGGCGGCGAGTCCGATAGGTTCGGAATCGAGGGCGCAAACCGAGGCTTCGGAAGCGGGAGCCTCCACAGTTTTCTTTGCAGATGCGGAAGCGGGAGCGGCTTCAACCTTTGCTTCTTTGGATTCAGCCCTCTTCTTCTTCCTCTCTGCCCACCAATCTTTCAACGACAATTTACTCAGCCTCCTTAGCCTCAGCAGGCAACTCGACCTTAACCAAAGGTGTGGGGCCGAGTTCCTTTATTGTATTTACAAATCCCGTAACCGTATCCTGGAATTTAGTGGACTCGGACGCGGAAACCCATTCGAGTTTGAGTCTTCTAGGGTCAAATCCGTACTGCTCGAGTACTATCCTGAGGAGCGAGATCCTTCTTCTGGCCCTGTAGTTACCACCGATGTAGTGGCAGTCTGCGGGGTGACAGCCGAGAATCATCACGCCGTCCGCGCCTTTGGAGAAAGCCCTGAGGACGAACTCAGGATCGATTCTCGCCGAGCACATTGTTCGGATAATACGGAAATTTGTAGGCATCTGAAGCCTTGCCACGCCTGCTCCGTCAGCACCCGCGTACGAGCACCAGTTGCAGCAGAACGATACTATTTTTGGTTCAAAATCTGCCATTATATTCACTCTCCTCCGAGATATGCATCTATTTCTGCGATGATCTGAGAGGTCTTGAAACCGGCCTGCTCCATCGCACCGGACGGACAGGAGGCGACACAGCTTCCGCATCCCTTACACAGGGCGGGGTTGACATCGCTCTTGTACTTTCCGTTTCCGCAGTCTACAATCTTGATTGCGTTATAATCACAGCATCCTTCGCAGACACCGCAGCCGTCACACCTGTTGGGGTTGACGGATGCAACGATACCTTCGGAGACGCGGTTCGGCTTGGAAATGATTGTTACCATTCTGGAAGCCGCACCCGATGCCTGTGCCATACACTCGTCCATGAATTTGGGCCAGTGTGCGGCACCCGCAACGTAAACACCTTCGGTCGCAAAGTCCACCGGCCTAAGCTTCTGGTGGGCCTCAAAGAAGAAGCCGTCCTTGCTTATGGGGACTTTAACCATCTGTGCGATGTTCTGGGATTCGGGGTTAGGCGCAATTCCCGCAGCCAACACAACGGCGTCGACCGGCACTTCGATTTCTTCTCCGAGAGTGCTGTCGAATGCTTTGACGACATTTCCGTCATAGGAGGGAAGGCCGTTTCCGACAGGGTATCTGACGAAGTTGATTCCGAGCTGAGATGCCAGGAAGTAGAGACTCTCGCGGAATCCGTATGTCCTGACGTCCTTGTGGAAGTATGTGACGTTCGCCATCGGGTTGTTCATCTTTATCTGGATGGCATTGCGCAACGAACCGGAACAGCACACACGGGAACAGTAAGCGACATCGTCGTTTCTGGATCCCACGCAGCTGATAAAGGCGACGTTCTTGCCGTTGAAGGCGCCTGCGTCGATCTTGTTCTCCGCTTCAAGTATGGTCATGACCTTGGGGTCCTTTCCATAGTTGAATTCGGTGGGCTGGTACTGTTCAGCACCGATTGCAAGCAGAACCGCTCCGGTTTCGATCTCGGCTCCGTTGGAAAGTTTAAGCTTAAAGTTTCCGACGTAACCGGGTATGTCAACAACGGATACTCCGGTATACACTTTGATGAGATCGTTGCTGTTGACGGCATCGATGGTCTTCTGGAGGAAGTCCGAAACCGATACGCCGTCTTCTTTGTGCTTGAAGTTGCGTGCGAAACCTCCGAGTTCCTTTTCCTTCTCCACCAGGTAGGTGGTGAATCCCTGTGCGGCAAGGTCGAGGGCAGCGGTCATACCGGTGATTCCTCCACCGACGACGGCGGCTGTCTGAATGACAGGGACGTCGGCACCCTGAAGGGGTTCGAGAAGCTTGGATTTTGCAATTGCCATTCTGATAAGATCCTTGGCTTTTTCAGTGGCGGCCCCGGCGGCCTGCATGTGAATCCATGAGCACTGGTCGCGTATGTTCGCCATGTTGACGAGGTACGGATTAAGTCCTCCGTCGCGGGCAGACTCTCTGAACAAGGGCTCGTGAGTCCTGGGCGTGCATGATGCGACGACGACTCTGTTGAGGTCATGCTCTTTGATAGCTTCGGATATTTCGGCAAGTGCGTCCTGTGCGCATGCGTATACCACGTCGGTGGCGTAAGCGACACCGGGCAGTTTGGATGCGTATTCGGCAACAGCTTTTACATCGATGGTTCCGGCAATGTTGGTTCCGCAGTGGCAAACCCAAACACCGACACGGGGATCCAATCCGGAAACATCCTTTTCAGCAGGATATTTCTTGGGGGCCGCGGGTACGAAACCCTCTCCGACGATGTATTTGGCGGCCTTGGCGGATGCACCGCTGGCTTCGGCAACCGATGTGGGGATGTCCTTGGGCGCGGCAAATGCACCGGTAACAAAGACACCTTCTCTTGAAGTTGCAAGAGGATCAAAAACGGTGGTCTTGCAGAATCCGTGTTCGTTAAGTTCGATACCGAGCGTGTCGGCGAATTCCTTGACGCCCTTCGGCGGTGCAAGTGCAACCGAAAGCACAACAAGATCGTACACTTCGGATCTTCCGTTGTTTTCTTCATCGGTGTAATTCACTATAATCTGCTTGGTTTCGGGATCCTCTTCGAGGTTTGAAACACGGGCTCCCCTGTGCATTCCGATACCGTACTGGTTTTCAGCCCTGTGAATATAGTCTTCGAACTCTTTTCCGTAGGATCTGATATCCATGAAGTATATATCTTCCTGAACTTCGGCTATGTGCTCCTTGGTAAGCATTGCTTCCTTGGTTGCCTGCATACAGCAGATGGAAGAACAGTATTTCTTCCAACCGTCTTTCTGGGATCTGGATCCGCAGCACTGAACGAACGCTATCCTCTTGGGCTCTTCACCGGAAGAAGGCATCGTTATGTGACCGCCGGTACATCCGGAAGCGCACATGTATCTTTCGAATTCCATTGATGTTATGACGTTGTCGAACCTGCCGTATCCGTATTCGGATGCAATGTTGGCATCCCATACTGCGAAACCGTTGGCAGCTATAATCGATCCGACGTTGATGACGATTTCCTCGTCTTTGTCGTCATAGTTGATTGCTCCCTTTTGACAGACTTTTGCGCATATACCGCACTTGCCGCTCTGAATCATCCTGCAGTTGTCAGGATCGATGATGGCCACTCTGGGAACGGCCTGAGCGTGGGGTATGTGGATTGCTCTTCTTGTGGAAAGGCCGAACTCATACTGATCGGGTATGTTTTTGGAAGGACACTTGGCTACACAGTCTGCACAGCCGGTACACTCCTCCGCGATAACATATCTGGCCTTCTTTTTTACTGTGACTTTAAAGTCTCCCGCTACACCGTCCACCTTCATGACTTCATGATAGGTGAGCAGCGATATGTTCGGGTGACCTGCACAGTCTGCCATTTTGGGAGACAGAATACAAGCAGAACAGTCGTTCGTCGGGAAAGTCTTGTCCAGACGGGACATAGCTCCACCGATGGTGGCATCTTTTTCCACCAGGTAGACGTGTACGCCCCTGTCCGCAAGATCCAACGAAGCCTGAATACCTGCGATTCCTCCTCCAATTACTAATGCTGATTTGGTCAAATCATTGCCTCCGTTATTCTAAGTGGTTTTTAACGAATCAGAATACAATGATATTGATATTAACCCTTCTACGCAATGTCTTTAAATAAAGAACGCATTTACATTAAAGTTTCGTATTTCTGTTTTTCATAATGCCGTAAAGAAAAATTGTTAACACGTTTTTCACAATGACCCAGTATGTTGTTTTCCATAGTATTTTTTATATTATCTATTTGGTTAATGCTACCAGATTTCACGTAATAATGGTAACACTTATTTTCATATCGTATGTGCTAATACCAGTTTTTATATTTGTAAACGTATAATATAAATACAAAACGTTTATTAACCATAAGGTGTAAAATATGAACTGGATAACCATACTGGGTATCATTTCTGCGTTGGCGATAACATTATCCATCATACTGCTGTATTTGCTGTACAGGATGTACAAAAGAACCCTGCTCAAACCCGGTTTCGGCGGAAAGGCTACTTATTTTTTGGACGATTGCGAATCGGAAAAAAACTGTTCAATCTGTTTGGGCCGTCTAGGTACCGGTTTGGTGATAGAGTGTTCGTGCGGCAAAATTTCACACAAAGATTGTGCTCTGTTGACCAAAATGTGCCCCTATTGTAAAAAATCTTTCAACAATATCAAAGCAAGACCTGCGGAAATCGCGAAATGCCCTTCGTGCAAAACCGTGTTGAACGGAAGCGTATGTGCCTGCGGCGAGGTGTACAGAAAAAGAGACGGGACAATTGTTTGCACCTGCGGAAATATAATTGATGCTTCCCGGCAACTGTGCGACAAATGCGGAACATTTTACGGAAAAGACGGAAAAATTACAGTATTGAGCGAATGCATAAACATAAAAAGAGAGAGCTGATGGTTTTAGCGTGACGGTCAAGAGTTTGAGGGGCAGACGCAGATATATTATGTTTGCCGTTACGGAAGATGTCGACAGACGAGGTCTCGAAGGTATTCTTTACGGTTTGGCTCAGATCAGGATTATTCACTGCGACGAAGGGATGGCGGTAATCAGATGCACCCCCGGGGACAGGGAAGAAGTCATATCCCGTATTGTTTTGCGGTACCCGGGCTCCGGTTCTCTCAAGACATCCGGCACATTGAAAACTCTGAGGGAAATTTACGGGCCTTTCGGAAAAAATCAACGGCCCGAAAAACCATGACAACGGCTTTGGAAGAAATGAAATAATAATATACTGTGTCTAACGTCATACTCGGGAGTACAAGGTGAATAGATTATGCAACCAGGACAAATGGCTTATGACAGGGGAATTACTGTCTTCTCCCCCGACGGAAGACTTTTCCAGGTCGAATATGCCCGTGAAGCAGTAAAAAAGGGTACAACGACTATAGGTATAAAGTACAAGGACGGAGTGGCCCTAATTGTTGACAAAAGGGTATCCAGCAAATTGGTGGAACCTGCTTCCATAGAGAAAATTTACGACATTGACGAACACATCGGATGCGCTACATCCGGATTGGTCGCCGACGCAAGAATTCTGGTGGAGGAAGCAAGAAAGAGCGCTCAGATTCACAGAATAACTTACGGCGAAAGCATGTCGGTCCAAATGCTTGTCAAAAAGATTTGTGATTTCAAACAGAATTACACTCAGTTCGGCGGAGCCCGTCCTTTCGGAACCGCCATGCTTATGGCCGGTATCGACGAATCGGGAATCAACCTGTTCGAAACCGACCCGTCCGGCGCATTGGTGTCTTACAAAGCCACCTGCATAGGATGCGGACGTGCCGCAGTCATGGATCTTTTCGAAAAAGAATACGAGGACAATATGGAATGTTTTGACGCCCTCAAGCTCGGTATAAAGGGACTTGCATCCGGCGTCGAAGAAAAACCCGCAGCAGAAAATATTGAAATCGGTGTGGTCGAAGAAGGAAAACGTTTCCGCAGGCTTACCACCGAAGAAATTTCAGAGCTGCTCAAAGAGTGAAAGGACGATGGTCGATCTCGACGACGCCATAATCGCTCGGTTGGACAGTCACGGCGAAACATTCGAAATCTTGTTGGACCCCGCCGCCATGGATTTGATTAAACATGGCAAAGAAGTGGATCTTTCAAAATATCTTGCCGTTGAGGATGTGTTCAAGGACGCAAAGAAGGGACTCCGACCCTCCGAAGAGAAAATAATAGAAGTTTTCGGAACGACGGAGCCCTTGGAAATTGCCCGAACCATTATAGAAAAAGGCGAAGTTCAGATAACAACAGAACAGAGAAGGGAAATGTTGGAGGCGAAACGCAGACGTGTGATTACATACATCTCCGCCAACGCCATAAATCCCCAGACAAAACTGCCTCACCCCGCACAGAGAATAGAAATTGCATTGGATGAGGCAAAATTCCGCCCGGACCTGTTCAAACCCATGGACCGGGAAATCGATGAGGCCATGAAACTTCTCAGGCCCCTGCTTCCGATCCGATTCGAAAAATCGAAAGTTGCCGTCAAATTAAGCGGTAACGATTATGCCCGGTGTTACGAAGACATTGTGCATTTCGGCACCGTGGAAAGAGAAGAGTGGGGCAACGACGGTTCTTGGATGGCGATAATGGAAGTCCCTGCCGGTTTGACCCTTGAGCTTTCGGAAAAGCTCAAACAGAAAACAAAAGGATCTGCATCCGTAAAGATGCTGGATTAATTTCAAGATGTGATTACTAATGAGTGATATAAGCAAAAGAAGCCCCCGCGAGGTAGTCGTTCCCGGAGATGTGTTGGACGACGGAAATATGAGAGCGGGAGAAAACACCTACCTCCTGAACGGAGAAATACGCGCAGGCATACTCGGAGTGAAAAGAGTACGCCAGAACACGGTCAGCGTAATTCCCCTGGGAGGACGTTACATGCCGGAGACCAAAGATACGGTCATCGGAGTCATCGAAGATGTCGGATCGTCCATCTGGATGGTTGATATCGGAGCTCCCTATCCCGCGCCTCTCCATGTGAGCGAGGTTCCCTGGAAAGTAGCATTCGGAGATACTTCGAAGTACCTCAGCGTCGGAGACGTTGTGATGCTGAAGATTCTCATGGTTGACGAGAGCAACAAAATCTCGATGACCATGAAAGATGCCGGCCTGAGAAAACTCGAAGGCGGAAGAATTGTAAAAATCTCACACACCAAAGTATCCAGAGTCATAGGTAAAAGCGGCTCCATGATACAGATGATCAAGAACATTACCGACTGCAGAATATTCATTGGGCAGAACGGTACGATTTGGATAGACGGCGAAGGTGTGAACGCCGATGCCGCCGTGGAAGCAATCAAAATGATTGATGAGGAAACGGTAAAGGCAAACCTTACCGAACGTGTTAAAGAATTTTTGGAAAACGCAATCCCTCAGGTTGAGGATGATAAAGAAGAGGGGGATGAATAATCATGAGCAAAGAAATGGTATTAGTTGACGATAAAGGCAAGAGAATTGACGGCAGGACTTCCGAAGAGTCGAGGGAGATAAAAATTGAAGCCGGCGTTCTCAAGAATGCAGACGGATCCGCATATGTGGAAATCGGTAAAAACAAGGTATTGGCCGCGGTTTACGGCCCCAGGGAATGTCATCCCAGACACCTTCAGAACCCCACAAAAGCGATAGTTCAGTGCAAATACAACATGCAGGCTTATTCCGTGGACGACAGGAAAAGACCGGGTACCGACAGAAGATCCATCGAAATTTCCAAAATAGTATCGGAAGCTTTGGAAAATGTTGTGCTTACAGGGCTTTACCCCCGGGCATCCATTGACGTTTACATTGAAATTTTGCAGGCCAACGCAGGAACGAGATGTGCCGGACTTACCGCCGCATCGGTTGCTCTTGCGGATGCGGGCATACCCATGAAAGACATCGTTGCGTCCATGGCAGCAGGAAAAGCAGACGGACACGTTCTCCTGGATCTCAACAAAGAAGAAGACAACTTCGGAGAAGCGGATGTTCCCATGGCGATAGTTCCCTCCACCGGAGAAATTGTTCTCCTGCAGATGGACGGAAACATGACCCGTGAAGAGTTTGACCGCGCCATAGAATTGGGCGTCGGAGGATGCAAGAAAATATACGAACTGCAGAAAGACGCTCTGAAGAGGCGTTACAGTGCAGAAGAAGCGGAAGAGGAGGATGATTCCGATGAGCAGTAAAATCATTTCAGAAATCAGACGTGATTACATAGTAAACCAATTAAAAGAAGGAAAGAGAACCGACGGACGCGGCCTCAAAGATGTCCGTGAAATCAAATATGAAATAAACCTGATTGAAACCGCCGACGGATCCGCAAAAGTCAGTTACGGCGATACAACCGTCATTGCCGGAATCAAGATTATGCCCGGCACACCCTTCGCCGACAAACCGGAAAGCGGAGTGCTGACCACCGGTGCGGAACTCATTCCCTTGGCTCACTCGTCTTTTGAATCCGGACCGCCCGGAGAAGACGCAATCGAGCTTGCCCGTGTCGTGGATCGTGGAATCCGTGAATCCGGCATGATAGACGTGGACAAACTTTGCATAACCCCCGGCCAGGAAGTCTGGATGTGTTATGTGGATATCTACGTAACAGACTACGACGGAAATCTCTTTGACGCCTGTAATCTGGCCGCCGTTCTGGCAATCAGGAACGCCGTCATACCCGGAAAGAGGTACGACAAAGGCGATGATGTTCCTTTGCCGGTTACCTGCACCCCCGTTTCGGTGACCTTTGCCAAAATAGGAAATGATTTAATAGTAGACCCAAATTTCGACGAAGAGAACATTGCTTCTGCCCGCCTCACCGTCACCACGGATGACAACGGCAATTTCAGAGCGATGCAGAAAGGCGGCCAGGGATCGATCAGCCTTGACGAACTGAGCGCCTGCTTGGACATGTCGGTTGAAACCGGTGTCGAAATAAGAAAAATAATCGAGTGATAATATGGCGAAAAGAACAAAAAAAGCCGGTACCGCGGGAAGGTTCGGTGCAAGGTACGGAGTTATCGTCCGCAACAGGGTCAAAACCATCGAAGCCCACCAGAAGACGAGACACGAGTGCCCCGTTTGCTACCACGAATCCGTGAAAAGAGTATCTTCCGGAATTTGGGAGTGCAGCCGCTGTGACGCTAAATTCGCCGCCGGCGCGTACACCCCCAACACCAGAAGGGAAATCTCCAAGGTATCGGAGCAGTAAAGATGTCTGACTACAGATGTGCCAAATGCAACGAGCACCTGAGGAACATTGCAGCCTTGGGTTTTCAGTGCGAAAAGTGCGGCTCCAGGATTTTCTTCAAGGAAAGACCCAACATAAAGAAAGTCCTCAAGTCGGACTGATTGCATGCTGACAGCGGTCCTCCGTATCGAGTCCGAAAATCCGGAAAGCATTGTCGCTTCCGTCGGGCCCGAAGCGGAAGATCTCCCCCGCACAAGCGTTCAGATTTATTCTGAAGACGGGGTGGCAACAGTGAGAATCATCGCAACCGATTCTTCCGCAATGAGGGCGGCTGTCAACTCTTACCTTGAAAGCATAACAATAACGGAAGATATAGAAGGTATCATAAAGGTGAAACAATGAACGAATTCAGCCCACAGCTCCAAAATCAGATAACTCAGTTCCAGCAAATACAGCAGCAGCTGCAGAACGTCAACACCCAAAAAACACAGATGGAAATTCAGCTCAGAGAACTCAGACGCACCGTGGACGAGCTCTCGAAAGCCACCGGCGATGTTTACAAAAACGTCGGAGCCCTTTTGATAAAGGTTGACGACAAGGACGGAATCAAAGACGAACTCGAAGAATCCATCGAGACCCTTGAGATTCGCGTCAACGGTTTGGACCGTCAAGCCAAAAGCCTCCAGGAGAAATACCAGACCCTTCAGGAAACCATAAACAAAGCTCTGGGTAATATTTCCCCTCAGGAAGACCACTGAACTTTTTTTCGGGGCTCCCGCCCCTTTAATATATTTTTTCGCATTTTTCCCGTCGAAAGATTATTTTAATATAATTTGCCTGACGGTGCATGGATGTTCTGCGCGTTGACGGCGTGTACAAATTCTACGGTGACATCGAAGCCGTCAGGAATATAAATTTCTCAGTCAAAAAAGGGGAAATCTTTGGGCTTATCGGACCGAACGGCGCAGGCAAAACCACCGCACTGAGAATGATATCCACCCTCATCACGGTATCCTCGGGATCCATAACCGTTTGCGGTCACGACGTTGCCACGGAAGGAAACGCCGTGAGGGAATGCATCAGTTATCTTCCCGAAGACGCGGGAGCCTACAAGGAGATGACCGGACGGAAATATCTTCAGTTCATCTCGGGTTTCTTCGGAGACAGCGCAGAAAGGGAAGAGATTCTCAGAAGAGGCATCGAAATATCCAACCTGGGCAAAAGAATCGACAGCAAAGTCGGCACCTACAGCAAGGGAATGATGAGAAGACTGCTGATTTCACGCGCCATAATGACCCGGCCGGAACTTGCGATAATGGACGAGGTCACATCCGGT
>DAHY01000025.1:14100-15003 GCA_002498605.1 Methanomassiliicoccaceae archaeon UBA404 | reverse complement strand
GTTACCGTGCTTCTGTCTTCGCACAACATGTTCGAAGTCGAATCCCTGTGCGACCGGGTCGCCATGATAAACAAAGGTAAAATCATCATGGAAGGAAGCCCTTCCGAATTGCTGAAAAAATATGACGCGAACAATCTTGAAGAAGTTTTCATAAAGGGGGTCAGAGTCTTTGAGTAAACTCCTCAACGTTATGAAAAAAGAGTTGAGGGAGCTCATTAACATTGAGTCTGTCCTGTCCATGGTTTTAGTGGTTGCAATTTTTGTCGGTCTCGGATTCATGATCGGCCAACAGACGGAGAGTGCCTCCGAGCCTCCCGTGTTCGGATTGGTGAATCTTGATAACGAACTTGACAGCGAATATTCGGATTTGGCGATAAGCGTCATAGAGAACGCTTACTTAGACGCGGGTGTAGAAGATCCGGACCAATATATCATTAGAATTTCCGTTGACGGTACTGTTGAAGACGGTGAAGAATTAATCAGTAAGATGAAAGAACTGGGGATCGAAAGCACGTTGGTTATCGATGAAAACTTTACCGCAAATATCAAAAACGGAACAAAGGGGGAAATCAGAACATACTATATAGCCGAAGGCGCGGGAATGATGGAGGGTCTGAATTCGGATTTGACCGGTCTTATACAAAGAATCAATGCCGTATTGTCCGAGGAACTTATTACAAATGATCCCGTTAACGGAGACTATGCGTTCCTCTCCACCCCTGTAAATTTTAAAAATGATGGCATAAACACTTACATAAACGGTAAAATCATAACCGGGATAACCCCCTCCGATATCAACGGCGCATTAATGACCCAGACTTTCATGATTCCCATTGTGATTATGATTGTGATAATGGTCGTGGGCAGCATTCTGATTTCTTCCATGGGCAACGAAAAAGAAAA
>DAHY01000025.1:9768-13821 GCA_002498605.1 Methanomassiliicoccaceae archaeon UBA404 | reverse complement strand
ATCATGGGATTGATTTACGGCGGAGTGTACATGGCCGGAATGTACGTTTACATGGGAAGCATGACGGCGGGAATCGGCGATGTCGATTTATCGGAAATCGGCCTGGTATTGGGGCCGGTTGAATGGATTGTCACTATGCTTGTCATGTTTGTTTCCATAATGTGCGCTTTGGGCCTGTGTATGATATTGGGTGCTTTCGTCAAAAGTTACAAAGGCGCTCAGACCATGACTTTGCCTATTTCGGTTCTTGCCATGATACCGATGTTTATTTTCATGTTGTCCGACTGGAACTCCCTGGGTGTCGGAATGCGGGCAATAATGTTTGCGATACCCTTCTCCCATCCCATGATGGTCATGCAGAATCTGCTGTTCGGAAACGTTCTGCTGGTTCTGGCGGGTTTGGCATACTGCACATTGTTCGCAATCGCTTCCATACTGATTACCGTGAAACTGTATAATTCGGACATCCTGCTTGTGGGGTTGGGATCCACGAAATTGGGCAGATTCTTGGCAAAGTTCAAAAAGGCGGACTGAGCATTCGGCACATGGGAAAATTCAAGGAAGCGGCAGATGCGCTGACAGAAGGCAAAAAAGCAATACTTGTGCACAACAACGCGGACGTCGATGCGATGGGTTCCGCTTATGCTTTGTACAGGTCCTTTCCGGACTGCACCATATGCGTCTGCGGCGGAACGGATTACGTTGCCGGTACCTTCATCGATAACCTTGAAATTCCGTTCGCAGAGACCTACGATTCAAAAGATTACGATCTGACCGTGGTCGTGGACACGTCGTCTCCCGAGCTCCTTGACGTCGAAGTTCCCGAGGGGAGTGTCGTAATAGACCACCACATACCCACGGATAAATGGAAGGACGTGCAGTTTTTCTGTGACTGCGAATATGTGTCCTGCTGCGAGGTCGTTGCGGAAATCATAAGAACCGCCGATATGCCCATCACCAAAGAAACAGGACTGGCTTTATTAGGAGGCATACTGACCGACAGCGGTCACTTCCAATTTGCCCGAACCGAAACTCTGAGGAATTTTGCCGAAATCATGGACGAATGCGGAATAGCCATGGATGAGGCCATGTCCGTCGTATCCGCGGAAACCCGTATGTCCGAACGTGTCGCGATACTGAAAACCATAAGCCGCACAAAGTTTGAAAGAGTGGCCGACATGATTGTCGCTTCGGCTCTGGGAAACAGTTTTGAAGCTTCCGCGTGCAAAGCCATTATGAATTCCGGGGCCGACGTCGTATTTGTCGGAACCCAACGGGACAATGCATTCAGGATAAGTTCCAGAGCCACACAGGAGATTGTGAGGAGAGGAATCAACCTGGGGGATATCCTGAAGAATATCGGTACCGATACCGACTGTGACGGCGGCGGACACTTAGGTGCCGCCGGCATATCGGGCATCGGCGATGTGGAAGCGGTACTGGGTATGTGCGTATCTCAGGCAATGGACGTGTTCAGACAGATCAAAGCCGAAGAGTTGCAGGAATCAGAGTTTTCCTAACTTTACCAGTACTTCCTTGAGTGCATCGTAGTTCTCGGGTTTATTTCGGAACTTCTCGCTTACGGGTTCGAGTATATCGGATATTGCATCGGCAACTCCGTTTTTAAGATCCAACGGAAATAATTTTTCGCTGAAATACGCATCGGTCAGTTCCTCGTAAGTCGCATATGACACGGGGCCTCCGAACTTTTCGGGACGGTTTATGTCGAGCCTGCCGAGCCTGGGGAAAATTATGTAACGGCAGAGCATGAGCACAGGATTCGTGTCTTCGGACTCTTTGTCCGTGGGACAGAAGGCTTTCTTCATTTTTTTGGTTATGTCGTCCCTTGTATCATGAATGGAAATATTTCTTTCGGGTTTGCTCTTGGACATCTTGGATTCCACGGGATCCATTCTGTTGCCTCCGGCAAGACCCGGCAGCAACGGAGTGTGGAGTGCCACGGGTTTTCTCCATCCCAACTTGTCCGCGGCATCCCTCGCAAGCATGTGGGCGCGGCGTTGATCCATTCCCGCGTATGCCAAATCAACGTCCATACAGAATATGTCGGTGGCCTGAAGTATGGGATAGAATATTTTTGAAGTGTCGACATCCGCTTCGTCTTCGGAGCGTCCCATGATCGTCATGGCTCTCTTGACTCTGTTCAAAGACGTCACTTTGGCCACTTTGATGACGTTTTCCCAGTATCCGACATCGCTCACCAAATCACTGGCATAAACATATTCCACTTTATCCTCGGGTACCCCGAGGGCGGCAAAACAGTCTTCCATGTATCTTGCGCATGTTCGGATATTTTCCAAATCTCCGCCGAGTTTATCGTTTATCGAGGCGTGCCAATCGGCCCACAGTACCGTAACCCTGAATCCCGCATCGACGAGATCCCTGATTTTGGAAGCCACCATTACCCAACCCATGTGAACCAATCCCGACGGTTCGAATCCGATATACGCCGTGGGATTCTCTTTCGTTTTAAGAAGTTCTCTGAGTTCATCGTCCGTGACGATCTCTTCCACGTTTCGCATTATCAAATCATACCTTTCGGCGGCGTCCATTTTATCGAGATTGTTATCGGGACTTCATTTAAATAAACCTCGTCCGGAACAGGTTAATATGCACCTAACGGCATACAATAAGAGTGTATGATTTACTCAAAAACAGTTTTCTGTCCGGTCCCGTCGTGGACAGAAACGGTTACCCGTATTACGTAAATCCGATAAGCGACGGAATTCCTTTGATAGAACCGTCCCTTTTGGAAGAAGCCGTCGACGGATTGCTGGATATCTGTGATTTTGACTGTGACGTGATACTTGCGCCAGAAGCCATGGGAATACATTTGGCCGCGGCGGTTTCTTTGAAAATAAGAATTCCTTTCAATGTCATCCGTAAACGCAGATACGGACTGCCGGGCGAACTTACGGTTGTAAGAAGCACAGGGTATTCATCCGGAAGTCTCTACATAAACGGCGTTAAAGCCGGTGACAGAGTTGCAATCGTTGACGATACTCTCAGCACCGGTGGCACAATGAGGAGTATAGTTTCCGTGCTGACGGAGAACGGTATTGAAGTTACCGAAGTGGGTATCGTATACAACAAGGCAGGAGATCTTTCGAAAACCCTGCCGGGAGTTAACGTGAAAGCGCTTCTGAATGTTAAAATCGAAGACGGCAAACCCTGTCTCGATGACTAACTGTAGTTTTAACATTATATCGTGACAGAATCGAATCGGCCTTTATGGGCACGGAAGTCCTGTTGCTGATATTGGCGACGAGTATCGTCGGAGCGACGCTTGGTGCTTTCACCGGTCTTATTCCCGGAATACACGTGAACACTTTGGCAGCCGTAATGCTTGCGTCCTATACTTCCCTGTTTGCGGCGATATCTAAGTTCGCGGAGCCGGACACCGTGCCCGTACTGGTCGCATCCTGTATTCTGTCCGCCTCGGTTGTTCATTCGTTTATGGATTTTATCCCCTCGGTGTTCATCGGAGCTCCGGATGCGGATGAAGCACTGACGATGTTGCCGGGGCACCGGCTGCTTATGGACGGCAGGGGGATGGCCGCGGTCAGAGCGGCGGCGGCGGGAAGTGCCGTCGGTGCGCTGAGTGCGATAGCAATATCGATTCCGATTCAGTTCGTTATGCTGAACGGTGCCGCAGAGTTAATGGAGAAAATAACCGTATATGTCGTTATTTTTGTAGCCGCGGTAATAATATTTTCTGCACAAGGAGCAAAAGACAGAATTTTTGCCTTTTCATTGTTTATGATTTCGGGCTTGCTGGGTGTTGCCTGCGGCACCGGCCTTATACCGTCCGAAGGACTGCTGTCGAACGGAACTTTGCTTTTCCCGCTTCTGTCGGGTCTGTTCGGCATACCGCCTTTGTTGATTTCCGCAAACAATTCCGGGCTTCCCGAACAAACGGATTTTGGCGTGGATCCCGTCGGGCCTGTTCCGGGTCTGAAGGGAGTGATTACCGGGGCGATTGCGGGCTGGTTTCCGGGTATAACCGCCACGGCCGGCGCCGCACTCTCCGCAAGT
>DAHY01000025.1:0-9520 GCA_002498605.1 Methanomassiliicoccaceae archaeon UBA404 | reverse complement strand
TGTCATTGGTCACTTTGTCGGTAACCGGGAGCGGAAGATCAGGAACATCCGCAGTAATAAAAGAAATAATCGGTAACGAACTGAAAGGATTCTGTTCCGAATCTTTTGTTCTGTTATTGTTGACAATGTGTGTAGCCGCGGCCATAGGTTATGTCATGATGATATCCGCAGGGCGGGTTATGTCCGGGGTTGCGGACAGAATCAATCCGAAATTCATGGCAATAGGGGCTTTGATTGTAGTGGTGTCTTTAGTCGTTCTGATGACGGGCGTCGGAGGATTTGCGGTACTTACCGCCGCCGCTCTTATCGGTATTGTGCCTCAGCAGGCAGACCTCAGTCGAATTCCTCTGACGGGATGTCTTCTGTTGCCGGTCATACTGAACAGCCTTGTCTGATCAAACCCGTTTGAAAGCCCTGTCCAAAAATCTGGCGGTATCCACAACCACCCGCGTATGAGTGCCTTTTGAAATTTCGCCGGCCTTGTCTCTGACCGAGAATGAGAATGTCAGGGTACGGCCGTCGATATTCACCAGTTCCGTAAAACATGTTACTTCAGAGCCCACCGGAGTAGGTGCCAGATGATCCATTTCGGTTCTTGCTCCCACACTGTTTGTGCCGGGTTCCAATCGGTCGATGATTGAAGTGAATGCGGTTTTTTCCATTAAAGCCGCCACCGCGGGAGTGGCGAAAACGTGCAAAGTCCCGCTTCCGACGGAAAAGGCTGTCATTTCTTCCGTAACCGTTTCCGTAATTTCTCCTTTGATTCCCAATATTAATCTCTCAGACCTGTCTGTCAAGATTCACACCCGACTGTCTATAACCCTATAGGTTTTAATTGTCACTCATACATCGGGTATCGATGGGATCGAATAAATTGTATTCAGAACTCCACGAGCTCAGGGAGAAACTGAGAAGGGAAAGGGCCGACAACAAAGGGAAAAGGCCCGAAATATGTTCCGACAAAGCCCTGACAGAGATGTCTCTTTATGCACCTACCCGCCCCGAACAATTCAGTTCCATAAAAGAACTCGATAAAAAGTTCGTTGCGACATACGGGGATTATTTCCTGGAAGTGATACGGGAACACTATCCCGTGGAAGATTCTGCTCCGAAGATGGATAAGGAAACCGAAGACATTCTGACGGAATTGGAAAAGAAACTTGTCAACATCAACAAGAAAAACAGAATGCTTTATCAGAGCAGATTGACCCAGTCCATGACTTTCGATCTCAACGGGATTTCCTATTCGGATTTGAAAGATTTATTGTTCGGTTCCGCATCTTCCGTAGAACTTTGTGATTTGGCCGACGGCAAAGAACAGATTAAAGTTTATAAGAATCTCAGTGAGATGCTCCGGGAAGTCAATCGCAATTCACGGGAGACCGGACGGTATGACTTGTTTGTTGCATACCCTTTCGTTCAGGGAAAATTACCCGGAGAAGATTTTGACATACGGGCCCCTTTGGCTCTGTTTCCGGTAAAAATGGAAAGGGATTCCAGATACATCACGCTGTCCGTGGACAGGGAACGGGACCCCGTGTACAACGGAACTCTCGTACTGGCATATATCAAAATGTCCGGTGACAACCGCCCGATGCCGAACCTGACTTTAGAAAATTACAACACGGACAATTTCCTGGAAAAGATGATTGAATTCTATTCCGAACAGGGCATCTCCATGGAATCCTGCGAACCGACCATAGTGCCTTTCAGGGAATACAAGGCCGGAGAATTTCCCAAATATCTCCCGGGACAGCTGAAAATCGTACCCAACATGGTCCTCGGACGTTATTCCTCATACTCCAGTTCGATACACCTGGACTTTGAGAATATCATAGGAAACAGAAGCATAAACAAAGTACTGAACGATCTTGTCAAAGATTGGGATCCGCACGATTTCAGCGAATTCGGGAGAGACCCTCTGTCCGGAAAAGAGATTGAAGAAAAAGGATTGGGCGCTTCGGAAAAAAACCTCCTGTACATCAATCCTCTGAACAGCGCCCAGGAAAACGTCCTTACGGGAATACAGAAAAATGATGCGTTAGTGGTTCAGGGACCGCCCGGCACGGGAAAATCACAGGTAATCACGGCTTTGATTGTTTCCGAAATAATGCACGGAAGAAACGTGCTTATGGTTTCGGAAAAGAAAACCGCCCTTGACGTCGTATATTCCAGACTGGGTACTTTATCCAAATACTGTATGCTTATAGACGATACGGGAGACAAAAAGAATTTTTACGATCAGATAGGACGGATGCTTGAACCCGAGAACCTCAGGAACAATACCAATCTCGGAGAAATCTCTGAATCCGTCGACAGAAACTTCAGCATACTGGACGGAATTTCCAAACGCATGTATGAACCGGATGACTTCGGCGTGTCTCCTTACAAACTGTACTCCATGGATCGGTGGCTCGATCTTAACGACAGACATCAGTACGAAGAATACAAAATTTTGAGAGAAGGAATAAGTTCTTCCCTTCTTGCATTGACTTATGAGGAAATCAGGAATCTACACAAAACGTTCTCCGACTCTGTCACATTCAAGGGATTCGATGAGTATCACGAATGTTTGCAACGCACCCCCTGGATTGAAGCCATGCGGCACAACCTTTCCGAATATGATTTGGGCGAAATTAAAATGCTCGTCAGGAACCTGGAAGACAAGTTAACCGCTCTGAAATCCAAAAATGCCATTTCCCGCTCCATGGGAAGAAAAAAATTAGTGAACGAAGCCGAAAATATTCTGAAGATGGGCTTTGTGAAATATGACAGGACCATGGTCGACTTATTGTTGGACGAACCGAGGAAATTCCTGGACGGATTGATAGATTACGAAATATTTTCCGAACGGGGGGCCGCGTACGACCGCATGAGCCGGGAAGAAAAAATCTACGGAAAGAATCTGTTGAGTCTGACCGAGGTTTTGAAATACAGGCCTCAGCAATGCAACGATCAGATACTGAAGTATATTCTGAACGAACGTCTGCAGAGATTTGATGCCGAAAACAAGGATTTGATGCAGCACATACGTGATTTCGACCGCATCGTTTCCGATATAGATGAAAAGATAAATGAAAAAATGGAACTGGCAAAGGACTCCGCGGAATATTATTTCCAGGGATATATGCAGAATCTTACGGATTCCAAACGCCGCGGGGATATGCTGAGGGTTGCGGACAGCAAACGCAAATGGAACATCAACAGATTTGTCGAACGTTTCGATCATGAATTGTTTAACGGAATAAGAGTCTGGCTTATGACTCCGGATGCTGTTTCCGAAGTCCTGCCCCTTCGTATGGGACTGTTCGATCTGGTTATATTCGACGAGGCTTCTCAGATGTACGTCGAAAGAGGCATACCGTCGATATACAGAGCCAACAAAGTGGTCATCTCCGGAGACCACAAACAGCTCAGGCCCAGCAGTCTGGGATTCGGCCGTTTGGAATACGAAGAGGGGCAGATGGATGACGAAGCCGCGCTTGAGGAAGACAGTTTACTGGATTTGGCAAGAGCCAGATATGATTCCATTCTGTTGAACTTCCACTACCGTTCCAAATACGAAGAACTGATTGCGTTCTCCAACTATGCGTTTTACAAAGGCGATCTGTACGTTTCCCCCAATATCAAAGAACCGGAAGTTCCGCCGATCGAAGTTCACAGAGTCAACGGCATCTGGGACAATACCCGTAACAAAGCCGAGGCCGCGAAAATCGTGGCGTTGCTGAAGAACTTCTTTATGACCCGCAGAGAAAATGAAAGTGTGGGCATACTTACGTTCAACGCCGCTCAAAGGGATTTGATAAGCGATATGCTCGATATCGAATGTGCCCGGGATCCCGTATTCGGTAAAATCGTTGACGAGGAATCCGTAAGATTTGACAACGGCGAGGACGTCGGTCTGTTTATCAAAAACATAGAAACCGTCCAGGGGGACGAAAGAGACGTTATAATGTTCTCCGTGGGATATGCTCCGAATCCCGACGGAAGAATGGTTCAGAGGTTCGGATGGCTGAACAACCAGGGAGGGGAAAACCGTCTGAACGTTGCCATCAGCCGCGCCAAACGGAAAATCCACATAGTCACTTCAATCGGGCCCGAAGACCTCAAAGTGGAAGATGTTGCGAACGACGGTCCCAGACTGCTGAAAAAATATCTGCAGTATTCCGAAGCCATCAGCAACGGGAACAAAGTCTTGGCCGACAGTATCCTTCAGTCATTCAACGATGCCCGGTGGATCGAGTCCCCGATTATAGAAGCGCAGAGCAGTATGTCCGACAGAGTCTACAATTCCCTTGTTCGCAAAGGATACACCGTGGACCGTAACGTTGGTATCGGAGGATACAGGATAGATTTGGCCGTGAAGCAGAACGGAAATTATATACTGGGTATCGAAACGGACGGTCATCTTTACAGCATATCCCAATCCACGAGAGAAAGGGATTACCACAGACAGAAATACCTTGAATCCAACGGCTGGACCATGCACAGGGTATGGACTCCGGGGATGTGGAAAGACCCCGAAAGAGAGATTGCCAAGATTGTGGCGGCGATAGAAAGCAGGAACTGATTGTTATTATATCGGAAATGCAATTCGCTTTCATGGCTAAAACAAACCTCAAGATACAGGGAATGACCTGTGGAAACTGCGTTGCGAAGGTAGAATCTGCCCTTAACGCAACCGAAGGAGTATCTGAAGTTGTTGTGGAACAGAAAAAAGGCTCTGCCAAAATAACTTACGACGAGTCAGTTGTTACCGAAAAAGATCTGGTTCGCGTCGTCGTAGATGCGGGTTATCGCGCAGAGGTGAAGCGTGGCCTCTTCGGATGAAGTCCGGAAAAGAACTACCCTGCGCATAGGCGGAATGTCCTGTACCGCCTGCTCACAAAGAGTTGAAAAAGCTCTTAAATCCGCAGACGGAGTTTATGAGGCGGCTGTAAATTTCGGCAACAGCATTGCTGCCGTTACCTACAACCCGGACATAATAGATAAAAACGGTTTAATCAAAATTGTAGAAAATTCCGGTTATACGACAATCGAGGACGATCCCCAGATTATAGCCGAGACCGAAGCCAAAGAATCAATGATTATGAAAAGAGATCTGATTCTGGCCGCCGTGTTTACCGTGCCGCTGTTCACCATCGGCATGTGGGACATGTTCGGACACATTCCCTGGCTCTCCGATCACTTGGCAGTTATGGCAATTGTGCAAATGATTCTCTGTCTGCCGGTGATTTATGCCGGAAGAAGATTCTTCCTGCGCGGTTACCCCGCACTCCGTACCGGCACCCCGACGATGGATTCATTGGTGGCGTTGGGAGCTACGGCATCTTTGCTGTACGCCTTCTGGAACACCGCCATGCTGATACTCGGCGAACCCGCCGCCCATCTCACTTATGAATCGGCCGCGATGATCATAACACTGATATCCGTAGGAAAGTATCTGGAATCCCGTTCCAAAGTCAAAACCAATTCTGCCGTCAGAGGTTTGATGGACCTTCAGCCGGATACCGCAATCGTTGTGAAAAACGGTGTTGAAACCGAAGTCCCCGTTTCCGAAGTTTCGGTGGGGGATCGGGTATCCGTCAAACCCGGAGGACGGGTTCCGGTTGACGGAAAAGTTGTTTCGGGAACATCATCGGTTAACGAATCCATGCTGACCGGGGAAAGTATGCCGGTCACCAAGAATGTCGGCGATGATGTTTTTGCCGGAACCGTGAACGGCACCGGCAATATGATAATCGAAACCCTAAGAACAGAAAGGGACACCGTGCTGTATGAAATCATAATGATGATGGAATCCGCACAGGGCACAAAAGCCCCGGTTGCCAGATTGGCCGATCGTGTGGCGGCTGTTTTCGTGCCGGTTGTGATTACCATCGCCGTGGCGGCTTTCCTGGTTTGGTTTGCCGCCGGCAGAGGCCTGGAATTTTCGTTGACCGTATTGATTTCCGTTCTCGTTATTTCCTGCCCGTGTGCACTGGGTCTTGCCACACCGATGGCCATAACCGTAGGTACGGGGGTGGCGGCGGACAGAGGGGTTCTGTTTAAAAGCGCATCCGCTCTGGAAAGAGCCGGAGACATCAACACCATTATTCTGGATAAAACCGGAACGATTACCGTCGGGTTCCCCGAAGTTACGGGAATCGCATCAAACGTTGATGAAAACTATCTGATATCTGTTGCGGCCGCCGCGGAAAGCGGCTCCGAACATCCGATAGCCAGATCGGTAATCGAATACGCGGAAAAGAAAGGAATCGATATACCTTCTTACGAGAGTTTCGAATCCGTCACCGGAGGAGGGGTCAGAAGCGTGATTAACGGCAAAACCGTCACGATAGGCAATCCCAGACTCATGACCGAAATCGGCTGTGACATTACCGAATTCGACAAGGATGCAAAAGAATTTGCCGATAAAGCCATGACCTATTTCTACGTGGCCGAAGAGGAAAAACTTCTGGGTGTGATTGCGGTATCGGATCCCGTTCGGCCGGAATCCGCGTTTGCCGTCAAGCGCATGAGCGAAAACGGAGCGGAAGTTATCATGGTGACCGGTGACAACGAAGCCACGGCAAGATCCGTTGCCGGTGCTGTCGGAATAACAAACGTTATTTCCAACGCCGCACCGGGAGATAAATTGGATATTGTCAAAAATCTGCAGGTCGAAGGGAAATACGTAGCCATGGCCGGAGACGGCATCAACGATGCCCCGGCTCTGATGCAATCCGATCTGGGTCTTGCCGTAAGAGCCGGAACGGACATCGCCATAGATTCTGCGGATGTTGTTATGATGACCGATGATATCCGTTCGATACCCGCATCGATGGAACTGGGCAAAGCCACAATGAAGAACATCAAACAGAATCTGTTCCTGGCATTCATGTATAACATCATAGCAATCCCGATTGCGGCAGGAATTCTTTACCCTCTGGGGATAGAGAACATTTCTATGATGCCCATGATTTCCGCGGCGGCTATGTCGGCTTCCTCGTTGCTGGTTGTATCAAACGCTCTGAGGCTCAGAAAGTATATGCCCGAAAGTCTTGCTCAAGATTGAAGACATTCATCGTTCCGCTGTTCCTGCCGATAACGTTCCCGAAAGAGGATATCTTCAGCGGATGCCTGTGCAACGGGGAGTCCAAAACGAGGGATTCGTATTCCCCTCCCTCCCCGGTCACGCTAACTCCGTATTCCGAGTTCAGCCTTTCCAGATCGGCAATGGTATCGTAATCGATCTCCCGCCCCAACCATTCGGGTCCGAATCCTTCGGCGTAATATCCGATTATCACGGCTTTGATTCCTGATTCGACTATTTCCCGCAAAACCATGTGTTGATTTTTTCTCCATAACGGAGCGAATACCTTCAACCCGAGTTCGTCGCATACACGGTTCATCCGATCCATCTGGTAATCCGACCACACCGCACCCATCACAATCCCGTCAATATCCAGATTCGATAACGCATTCTTCAATCCCGACATATCCCCTTCTTCGGTTCCGTCGGTAAATCCGTTGACATGGATTCTTTCCATGGCTTCGGACATTGCCGGTATCATGTCTATGTTCGGCACATGAAAAATCCAGGATTCTTCCTTTTCCGGTTTGATGCTTACAACATACGGAACCTCAAATCCGGATTGTACCGCGAGATACATCGAAAACATCGAATCCTTTCCTCCGGAAAACAATGAAGCCAAACGCATGCCTCTTCAAAGGGTCAAATTAATTTAACATATTCCCATACCCGGTCATGAATGTAGGCGAACTGACCCGCGATGAATTCGAAAACGCGGTAAAAAACAATCCCGTCGGAATCTTCGTCATAGGCGCTGTCGAAGCACACGGGCCTCACCTTCCGCTGAATGCCGATACCATACAGCCCGAATGGATTGCGAAAGAACTCGGACGCAGAATGGAAAATATTCTGATTTTTCCCAGTATAAACTACGGGCTGCATTCTTCGACCAAAAATATGCCGGGAACGGTTTCGCTTACTTTCGACACCATGCGTGCATTGCTGTACGATGTGCTTGTTTCGGCTCATGAAAAGGGGATTGATAAATTTTTGATTATGACAGGACACGCCGGATCGGGGCATATGACTGCATGTTCCGAAGCCTGCAAACGTTTTGTCAGAGAGACGGATTGCAAAGTAATGTTCCTTACGGATTACGACATAGCCGCCGACAGTCCGGATATGAAGGGCATTGAAGGCGACGGCCACGGAGGAATGCTGGAAACCTCCAGAGTATTGGCAATACGCCCGGATTTGGTCAAAAATATTCGCCCGATAGGATTATACTCCGACCAGGGATTTATGATTCGAAGCAGTGCCGAGGTATGCTTCCCGGACGGATTTGCAGGGGATACTTCCAAAGCATCCGAAGAAATCGGTAAAAGAATAAACGCTTTTGTGGTTGACAAACTTGAAGAGATGATTAAGAATGGTCTTGTCTGAAACGGATAATTACAAAAAGATGGCTGCGGAATCTGCCGTAAACACGTACATCGAAGACGGTATGACCGTGGGTCTGGGAACGGGATCCACCGCGGCTTACGCCATAAAACGTCTCGGAGAAAGAGTTTCGGAAGAAGAGCTTGCACTTACCTGCGTGTCCACATCCGAACAGAGCACCGCATTGGGAAAATCCTGCGGTTTGAAGGTTGTGCCGTTTGAAGACGTGGGTCGGATAGACGTCACAATTGACGGAGCCGACGAAATCAATTTACTTTTACAGCTTATCAAAGGTCTTGGCGGAGCTTTGTTAAGAGAGAAAATAATAGCCGCCGCCACGGACTTTGAGGTAATTATTGCGGACCGATCCAAATTTGTGGACGAATTGGGATTTACCGTTCCTCTGCCTGTTGAAGTTTTGCGCTTCGGCCATGAACATACGGGTTTAGCTTTGAAAAAGCTGGGATGTTCGCCGAAACTCAGAATGAACGGAAACGACGTCTTTGTAACCGACGGAGGGAATTACATCTATGACTGTAAGTTTGAGGGTATAGAAAAACCGTATTTTCTTGAATCGGGCATTAACAATATACCCGGCGTAATAGAAAACGGCCTTTTCCTCAATTTGGCCTCGGTGGCCTTGATAGCAGACGGAAATGGAGTGGAAACTTTCAAAGTCCCCTGAAAAACACTATGCTTTCCTTCAATTTGTTTATGAGAACGTTGGTTTCACATTCTATGTCGTCAACAATTTCCTGAAACGGCTTGGACAGATCATACTTGTGACGGGGTCTGCCCTTCCCTTCCGTATAGATAAAGTTGACTTTAATCCACCCTTTATCGGTTAGCTCTTTGATGGCCGTTGACACACTGGGCTGACTCATGCCCATTGCATCCTCCAGTTCGTCAGAAGTTACTTCTTTGCGGTTCGCCATGTAAATCAATATTCTGATAGTGTTACGGCGAACGCCCAATGAGATGAAAATATCCTCTGCCGACGTCTCCTCCTTATTAGACATCAGAGTAGATTTGGTGTGTATGATATATTAACTTTTGCATTATATT
>DAHY01000013.1 GCA_002498605.1 Methanomassiliicoccaceae archaeon UBA404 | reverse complement strand
TTTTTCCAACTCTTCGATGTCTCCTTTCATCGAATAAACCAAAGCTTTGAGCAGGGTGGTTTTACCGAATCCGTTGGGGGAGTAAACGAAAGTTAGAGGGCTTGTGCTGATATCCAAATCGCAATCGATGTGGTACAGCAGACCGTGCACCGTCACGTTCTTGACTTTCATATTGTTCCCGTATCGGGCTAAGTTTATTTTAATACCCTCTGCGAGGGCTATCTTTATTTTGATGAAACGGTTCCCATGTCAGGATGAACGACGACAAAGCCCTTTCCGACATTAGAAATGTCATCGCCGCGGGGCAATTGGACACCGCCGAGATACTGTTGAGGGAAAGAGCATCCTCGGCTTCGGATCCGCTGATTAAAATTCAGTGCGCATCCATATTGCTGGTTATCGGACGGAGCGAAGCTTCCGACGAAGTTTTGGAAAACATACACGAAGAACTTCGGGACACCAACGAAAATTCTTTTTCCGTCGCACAGGCCATGAGAGGTTTGGGAAGAGGCGATTTGGCCGTCGATCTGTTGCGGGATATGACCGAGAACGACGCGGTGCTCCGGGAAAAAGCAATGTCCTTCAGCATGATCGGACGGTACCGAGAGGCCATCGATGCCGTTGAAAAAATTTCCGAAAAAACCGCGGACGATTCGGTACTGCTTCTGGAATCCCTGAGTTCTCTCGGGGAGCACGACAAGGCTTTGAAGCTTTCAGACGAATTGTTTGAAAAACATCCAGACAGCTACAATGTTCTGCGTTCCAGAGGCGGAGCTCTGATTGCCTCGGGTAAGGACAAAGAAGCCGTAAAATACGCCAGGAAACTGATGAAAGACAACAAGGACTCCGCAGACGCCAACGCCGTCGCTGCTTACGTCATGTATATAATCGGCAACACCAAACCCGCCGGGGCATTCTCGTCCAAAGCCCTGAGAATCGACGGAACGCATGTGGGGGCAATGGAGATTCTTGCGTTGAGTCTGATGGACAAAGACAAACACAAAAACGCCTGCATCGTCGCCGGGGCCATGAACGAGAAAGAGCCCGGCAATCCGGCCGCGGTAAGAATACTCAGGGAATGCGGCGGCAAGTTTTCCTGATCCCCAATGTACGTTTTTCGTTACACATCGCGTCAAACGCGAAAAGAAACGGTGCTGTCCGTTTTGTGGGGAACAATCGCGTAATATAAATTATGGAAGTCCGATTAAGGCGGTATGTGGAAGCAGGTCAGTGAGGACTTCTGGGCGGAGAACCGCGCATCCAAAGTAGGGGATGTTGAAAATTCGGTTGTCGAAATTATCGGAAAAGTCCGCAAAGAAGGAGACAAAGCACTGTTCGAACTGACAAAGAAATTTGACAGAACGGATTTGAAAATTCTCGAAGTCACCCGTGATGAGATAGAAGACGCTTACGACGAAGTCGACCCCGTGCTGGTGGAAGAACTGGAAAACGCGGCTTTCAACATTCAACGCTTCCATGAAATGCAGGTTCCTCCGGATCTCTGGACCAGAGAAGTCGAGCCCGGAATAACCCTGGGCGTGAAGAGCACGCCTTTGGATATTGTCGGATGTTATGTTCCCGGAGGCCGCGCATCATACCCCAGTACCGCACTGATGTGCGTAATTCCCGCAAGAGTGGCGGGAGTGGAAGAGGTTATATGCTGCACGCCAGCACCCGTCAATCCCATAACGCTGGTTGCGATGGACATAGCGGGAGCGGACATGATTTTCAAAATAGGCGGAGCCCAGGCAGTCGCCGCCATGGCATTGGGGACCGAAAGCGTTCCCAGGGTGCAAAAGATTGTGGGGCCCGGAAACGTTTACGTCACATCGGCAAAAATGCTGCTGAGAAACGAAGTGGAAATCGATTTCCCCGCAGGACCCAGCGAAATCGGGGTTCTTGCCGACGCTTCCGCCGACGCGGAATTCCTTGCCGCGGATCTGATTGCGCAGGCCGAACACGATCCTTCTGCGGCCAGCATCATGATTACCGACGACCCGAATCTCCCCGACGAAGTCTGGGGACATATCGAAAAGATGCTGGAAAATCAACCCAGGAAGGAAATAATCCTCAGGGCTCTGGATAATTCCGGGTATATATTCGCGACAGACATGGAACTTGCCGTGGACATTATGAACCGGATTGCCCCCGAGCACCTTTCGATTCAAACCTCCAACCCGATGGATATGCTGAACAAAGTGAAAAACGCAGGTTCGATTTTCATCGGACCCTACACACCGGTGGCCGCAGGGGATTATGCATCCGGAACCAATCACGTTCTTCCCACCGCCGGACATTCGACCACCGCATCCGGATTGAACGTGGCCCATTTCAGAAAAACATCCACGGTTCAGAAGCTGACTCCCGACGGACTCGGTTCGATTGCTTCGACCATTCAAACTATTGCGGAAGCCGAAGGTCTTCAGGCACACAGCGACTCGGTGGGCATACGTTTTGAAAAAGAGTGATGAAGATGGAGGAACAGATAGACCTCTACGATCCGAATCTCTACATAAACCGCGAGCTGTCATGGTTGGAATTCAACAAAAGATGCCTGCAGGAAGCGGAAGACCCTTCGGTTCCGTTGTTGGAGCGTCTGAAATTTCTTGCAATATGTTGCGGAAACCTGGACGAGTTCTACATGATCAGAGTCTCCGGCATCGTTAACGGAATAGCCGCGGGAGCACCGATTTTGGATGCTCCCGATATTGATTTGAATATTTTCAGACTTCTTACGAACATAAACAAAAAAGTCGACGAACTCCTCAGGGGATACACCCGATGCTGGAACTCTCTGAAAACGGAACTGTCCCAGAAAGAAATCAATATTCTGATGTTCGACGAACTGACGGAGGAACAGATCGAAGAAGTCGACGAGTTTTACGATGAACGGGTCCATCCGTTGCTGACTCCGCTGGCTTTGGACGTTTCCCATCCGTTTCCGTTCATATCCAACAATTCTCTGAGCCTGGCCGTTAAAATGAGGGACAAAAGCGGACAGAATATGTACGCAAGAATCAAAGTTCCCGTGGAACCTCTGAACAGATTCATCAAAATCAGTTCCGGTCTTTCCGGCATCAATTACGTTCTGTTGGAAGACGTTGTGAGACACAACGTCTACAAACTGTTCCCGGGTTTCGACATAGACGGGGTTTACGCTTTCAGAGTAACCCGCAACGCCGATACCAAAGTCACTACCGACGAAGCC
>DAHY01000012.1 GCA_002498605.1 Methanomassiliicoccaceae archaeon UBA404 | reverse complement strand
TCTTCGGCATATCCGCCGTGGTGAAAACGCAGATTATTATCAATAAGGAATTCGCGTCTGTGAACCATTGACCATGCGGTCACGGGAATCCGTTCAAAACTTCGTTCAATCAAAGCTTCTTTGCTGTTTAAGACCCTGACGCTGAAATTGCCTTTGGGTTCAGGCGTATCAGCATCGAAAGAACGTATAAAGTTGCACTGTACAATATCCGCTCTGTATTGTTCAGCCAATCCAATCATAGAAGATACAAACTCGGGATAGGGGCGATCGTCAGCATCCAAAAACCATACATATTTTCCAGATGAATTATCAAGACCGATGTTTCTTGCTTCCCCGAGTCTTCCGTCTCCGGTTTGTACGATGGATCTGCAATTCAATCCTTCTGACTTTTCAGATATTAATTCCAATGTATTGTCCGTGGTTTTACTGTCAACTACGAAAATTATTTCCATATCTTCGAAGTTTTGTTCTCTGATATATCCTATCACGCTTTTGATATTGTTAGATTCGTTATAAGCGGGTATTACAACGCTCAGCATAACCATATTTTCACCCATCCCGTTATGACATGTAAATAGTCCTTGTTAAATTCATTTTCGTCGTTATAGTAAATAAATACCTGAATCGTATTCGTACATTGTAAAAATACAGACTATGGGTCGGAAACGAGTTATGGATGCGGATGTTATAATACTTAGGCGATCTATTGACAAGGACAACAAAGTTACCGGAATCGGTGTGTATGCCGATAAGATAAAATCGTTGTTGGATGACAATAACTTGGTTTCCGACGAAATCTTTTTTAAATTGACTTCGGACGAAGGTCATTTAAAATGCGTTACGCACGGGTTAATCCTGCCCACATACCATCTGAACAAAGTTAAAGGTAAGATGTACCATGCAACAGATGAATTCTGCTGTCTCGCCTATCCGTTTTTTAAAGGTAAAAAGATAACAACATTTCATCACGTCTTTAAAGAGACGGAGAGGGAAGGCAAATCTCCTATGTTGTATGCTTTTTGGAAAATGGCCGCAAAATATGCTCTGAAATATTCGGATGCCATGATAGCCGTGTCACAACAAACCAAAGATGAATTGGTTGAGATTTTAGGTGCCGATCCCGATAAGATTCATGTGTTAAACCATTCCAGTAATAAAGTCTTCAAAGATTTGAAGCGTCCCCGTAAAAAATTGATAGGGTTTGTAGGCACACTGATAGAACGAAAAAATGTGGAAGTGGGCATCAGGGCATTTAAACTGTTCAGTGAAATGCCGGATATGGAAGAATATAATATGGTTATCTGTGGAGACGGACCGTTAAAAAAGGATCTTATCAATCTTGTTGAAGTGTTGGATATATCAGATAAAATAACGTTCGTCTCTAATATTACCCAGAATGAACTGATGAATCTTTACAATGATATGGCGGTATTCGTAAATCCATCCCTTCACGAAGGGTTGGGGCTAACCGCCATGGAAGCAAAAACATGCGGTGTACCCGTGGTTTATTTCAAAGATGCCGAAATCCCCTCGGAAATCGCCGAATATTACGTTCCGTCAGATGACATAGAAGATTTTGCCAACAATATGTACAGATTAGTGACAGATAAAAAATTCAGAGATTTTTTTGTAAACAAGCCGATTCCGGGGTTAAGCGACGAAGAATACTCCCGGGAACTATTCAAAATATATTCCGAAGTCATCGGCGAAAAGTTTCCTTAACTTCTTCAATGCTTTTATCTGATTTATAATATAATTTTAAAAATCTATAATAGAGAGCAGGAGAAATCCGATAAACAGATTCAGAAATCATAAGCATAAATCTGTGTCTGAACCCGAATATAAATTTATTATTGTATTTTCTTTGAAAATTATCATCGATTTTTACAGAAGTAAAAGAATAATGAGATTCTCCCGGTTCAAAATATTCTTCCAAACCCACCGGGGATTCATTGGTTCTCATTCCTGTGAATCCTATATTTTTTACCTTGGAGATTTTGGGGCACACCGTGTATGCATTATTGATGCACTGCGCGTATCTAAATTGTTGTTCCCAGTCTTTATCAGGTCGATCTCTTTCCATAAACAGTGCGTCCATAAGCATCGGGAGATCCTTTGCCCATAATTTCATGGTTTTTCTGAATTTTCTGTCATGAGTGTAATCCAGATAGTCTGTAGGAATCCATTTGTATTCCGCCCACCGGTTTTTCCAGGTGGCCCAGCCCCAGGGGTTGTTCCTTCTCACAAAGTAAACAGGGTCATTTAATTTTTTTATAAAATCCGCCCCGAAAGAATACCCGCTTATGGAAAATATACTATTCTCATTTTCATAATAATCCAATGCATCGTTCATAAAGGTCAGAAAATCCACGGATGTAATCAAATCATCTTCAACGACTATGACTTTATCATATTTTTCCAAGGTTTCTGTAACGGCATCGACCAGTCCCGGCCCCAGCGGAATCCATTTGTCGTTCTCGATGATATTGAACGATTTGAACGAATGCCCCGTTGAATATTTGAGCAAAATATTTTTTGTCGCCTGTACCAATGGAGCAATCTTATCATCTCTGGGTTTACAAATATATGCGTAAACATCAGTTTCTTCCGCAATATAATTTTTTGAAAGTGATTGTAACACGGCATCAGTGTTTTCTGCTCTGGAATACGTGAATAAGACGACGGGGGCGTTCATAAACAAAACACATTTGTGAGTATGTTTCAAGTGATATATAAATAAAGACTAATTTTTAGATTGTCAATAATGAAGTTACGGCATCGGTTTCAACATGATGGTTCTGAATAAAGGCTAACTTATAATGTGAAGAACCATTCGAATTCTATCAAAAGGTAATATACTAAAAATCGGATTAAGCCCTATGATTATTACCCGTACTCCTCTCAGAATAAGTTTTTCGGGAGGGGGCAGTGACCTTCCGTCATTCTACAGAAAGCACGGAGGGTGTGTTGTCAGTACTACCATCGACAAATACATCTATCTGACGCTTCAGGATTCATTTACTCCCGGAATATCCACCATAAAATATTCCAAAGTGGAAAGTTTTGAAAGCGTTGACAAAATAAACCATCCTATTTTCAGAGAATGTATGCTGGGTTTCGATGTGGACTCTTTGGAAATGTCAAGCATGGCCGATATACCCGCCGGAACGGGATTGGGTTCTTCAAGTTCATTTACCGTGGGTTTGATAAACCTTATGAGCCAGTATAAAAAATTAAACTACGGAAAAGAATCATTGGCCCGGAAGGCATGTGATTTGGAAATAAACAAATTGGGCGAACCTATAGGAAAACAGGATCAGTACGCCGCAGCGTACGGCGGATTGAATTATTACAAATTTAATCAGGATGACACCGTTGATGTGATTCCCGTCAATCTTTCGACCGAGAAGAAGAAAAAACTGAACGACAATATGATTCTGATGTACACGGGAATTATACGCAGTGCATCGGATATACTTGTAAAACAAGATTCGAACATTGAAAAGGGAACAGGTGCGGATAAAAATCTTTTGGAAATGTGCGATCTTACAGATAATTTTTTCAAAGATTTAAAAAAAGGAAATATAAGTGCCATGGGCGATATACTTGATAAAGGATGGAATCTGAAGAAAACTCTGGCCGAAGGAATATCTTCGAATGAAATAGACCGTGCATACAAAGCGGCAATAGACGCGGGAGCCGAAGGCGGAAAACTTCTGGGTGCGGGCGGCGGCGGGTTTTTACTGTTTTATGCCGACAACGAATTTCATGACGAAATAGAAAAAAGTCTTCCCGAGTACAGAAGAATTCCGTTCAGATTCGACGGTACAGGTTCTGCAACCATTTACAACGATAATACGAAATGAGGTAATCATCATGGATTTTTCACAGGATTTAGAAAATTATTTCGATGAAATGAAAGCAACGATAGAAAGAATAGATCCCGGGCAGGTCCAATCCGCCATGGATGCGATTCTTGATGCATACCGGATGAATTCCACCGTATACATTTTCGGAAACGGCGGCAGTGCGTCCACGGCCTCCCATATTGTTTGCGATTTCAATAAAGGAATATCCCTGGGACTTGATAATAAATTCAATTTTATCTGTCTCAACGACAATATTGCCACAATGATGGCAATATCCAATGATGTGAGTTACGACAAGGTTTTTTCCGTTCAATTGGAAGGGAGACTGAAGGAAGGGGATTTGGTTTTCGGCATATCGGGCAGCGGTAATTCCAAGAACGTAATAAACGCCGTAGAGTACGCAAAATCACGTGGTAACAAAGTAATCTCCCTTACCGGTTATGACGGCGGGAAATTAAACGGTTTGTCGGATTACCCCATACATGTGCCTATAAAAGACATGCAAAAAGCCGAAGATTCTCACATGATGATTTTGCACGCCATGGCTCAGGTCATAGCAAAGCATCTGGGTAATCCGATGTGTTGAGGTCAATCAGATATTTGTCATCGAGACGCATTCAACGTTCTCAACGTCTTTGATAGAGCGGAGACCGTCTTCTATCTTGGTTCCGATGCTTTCGTCGGAATCATCGATGAGCAAGCCTATTGAAACCTTCTTGAGACCGAACGCAATGGGTTTGACGGAAGATTCGATAACTTCCACGCCTTCGGGAACAACATCCTTCACAGCGTTCTGTATTGCTTCAACATCGGCTTCCGTTCCGTTGGGGAACAGTTCGTATCCTGCGACAATCTGTACCATGTTTCAGCCTCAGGGTCCGACAAATCCGCATTTTTTACATTCGTATTTAACACCCTGATCGCGGCACTGGGAACATCTTCCGATTTCGTCATCCCCGCATTTGGGGCATTTAAAGAATGTGTTGCCCGTTCCGGTAAGCCTCACACCGCACGAAGAGCATATTTTATCTGCCATGCGGTTGCGATACTTTTCTTTATATTTAAACAGAGCACAAGGACAACGTAAAGCCTATCAACTCATCCACGGTACGGTTTGCCATGGATATAAGTCCCGATTGCGTTCCGTGTCTTTTGAAAAGAGTACTGTTTCAGGCACGTTTGGCCGACAACAATACGGAATTCAATGCACTATCGGCGGCACTGGGTGTTTATTCCGAAGAATACACGGAAGGACGGAATTCGGCCGAAGTTGCGACCATGGTGCATACTGCCGCCTACAAAGCAATGGGTGTTGCCGACCCATACAGGGAATTAAAGATAATTGCGGACGAAGTTGCGGGCGGATTGCTGGAAAAAGCACAAAGTTATGTCGACTCCTCTTCTGACAGATTGAGAGCCGCAGTCACTGTGGCTATAACGGGCAACATAATGGATTTCGGACAGACAACATCCATAGACCATCCCGATCTGTTCATTGAAATGTTCGACAATCTGTTTGCGCAGGGAATCGATTCCGATGACACAGACGCATTGGACGAATGTTTGAAAAAACCCGGAGACGTGATATACATTTTTGACAACTGCGGAGAGAGCCAGCTTGATAAAATTCTGATCAGAGAAATAAAGTCCCGGGGCAAGCGGGTAGTGGGAGTGGTGAGAGGAGCACCCATACTCAACGATGTAACCATGGAAGATGCATTGCGCATATCCATGGACGAGGATCTTGATGACATAGTCAGCACAGAAAAATTTGCCATAGGCATTCCTATGAAAATCGGTAAAGAATTATCCGACGCCATGTCCGAAGCATCCCTTGTTATTGCAAAAGGGATGGCAAATTTCGAATCTCTCGAAGGCAGGAATTTGGGGATGCCGACAGCGTTCCTGCTAAGAGCCAAATGCATTCCCGTTGCGAATGCTTTAGGCGTAAATGTAGGTGCCAACGTCGCTCGTGTTATATGTGAATCAAATTAATATCAAAAGTATATTCAGGACTGATGCACATGGTCGAAAAAGTCAATCAGGCCGTAATAATGGTCGGCGGCATGGGTACAAGGTTAAGGCCGTTGACGGAGACGTGTCCCAAACCCATACTCCCGGTTCTCGATAAGCCCTGTCTCAGGTACTTGATTGAGAGTGTGGCTTCGGCGGGCATTGACGAAATCATATTGGCATGTGGATACAGATATCCGCAATTGGCCGAAACCATCGGAGACGGGTCGGACATCGGTATCAAAATAATATACTCCTTTGAAGACGAACCGCTCGGTACCGCCGGTGCGATAAAGAAAGTCGAAGATAAGTTAAAGGATACGTTTGTCGCCATAAACGGCGATGTTTTTTCCCGTATCGATGTTACCGAAATGATAAAAGAGCATTTTTCTTCGAATGCCGCAATAACAATATCGCTCACCGAAGTTAAAAATCCATGTGAATACGGAATAGCCAGATTGGAAAAAGACGGAAGAATCTCCGAGTTTAAGGAAAAACCGAAACCTGAAGAAGTTTTCTCCAATTTGATCAATGCAGGTTTCTACATAGTGCAAAAGGAAGTTCTGAAGTATGTTCCGAACGAAGGACAATACGACTTTTCAAAAGAACTTATAACGGATTTAATGAAGAAAGATTACAGAATTCAGGGATACAGATATACCGGCCCCTGGCTGGATGTGGGCCGTCCGTCCGATTTGATAGGGGCAAATCTCATGGCGGCGGAATCCTTTTCCGAATTTTCGGAAATGCCGAGCACGGAAACCCAGGGTTCAACATTGAACGGACCATTTTATCTCGGTGAAAATTCAAGCATCGAGAATTCAATATCCCGTTCTTCCGTCATACACAAGAACTGTACGGTAAAAGACAGTGATTTGACCGGTTCATTGATAATGAGTGATTGCAGGGTTATTTCTTCAATAATGATTAACAGCATTCTCGGAAAAGGATGCAGAATATCGCAGGGTTCCGTGATCGAAGACTCGGTTCTGGGAGACGGTACCGCTGTTTCGGAGAATACCAGAATAGTAAGAAATGAGGTGACGGAGTGAAATACATACGTTCCAGAGCCCCGTTGAGAATCGGACTTGCCGGCGGCGGTACGGATGTGGATCCTTACGCTTCCGAAAAAGGCGGTGCGGTATTCAATACTACAATCAACAAATATGCTTACTGTACGATAATACCGGACGGAACGAACACAGTATCCGTCGAATCGGTAAATTACGGAATGTATGAGACAAATCTCGACGGCGGTCCGCTTCCTTTGGACGGAAATATGGATTTGGTAAAAGCAGTCATCAATCATTTTGAAACAAAAGACGGATTCAGAATGCTTCTTCAATCCGATTCTCCCCCCGGTTCCGGTCTGGGAGGCTCTTCCACGGTTATAGTCGCTGCGATATCCGCCGTGGCCGAATGGATGGGAGAGAAACTTACAGGCAACGAATTGGCTCGTCTGGCATATAAATTGGAAAGAGAAGATATAGGCCTGAAAGGCGGTAAACAGGATCAGTATGCGGCGGTATTCGGCGGTTTCAATCTTATGAAATTCAGAGAAGACGGCGTTGATGTGAATAAAATAAAAATCAGAGCGAATACGCTGAATGAGTTACAGTACCGTTCAATTCTTTGCTACACGGGAAAAACCAGAGAATCCGCCGATATAATTGATTCTCAGATGAAACGATTCAAACAGGGAGATAACGAAAAGGCTCTGGATCTTACCAAAGAGATGGCTTTTGACATGGCAACGGCTTTGGAGAAAGGAGACATCGAAGAAACAGGCAGATTATTGGATCTGGGCTGGGAATATAAGAAACAATTCTCGGATAAAATAACAAATCCGGGAATCGATAAACTATACGATGCGGCCAAAGAATCAGGTGCCATCGGAGGTAAGGTATCCGGTGCCGGAGGGGGAGGATTCATGTTCTTCATCTGCGATTATGACAAAAAATTCGTTGTTTCCGAGAAATTGACGAAGCTCGGTGCAAAGGTAACGGATTTCATGTTTGAACCCGAAGGCGTTGTTACATGGAGGTCAGAAGATGAATGAACTGCTAATCGAGGAGTTTAAACAAAGCGCTTCACTGATAAGTAAATTGGATGCCGGCAGTATTTCAGCGGTTGCCGATGCTATCACGAAATCGATTAAAAACGGAGGCAAAGCGATTTTTATGGGAAACGGGGGCTCTTCGGCCGACGCTCAGCATATTGCCGCAGAACTCTCGGGACGATATCTCATGGACCGCCCCGCCATGGCGGGAATCAGTCTTTCCAACGTGGTGCCGATTACGGCCATAGGCAATGATTACGGTTACGAGTTTGTGTTTCAACGTCAAATCGAGTCGGTCTGCAAGAAAGAAGATGTGGTTGTGGGTCTTTCCACATCCGGTAATTCCAAAAATATAATTTTGGCAATCGACGCGGCGAAAAAAATCGGTGCAACAACGGTAACGTTCACAGGCAAAGGCGGACAGCTGAAGGAAATCGCCGACATCCCCGTTGTGATAGATTCTCCTGAAACGCCGAGAATACAGGAAGGATACTTTGTCGCATGTCATGCAATCTGCGGTATGGTCGAACGCAGCATGTACGGTCCTAAAGCCGTATTCATCGACAGAGACGATACGATTTACGACGATATTGGATATTGCAGCAATCCCGATGATTTTAACGTCTTTGACTTTGTTCCGAACGCAATATCCAGATTGAACAAAGCCGGTTACATGGTAATACTCATAACCAATCAATCCGGAATCAACAGAGAATACTTTGATGTTGAAACTTTGAACAGTATTCACGGTAAAATGATAAAGCAGATTGAAGAGGGCGGCGGGAAGGTTGACGACATATTCTATTGCCCGCACAGGCCAGATGAAAACTGTTCATGCAGAAAGCCGGAAATCGGTATGGGCGTGGAAGCCGTCAAAAAATACGGAATAAATGTGCGTGAATCGTATATGGTCGGGGATTCCGACAAAGATATAGAATTCGGAGAACGGCTGGGATGCAGGACTGTCAGAGTTTCCGAAGAATTTACATTTGAAGACGCAGTGAACCAGATTCTTGATTCTTAAGTCCGTTTTCGATCGACCGTGAATTTTTTTGCAATCTTAGCAAGCGGTTTTCCGAAGGGTTCGCACTGTCCCAGAATGGATATCATCACATTTTTATTAATTTTTGACTCGCCGGCTTCCCTCTTGCCGAATTTGAACATCACTTCATCAATCCGGACATCCGAAGGTCCGAACTTCAGCAAATCGAATAACGCTTTGAAACCGCGGTGATCCATTTCATCGGAATATTCTCTGATGACATTCTGATACAGTTCGGTGCGTCCTCCGAAGAAGCCGCTCATTATATCTTTGGATCCTTTTTTGTCCCTTAACCACAGAGTGGTCATAGCCAGTGCGTGGGCCCCCCATGACGCGACCCATCTGACGAAAGACAATGCGGTGCGTTCTTCCCTTATTCCGATGCACAGATCCGCACCGTTTTTCAAAGCGGCATATGCATCGGCCACGGCTTCCGGGGGATGCTGAAAGTCAGAGTCCATATTTATGAAAAAATCAGTTTTTGTATCAAGTATTCCCTGAAGGATGCTTGCCGACAATCCCCTGTCGGCGGGATCCCTTTCGACAAAGGTAATCATGGAATCGTTCATTTCTTCGATGAGTTCTTTCGAACCGTCATCGGAATTGTCGTCCATAATCAATATGTAAAACTCGGGGTACAGTTCTCTCAACCGTTCAGCCATATTCCCGATATTCCCCGCTTCTTTGTAAGTGGGAAGAATGATGGTGCAAGTCGGAGTTCCCATGTTCAATCATTCATGTATCGGAAACGACTATATCATATATTCGCACACTTATTATGCGGTTGGGTCGCAACCATGTATGTAATATCGCTTGTGGTTAAGAACGAATTCGGAGTCATGCAGAGAGTCATGGGAGAATTCACCAGGAATAAGATCAACGTCGAGACGATTGTCGTCGGCAAATCGGAACAGCCCGGCAAGTCGAGAATGGTTCTCTCGGTAATAGACAAAACCGAGACAAACACGGCGATGGGCCGTCTTGAGAAACTTCAGGACGTATACGATGCGGAACTCATTTCGGAAGAAGGACAGTCCGCATATGCGTTGTTATCCACATCCAAGGGTAACGTCGGCGTGGTCGGAAGTTCCGAACAGGTTGATGAAATCATTGAAATGAGCGAACCGGAGAAGTATGTCTCCGCATTGAACGCTCTTTAATTATTGCGGAAGGAAATCAAATGGAAAAGGGCGAATTGATTTGGCTCAACGGGAAACTGATAAAGTGGGACGACGCAAGAATACACGTAATGTCCCACGGTTTTAATTACGGAACGGGTGTGTTCGAAGGCATAAGGGTGTATGATACGCCCAAAGGCAAATCTGTGTTCAGACTCAAAGAACACGTTCACAGAATGGTCGGAGGCTGCAAAATCATGGGCTTCGATCTGGAGTTCGGCGGAAAAACCTACGGCGAACAGGAAATTTATGACGCAATAATGGAAACCGTAAGGAACAACAGCAATGTGGATTATGTTAAACCCTGCATATTCCTGAGCGGCGAAGAAGTCGGACTGAATCCCGTCAATGTTCCTTCTAGCATGGTGATATCCGCCATGTTCATGGGAAATTATCTGGGCGAAAGCGATAACGGAATGAAATTGATTACGTCGTCATGGCAAAGACCCGACAATCTGTGTTCCCCCGCGGGAGCCAAGGTGAACGGTTCCTACATAACGTCATGTCTGGCCAAAAAAGAAGCCGTGCGTCAGGGAGCGGACGAAGCCGTAATGCTGAATTCCTGCGGACATGTGGCCGAATGCACCGGCGAGAACATATTCGTTTACAGAAACGGAAAAATCCTCACTCCGTTAACATCTGAAAGCATATTGGAAGGAATAACCAGAAATTCGATTATCGAAGTCGCCGGAGATATGGGATACACCGTTGAAGAAACGTTGATATCCCGGGCACAGCTCATAACCGCGGACGAGGTTTGGATGACCGGCACCGCGGCGGAAGTCGCGCCCGTAACAATGATCGACGGCAGAGCAATCGGCACCGGCAAAGTCGGAAAGGTTTCAAAAGAAATCGGTAAGAAATTCCACGAGGTCGTTACCGGCAAGGATCTGAAATACGAAAAATGGCTGGATTACGTTAATTAAACAATAATTTACCCGCCGCAAGGCGGGCTTATTTATCTGTCACTCGTTAATTACTTTCAGTAACAAAGATTCAAAATCGTCGATATGGTATTTCCAGTCATATTTCTGTGCCTGAACCCGTGCAGCATGTCTTAAAGAGATTCTTTTGTCGTCATCATTCAACAAATCGTTCATTGCATACGCGAGGGCAGCCGAATCCCCGGAGGGTACAATCACGCCCCCATCGCCGATTGTGTCCGGCAGGCCGTTGGCATCCGAAGCTATTATAGGACGTCCATACGACATCAGTTCCAAAGCCGCCAGTCCCAGAGACTCAAACAAAGAAGGCATGACGAAGAATTTACATCGACTCATCAGGAAAGTTTTCTCTTCCTCGGAGACATATCCCTTCAGTTCCACTTTATCATCTAGATTCAATTTTGAAATCTGTTTTCTGAGTTTTGATTCTTCCGGACCTTTACCGCATATAATCAGTTTCCCGTCAACATTCGCCATTGCATCGACCAAATATTCCAAACCTTTGGTTTTAACCAATCTTCCCAGCGACAGGATAAAATCACCCTCTTCGTCGGAAATATCCGGGAATGACGGAAGACAGGACGGTATGGTTGTAACATCTTCCTGAGGTATTCCCCTTGAAATTAAGTCGTTGCGAACATAGTCACTGACACAGACGATGTGATCGAAAGTGCTGAGTGTTTTTCTGAATGCGTTATCATTAATCTCGGAGAGTCTGCCGACAATTCCGATACCCTCTCCCCACATATTATGATAGGTGAATATTTTTTTCCCGGAATACTGTCTTAAATCTCTGGAATAAGAAGGCGCCCATCTATAATTGTAATTCACTATATCGGCGTCCAGAGACTCCAAAGTTTCCAATACGTTTTTGGAAGAAACCACCGGGGGATTGTAGATGTTGATGTAACTGGACTCCAAGCGGATTATCCGATAACCGTCTTCAGTGATTTCCTCGGCTTCTGTACCGGGTAATCTGCTCGTAAGTATTGTCACTTCATGCCCTTTTTCGGTCAGTAGCTTCGCAGTGTCATGCATGCGGTGTTCTATCCCGCCTCTAAGGGGATAGAAGAACGGGTTTACATCAACGAATTTCATGTAACATTCCTGTTTTCCTTTTTTTGTAAAAGGACAGCATCAGGCTTATAATAATTATGCTTATAATCATTATAATTGTAAAAGTTTCTGCCATATCAGAGCTGAAGAAAGAGTAGAAAAATCCACTGAATAACAGTATCAGACCGTATTTTAAATAACATCCAAGTACTACGTATCCCATGGATTTTTTGTAACTCCATTCGTCAATTATTGATATAAATGCTCCCGCAAAAGGAATCATGGGGGCAAACCGGTTTACCAGTAGTATTCTCTCGTCGGCGACGACCAGAAAATTAACGTATTTATCAACAACTTTTTTGATTCTTTCGGGTATACGTATACGATCGACAATCCCGTAAAGCAATGAAATCCCCAGGATTTCACCTATCGAAGCCGCTACCAGCAAAGCTATGCCGAAGGAAAAACTGTCCGGCATATACATGAAACCGATTACAAAAAATAACTCGGGAAGTGTGGGAAACAATACGGCATCTATAAAAAATATCAGCATTACGAAAATTATGATGCCCACAGCTCCGTGAGGACCGAAGATATTCAACATCCATTCACTTATGTTGAGGCTCACGGACACTGTTCTCCGACGGTTTGTATTTGGTAGCTATGATTCTGTTATACAGTTCTACGGTTTTTTCGGCTAAATTCACGCCAGAATGTTCCAGAGCGTATTCCCGGGCTCTATTTTTTACGCCTTCATCGGCGACAAGACCTTTTTTGATGGCTTCGGCGCAATCCTCGTCGCCGTTAAACAGAAATCCGTTTTCTCCTTCTTTTATGATATCTTTGAATGCCCGGGCGTTGCGGCACACGCAGGGTACCCCGGAAGACATGGCTTCCAATAAAGTCAGACTCTGGGTCTCGAAAGCCGAGCATGAAATCAACGTATCGGCACTGGCATATGCATATGCAAGATCCTCGTCGGGTATGAATCCCAGGAATTTTACTTTGTTCTCAAGTTTCAATTCCGATACCAGCCTATCCAATTCTTCTCTTTGGGGTCCGTTACCTACGACAATCAATTCCGCATCGACATCGGCAATGGCCCGTATGGCCATGTCGATTTCTTTTTCGAAAGAAACACGTCCGATGTGGAAAACACGTTTTTTGTCTCCGACAAGATTATACCTTTTTCGAAAATCTTCGCCGCTCCGTCCGGGACGGAACAATGACGTATCTATGGCCGCAGGTATCACACTGAGTAATTTTATTTCCGGTACGTAGTCCAACAGTTCGTCGCCTATCGAAGGGGTATGGACGATTACGGCATCCATTCTTTTCATGATATTTCTTAAGTATATCCACATGCCCCGATCCAACAGTTCCTCCGGGAGTTTTATCGGAGAATATCTTGCCACAACATCATTGACCATTGTGTGGAAATTCATAACAACCGGCAATTTCAAAATATGGGCCAGTGCCAGACCTCTTATGGCCATTGTTGCAACGCCGTGAACATGTAAAATATCCAGGTTCAGGGCCTCCATGCGTTCTCGGTCCAACGACGGTAAAATAGGTACAAAGTAGCCTTGATACGATTTAAGACGAATGGATCGTATCCAAAGCACTCCGGGATCGTTGCATCGCTTATCCTTTCCGGGGTCGGGAGCGACAATCCATACAGAATGTCCCAGCTCTTCCAGAGATTTGCGCATCATTGCAACAGTGGTCGCAACCCCGTCCTTTGTTGGATAATAACTGTCCGTAAGCAGTGCAATGCGCATGACGGTGTATTGTCTAATCTATAAATAACATTGACACAGGTATCTCCGATATATCGAAATTCAAAAACTGTTATATTCGGAATATACCTTCAAGGGTCGTGTCCGACCCCACGACTTTTGTCAAAGCAAAAGCATTCATACTCAGATATCCGGTTTTAGTGATTGCAATCGTGGGTATAGTCATACGGGCATGCCTGATTCCGCTTTTTACTTATTCTTACGACATATACCATTGGGCGGTAACAATTTCCAATCTGAGATCGGGCGAGGGGCTTTACGGACTTCCGGGTTATTATTACACTCCCGTATGGGGATACATGTTGGCCGGCATCGGGAATATCGCGGACATTCTGGGTATTGCTAATTTCGGCAGTTTAGATCCGTCTTTGACATTTGTTGCCGATTCGGAATGGCCGTATTACAGAGAAATGACATATTCTCTCGCTTTTACGATACTGATAAAAACGCTGTTTACAATTTTTGATTTAATAACTGCATATCTGATTTACGTCCTTGTAAAAGACCATACAAAAGACACCAAAAAAGCATCGGCGGCATTCGGGCTCTGGTTCCTGTGTCCGATAGTTATCTACACATCATCGGTACACGCTATGTTCGATACCATAGCGGTAACCGCACTGGTACTGACTTTGCTTCTGATTTTAAGGCAAAAGTATGCGCTTGCAGGCATGGTTTTTGCCATTTCGGTATTCCTCAAATTCTTCCCCGCGTATCTGATATTCATATTGTTCGCATTAATTCTGAGACAGGGACAGACCGCCGGTAATCGTAACAAAGCCGCCCTTACGGCGGTTTCCGGTTTTTTGCTGATGACGATTCTGATATATATTCCGCAGATAATCGACGGAACCGTTCTGGATTCTTTTAATTTTATTTCTTCGCGGGTCGGCGAGATAGGTGCAAACAACAACGGTCAAACAGTGGACATTATTTCAACGATCGGATATTCTCTGGTCATCACACTTCAGGCCATAACATTCCCCATCCTGATTTTTCTCTCGTGGAAAATATATAAAACGCCGGAAAAAGACGAGGCGTTCGCATCAAAATATATGCTGTTTCTGATGCTGAGCTCCGCCGTTATATTTCTATGGACGCCGACGCCAACATATTTGATGATAATACTGCCGTTCCTGGTATATGTTTCGGTAACCCGAAACGACAAGTACATCATACCGTACATTCTGATATCGGTTTCTGCGGTCCTGTATTCTCTGGCAATGCATAATTATTCGTTATTATTCCAATTGTATGAATATTCAAACCTGATTCCTCTGGATTTCCTGATAAACGGAATCGGGTGGCTGGATATGCGAATGACATTCATTTCCAACAGAACTATTATCAATATAATATTGGGCGCGGCGGAAACATTGAGCATATATTCGATATACTTATTTGCTTACAAAGCCCATAAAAGAGATAAAAAGGCGGTGATGCATACTTGAAAAAGCCTGATGCGATATCCATAATCGCCGTGGGAGTGGTGCTGTTCGTTATATTGGGGGGAATGTCCGTTCAGTTCGGATACCCCGGACAGTACAGTGCGGAGGGAACAGTTACCCCGACAGGTGCGGATTTCAATATCGAATCGTCGATAAGCACGGAATACGCTGTTGTTGCGATTGACAACAAATCAGAAGTTCCAGTCTCTAAATTATATATATTCATAGATTCCGACTACGTTCCGTATTGTGCAAGTGCTTCAACTGCCGACTATCAGGTAACACTATTTGAAAAGAATCTGTTACAAAAAGGATTCAGTAATTATGAACGGGTCGATTCCGACGAACTCTCTGATTTGATGAGTACACCGTCCGCGGTCGGAATGGGCATATATGTCCCCTTCGGAACGTTACCCGATACGGTTTACACGGGAAATCCCTCCGACAAATTTACAGAATGGACATCCAAAGGAGGCACGGTATACTGGACCGGAGGAGTACCCGGAAAATACACAGTATCCGAAGGCAAATCCGCGGTATCCGTCTCCTCGGCGCAGGTCGTGTTCCCTTTCATAGACGGAATAAATAACGGGGGCTTGCGGGCCGATCAGCCCGCCGATATGTTGTGTTCCGGTCTTTCTTTGCGTTCTTCATCCCTTAAATATTCGCTGTCGCCGGAATATCCGGGCATGATCGGTATGGGTATGCAAAACGATGAAGGAAGATGCACCATATCTTCGGTAAAAGTCGGAGCTGGAACATTTTTCCTGATAGCCGGAGATGTTTCGTCAACAGTCTATAATGACCTGTCTCTGCTGATAGCTTCCGGAGTCACGTACGGATCCGAAGTCGTAAGTATCAAGGAAGGGACCGTGAAAGGACAGGTTTCAGGCTCTCTGGAATATTCGGAAACTGATGTTTCGGTTTATGTGCTGTACGGAGGTTATTTTCCGATATACGGAAAAAGAATAATCGGGTGATTCCGTCTACAGGTCTGTTTGTTCAATTAAAAAAAATTCAATGAAAAAACCCAAATCAAATTACTGATTGTGAACAGGCTCTTGATACACGGAGAGGGCGGAATTGTTTCCGAATCGTTATTATATCAAATATTAATAACAGCACGATGTCCGTTTCTAAGAAAGTATCTTTGCTGTTGACGGTCGCCGTAGCCATAGTATCTGCAATGGATGCCGACTGGATGTGGTTCGGCGTGGCTCTGGTGGGCTTTGCCGTGATGCTTTATCCTAGAAAGAACGAGGACTTCGGGTACAGCCCGATTCTTATATGGACAGTCTCCGCAATTCTGGCAATCCAGTTAATTCTGGGAATTCTGATTTATGCGGAGATCCAGCCTAAAACCTTCCGGCTTGTATCATTGGCCGTACAAACGTGTATCTGTGCGGTTTACGGATACATGCTGGCATTGCTTATTGACAGATTCACAAGCATCAAACTTTCCGAACGGTGGATGTTGATGTTTTCATTGCTGTTCGCATTGTCGGTATCCGGCGTATATCTGTTCTTCCAGTTTGCTTCTCTCTATGCGGCGGGATATCCCGTGTTCAACTATGAACTTCAGGGCGTCGTATCCAACGAAGAGAGAATATGGATGAATCTGCAACTTATGTATCCTCCGACGATAGCAACATTCGTGTCTATTCCGGCAGTACTGGTTTTAAGACATCTGACAAAACGAAAAGGCATATCGAGCACGGAGGTGATTGTCAGTGAATGAACGCCGCAACGGCCTGTTGATTGATGCAATATGCATAATTTCATTCGTACTGCTGATGGCTCTGACGATAGCATCTTATTATGACCCATCCCGTACGGGATATCAGACCAATACCGGCATATTCACGGCATTTTTCTGTTTGGTTCCCATGCTGTTCCGCCGTATGAACGTCATGACATTACCGCTGGCTTTCGTTGTGGCAATCGAACTGGCGATAGTCCTGCACGGATACGGTGTGCTGAAACTTCAGTACGACAATCTTTCATGGTACGATTCCGTTACACATACGATATCCTCGGTTGTTGTGGGTCTTTGTGTTTTCTATGCACTGATGACAATAAACAGTGCGGACCGGAAAGTCAATCTGGGACGTAAGGGAATAGCCATGTTCATAGTGCTGATAATGATGTCCTTCAGCGTTTACTGGGAAGTTTTCGAAATAATCGTTGATATGCTTGCCGGAACAAACATGCAATACAGTCCCTTTGACACAATGAGGGATATGGTATCGAATCTTTTCGGCGGAACTCTGGTTGCGTTGTACGTAAACGTATTTCTCAAGAAATATCCCGAATACAATGTGGTCGAGTCGTTCAAACTGCATCCCAAGCTGGTTAAGTTGGCCGCGCATTCGGGTCAAGACCGTTAACTACGATAATTAATTTATATAAGCAGACAATAGCAAGTTTGCTCTCATGAGCCGATGATTGATGAAGGTCATTGACCTGAAAGAGGTATGAAAATGTCTATATTCGTTAAATTTGAGACACCGAAAGATCTTTCTGACAAAGCATATCAGCTTGCGGAAATCGCAAGAGACAGCGGCAAAGTCAAGAAAGGAACAAATGAAGTTACAAAAGCAGTCGAACGCGGAGATGCCGCAATGGTCATCATGGCCGTTGACGTAACTCCTCCGGAGATTCTCGCACACATTCCCGCACTCTGTGAAGAAAGGGGTGTTGCATACGTTTACGTTCCCAGCAAAGCCGAACTCGGCAACGCTATCGGACTCGAGAAACCCACCGCTTCCATTGCGGTGATCGATGTCGGAAAGGGTAAACAGCTCTGTGAAGACGTTGCAAAAGCTGCCGAAGCGCTCAAAAACTGATGGTGATTTAAATGGTTAACACTGACAGCATCCCTGCGGAGGTCGTAGAAATTATCGGCCGCACCGGGATGACCGGTGAGGCCACCCAGGTTAAAGTCCGTGTATTGGACGGAAGGGACAAGGGAAGGATAATCACCAGAAATATTATGGGTCCCGTCAGAATGGGCGACACGCTTATGCTGAGGGAAACTTCAAGAGAAGCCAGAAAACTCGGAACGAGGTGATACAGTGGTCGAGA
>DAHY01000038.1 GCA_002498605.1 Methanomassiliicoccaceae archaeon UBA404 | reverse complement strand
GACCACTTTTTAAATGTAATAAAGTGGGGCTGCCCGGATTTGAACCGGAGTCAATGGCTCCCAAAGCCACAAGTATGCCAAGCTAACCCACAGCCCCTTTGTGCAAAGATTGCTATTTGATTAATAACCGTATCGTTCGCGAAGCCCCCTGTATATCGCTCATTACATATGCTTTTAACCATAAATGGTAATATGATATATGGAGGTTATATTCTGAAATATACCATAACGGGAGACAACCTGCAATTTGTCAACATTGAACTGCAACAGGGGGAGGAAATCCATGCCGTTCCCGGCAGTATGAAATACATGAGCGGAAACACCCGCATGGAAACAAAAATGGAAGGCGGATTGATGAAGGGTCTCAGGAGATCCATCTCGGGTGCCTCGATGTTTCTGGTCAAATTCAGAACCGAAGGCGGTTCCGGAGTTGTCGGACTCGGAGGAGGCGTTCCCGGTAAGATTATCGATCTGCACGTGGTTCCGGGCAAGAACTGGATTATGCAAAAAACCGCATATCTGGGTTCTCAGCCGGGCGTCAGCGTGGATATGACCTTCCAGAAGAAATTCGGCGGCATAATGTTCGGAGGGGAAGGATTGATTCTCCAGAAAGTGAGCGGAAACGGTATTGCCTGGGGATCTGCCTGCGGAGATTTCAACGTGATCAATTTGGGTCCGGGAGAAGTCTACAAAGTATCCACCGCAAATGCGGTCGGATGGGAAGAATCGGTACAGTACGACATTACCACCGTAGGGGGCGTGAAAAACGTTCTGTTCGGAGGAGAAGGTCTGTTTGTCACCACTTTGACCGGCCCCGGAAAAATCATACTGCAGTCGATGACCTTGGGAGAACTTGCGGCTTCGCTGATACCGTATCTGCCCAACAAGCAATGAGGCGAATAGAATGAATGACAACATGAAAAGAGAAAAGACCTGGCCTTCAGCGGTGCTGTTGGTTATGCTGGCCGTGGGCATAATAGTTCTGATCGGAGTCATAATCTACGCATTTCTGCAGCCGGGAGTACTCGAAACCGTACTGAAAACTGCCGTCGTGGTGATAGTGGCACTGGTAGCCATAGCAATAATCGTGTATGCGGTGTTTGCTTTGATTTCGATACCTGTGTACGCTTACAAAGGCGAATCCTATCAGACCGATAAATCGTACAGTCTGGATCAGATTGAGCCGGTAAAAGAAAAAAATCTTGACGACAAAGAAAAACACTGAAACTCAATTCCGTTCCGTTTCGGCGGAACGGAAACTTTCCAATTTTTCAACCAACAACCTTATTCCTTTGCCTCTGTGGGACACTTCGTTCTTTTCTTCCAAAGATATCTCGGCAAAAGTTCTTTTTCCGTCATGGGTGAAGATGGGATCGTAACCGAAACCTTCGGTTCCCTGTTCGGATTGTGTGATTGAACCTTTGCAGACGCCGGTAACCGTCAAAGTTTCGCCGTCCATGTCGCAGCCTATGCAGGTTCTGAATTCCGCTTTGCGGTTTTCCTCGTTTTCCATCAGTTTCAGTATTCCTTTGTTTCCGATGGTCTTCTGCACATAAGCGGACCAAACTCCGGGAAAATCCTTCAGGGCGTCTATGAAGAGTCCCGTATCGTCTATGATAAAATTCGACAAACCTTTGGAACGCAAAGCTTCCATTCCTTTTATCACGACTTCTTCGAGTTCGGAAGTCTGAACTTCGTCGTAAGCGATCGAACAGTGTTCGACTTCTATACCCAAATGATTCAGTCCTTCGCGGAACTCCGCGGCTTTTCCGGGATTTGAAGTTACAATTTTAAGTTTCATGTGTATCTGGCTCTGTTTCCGATTTCTTCGGTTTTCTTTATTACGGCGTCCGCATCCGTTTTGTGTTTGACATAAGATTCCATCACCGTATCGAATCCTTTTTCGATTGTCGGATGAGCCGACGCGAAGGCTCTCTGCAGAAGCCGGACGTCCACGCCCATTTCTTCGGTGTCGGCGTTCAGATTTCCCAAAGACATGTCGGTTATGCAAAGAATGCCGTCATTGCCGAGAATCATGTTCGACGTTGTCATATCCCCGTGGGATATTCCCCTGTTGTGCAGATCCGCCAACGCTTTTCCGATCAGCGGACATACGTATTCGGCGACCGACGGGTCTTTGTCCAACGCTTCTTTCACGGTGGAACCTTCGATGAATTCCATCGTTATGCTGTATTCCGACATATCCACATCGTATATCACGGGGGTTCTGACAATATCGGATCTCGACTGACGGATTATTCTGACTTCGTTTCTTGTCCTGGTCGACCTTATGCGCTCATCAAGTATCGGATGTCTGTATTTCTTGGGCACACGGGTTTTTCTGACCGCTTTTCTGCCAAGGAATTCGGAAACCGTGACTACCGCTTCCGCTCCGACGGCAATAGGACTTTCCATAATCCGATTATGGCGGAGGTTGACTATATAATTAATACGGCACATGAGCATATGACGGTGACATGCGGTACGATATCAGCGGAGACAATCTTCAGTTGGCCAACATAACCCTGAGCGAAGGGGAGTCACTGGAAGTCGACGCGAACTCCGTGATCTATACCGTGGGAACCTTCAGCATCGATAAATCCAAAGGGATTGTCGGAGGTCTGAAAAAAGCAATAACCGGTTCGGTTCTGGAAACGGTTACGTACCGTTCTAAAAAAGGCGTTGCCGCTCTGGGAATCGGAGGAAGTCTTCCCGGAAGAATAATGGATCTGGAGATCAGCCGGGTTGAATGGATTGCCCAGAAGGATTCGTTTCTTGCGATGCAGCCCGACGTGGTCGTAAAACAGGAATTTCAGAAAAAATTGGGCGAATCTTTCGGCGGCGAACCTTTTACATTGCTGAGATTGGGCGGAAAGGGCATGACCTTTCTGTTCGCATTGGGCGATTTTATCATATTCCCTTTACAGAAAGGGGACAGTTACGAAGTCTCCGCCGACAAAGCCGTGGCATGGGAGTCCACCGTGAAATACAAAATAGAAGTGGACAAGGATATGAAAAGCGGCATTTTTGACAAAAGCGGACCTTATGTTACGAAATTCGAAGGTCCGGGAAGAATCGTAATGCAGACCATGTCCCTTCAGAAAATCCAAAGCATACTCATGCCGTACCTGAGCACCGACGAAGACGGGTGATTGAGAAACGATTTATAACCTGCCGACATTCAAAACGGTGTGAATCGTATACCTTTGGGGAGCGGCGCGGTGGATGAACTTCTTGGCGGGGGCGTGGAAACGGGAAGCCTCACTCTTTTGTACGGAGAAGCGGGAACCGGAAA
>DAHY01000047.1 GCA_002498605.1 Methanomassiliicoccaceae archaeon UBA404 | reverse complement strand
AACTTATCGAACACGGAGAAACACACGGGTACGCTGGAACCTATTTTGGCCGCGCCTTCCAGACTGTTTCACGTTTTCTTCGGAAAATCGGTTTTCGGTATTGTGAACGGTGTCGTATCCGTTACCGTATCCGTATCTTTTGCGGCTTTTATATTCGGAGTCGACTTCAGTTCGGCAAACTTCCTTGCCGTCGCCGTCATATGTCTGCTTACTTGTATTTCCCTTGCGGGGATGGGTCTGGCCATCGGAAGTTTCGGACTCTATCTGAGAACGTCTGCGATTCTTGCCAATCTGTTCGGTTACATAGGATTGTTGATATGCGGAATCAATTTCCCCATTTCCTATCTTCCCGGATGGTTGCAGATATTCTCTTATGTCATGCCTTTGACCTATGCCGTTGAAGCGACGCGCATGGCCGTGGGCGGTGCCGTCATGTCCGCAATGGCTCAGCCGTTGATTATCATGGTATCGCTGGGTATTGTGTATCTGATAATTTCGTGGTTCGTATTCGGACTGTTCGAGAAAATATCCAGAAAGAGCGGTAAAACCGGTTCGTTCTGAATAGGATTAATAATGTCTATGCCTTCGGCGTATCATGGCGATACTTTCGGATATGGATATAGCTCACGGATTAAGCATCGGATATATTGGAATTTACAATTACTCGGATAAAAGTTTGACTCCAAACGGGTATGACTTAAGAATTTCGGAAATCTCCGTTCGCGGCGATTCGGAAATAAAAACCGAAGGAACGGTTACGATTCCGCCCCGTACGATGTTTTATGTTTCAACCGTTGAAAGAGTTCGTTTGCCTTCCGATCTTTGCGCTCAGCTTTGGCTGAGAACCACTTGGATCAGAAAAGGAATCATCGGATCTTTCGGTAAAATTGATGCAGGATTCGAAGGCACTCTTACATTGGGGGCTTACAACGCCACCGACGAACCCATCGAACTTCCCATCGGAGAACGTTTCTGCCAAATGGTGTTTGAAACTCTGACCTCTGTATCGGGAAAGAATTACGCCGCAAGAAGCGGAAACTATCAGGGACAGACCGGCGTTACGTTGGAACCGGTCAAGAAGAATTAATTCTTCACTATGTCGAAAACATAAACACTCATTGTGGGTGAATATGTTTTGAGTTCCGATGTTCTGGATATGCGTATATCGTATCCTTCGGAGCGTGCTTTGTCGACTATGGCTGAAACAAAATCATCCAGTTCGGATCTTTCAAGGACTCTGTGCAGATGTATCGTTGCGCCGGATTTTGCGGAAGAGAGCGCCAAATTCAAAAATTCTTCCGATGACTGAGGCAGATTCATAATGATTCTGTCAGCCGGAGGAAGATCTTCGACGGCATCCCGCGCATCTCCGATTATAGGCACAACGCAGTTTGCATCATTCAGTTCGATATTCCGTTTCATAAACCGTTCGGCTTCAGGATTCAAATCGATGGCGTAGATGATCTTCGGACGTGCCAGCTTCGATATTACCATGGGAAAAGGAGCGACTCCCGCGAACATATCGATTATAACCTCGTCCTTTTTGACTTCCAGAGCTGTTCTGGCTCTTTCCCCGGCAAGACGGGGATTGTAATAAACCAGCGAGGGGTCCGTGGCAATCTTCGTGCCGAATTCTTTGTGCACCGTTTCCGAAGAACCCGTGCCTGCAATCTTTTCCAGTTTCCTTACCCTGAGTTCCCCTTTGACGCCGTCGTCCAGCATAACCGCGCGGATGCTCGGCGATGCTTCGATCAAAGCGTTTCCGATTTGTTCTTTGTAAGGCAGAAGCGTATCGGATAATTTTATCAGTGCCACATCTCCGATTATATCGTATGAATTGGGCAATTCTTCCGCCAGCCAATCCGGAAAATCCAATATTTCTTTGTAATCCGCGGGTCGGATTTCTCTTTCTTCGGCCTCGGATTCGTGAGATTCGTATTCCTCGAATGAATCGCATAATACGGGTATTTCCAGGAAGTCCCCGTCTGCACGAATTTTATGCCGTTTGTCCAGAAGGTCCGCGTCCGCAAGACGGGCCCTTATGAATTCTCCTTCTTTTTTCGGAACTCTGATGCAGCGGGGCATGCTTACTCATCGGGAATTATTTCTTCCGGAGCTCCGGAGAAGCGGACAAGCGCGTACGATTCCATGAAGTGAAGTTCGCCCGGTATAACCAAAGTGCACAGCGGAGATCCGACGTCAGTCTCAAGAAGATCTTTCGGATAACCCGTAACCAGCTTTTCTTCGGGAGAACCCAACTTTGATGCTACGCATATCACGGTCTTATCGTCTATCAGTCCTTCTCCCCATTCCGCTTCGCTGTCAATCAGCCAGTTTATTGCTTCATGGGCAGACATGTATTTTCCTTCCGGTTCCCGTATGTCCAAAAGAATCATTGTGTGCAGTCCGCGTTTCTTGTTTTCAAGTATGTGATCGTAAGGGGATTTCGGGCGGTAATTCCTTTCGTAAAAAGGCAGAGTAACCGTGCGTCCGAACTTGTACGGTTGAAGACCCAACGCGGACGGACATGCTACGAATACCGATACCCCGTAGTGCATTTTCACGGGTATTCCTTCTTCGTAAGCCTGAATTCTGAGATCCACATGGGTTGTTGCCATCATTGTGTCTCCGGCGGTAACGAAACCGACCCTCATGCTCTTGGCGTCTTCGATTATGTCGAACTCTTCTTCGACCTGTGCGCGCTGAAGAAGTTCGATAGATTTTCCGATGAGACTTTCAAGCTCGCCCATATCGGCACCGATCAGTTTTGAAGTGTAAAATTCGGCATATATTTTATCGCATTCTTTCAATGCTTTCAAGGCTTCTATGGTCATTCCGTCCGTGCCGCTCATTCCGAGTCCCACAAACACCAATTCAGAGGTCATGACTCCTGAAATACGCTTGTTTGATTAAAGGATTCCTAATTTCTTTCTGGCGAAAATCACAATCCGTAATCGGGGTGAGGTTTGCCGGTTCTGATATTTCGGAATTCAGTATGTTTTCTATCGCCATTTATTGGACGTAATATATTTATATTAGTTTCTGAAAAATGCCTTATTTGATTCAATAAATTTACAAAATTTATACTAAAATAATTGTTGAAAGTATAAAATTTAATTTCTTTATATATTATTCAACCAAAAAATTAGTAGTTAAGCTTATATTACTATGGACATAGCATCCAACCTTGAATTGTTATATATATGCTGTAAAAAAATATAATATTTAGCTCTGAAGAAGAGCAGGAGTGAAAAAAATGTCTAAGGAAGAAATACTGAAGGATCTAAGCGATTCAGTAATAAACTACAAGTTAGACCTTGCAAAGTCTTCCGCACAAGCCGCTCTGGACGCCGATATCGATCCCGTATTGGCAATCAATGAGGGATTGGTAAAAGGAATGGGTGTCGTGGGCGACAACTACGAAGCACGCAAAGTCTATCTTCCGCAGGTATTGGTTTCAGCCAATTGCATGTATGCGGGATTAGATATCCTGATTCCCGCCATACCTGTGGAAAGTATGAAAAACAGCAAAAAGTGCGCCACGGTAGTGGTTGAGGGGGATGTTCACGATATCGGAAAGAACATCGTCAAAACCATGTTGACCGCTGGCGGATACATGGTAACCGATTACGGAAAGGATATCCCTCCGGAGACTATTGTTGAATCTGCAGAAAAGGACGGCATCGAGTGCATTTGTCTCAGCACTCTGATGACACCCACGATGGACAACATGAAGAAAACCCTGGATATTCTGAAAGAAACAGGTTACCGTTCGAAATGCTTTGTTACCATCGGAGGGCCTCCTACATCTCCTAAATTCGCGGAAGAGATAGGCGCCGATCATCGGGATACAAACGCACAAAACTGTGTCAGATGGCTTAAGGAGGCTTGGGAATGAAAGAAATGACGCATATCGAAAGAGTGACTGCGTCCCTAAACAATGAAAAGGTAGACAGGCTCCCGGCCTACCCCATAGCATGCGGAGTTTTGAGAAAACTTCTGAAAAACGGAGAAATCACTTACAAAGAGTGGTGCGACAATCCGGAATACTTTGCAAAATCATTTATGTTAGGCCAAAAAAAGTTCGGATTCGATCTTGCCATCGGCCTTATGGATCTGTCGGTTATGGCCAGCGATTTGGGTGCCGGAGTAAGAATGGATAGGGAGAACACGCCCTTCGTGGACAAACCTCTCGTTCATTGTTTGGAAGACTATGAAAAGCTGGAAGTCCCCGACATAAAGAAAGGAAGGACCGGCGTATTGGTTGAGGGCACTAAACTCATCGCGGATTATCTTAACGGGGAAGTCGTGACGTCTGCCTTCCTGGAGGGGCCTTTGTTGGCGCTCAGTCAGACCGCCGGGGCGGAAAGACTGTTCATGGATATGTTCACCGAACCTGCACCCGTACACAAAGCGATGAAAGTTATCACTCAGTACGACTCGGAGATTGTTTCCGCTTTCGGAGAAACAGGAATCGAAGCGATTTGCTGGGATTATCTCTGGGGTAATTACGCAGTTCTCGGGGACAGCGAATATGCAGAGTTCGAAGTTCCGTACGCAACCAAACTGAACAAACAGACAGTTGATGACGGGATGACTTTGACCGTCCACAACTGTGCCGACCTGCCGCATCTTGATGTCCAGGTCAAGCAATACAAGCCTGCGCTGTATTCCATGGCTTACTATCCGTTGATCGAAGAAAGCCCCAGTGCCTCAAAAGTCATCGAAGACGGATATGCCGATAACTGTGTCATCGGCGGAGTCGTAGAACCACAGCTGTTCATGAGAGGGACCGTTGAGGAAACCAGAAATGCCACAAAGGAACTTTGTCAGGAAGTCAAGACTGCTTTATGCAAACGTGGATTGAATTCCACATACTGCATATCCACGGGATGTGAGATTCCTCCGGATATTAACACCAAGATGGAAAACATCACAGCCATGATGGACGCCGTCAAAGAGTATGGACGCATGGATGATGTGTGAACCGATCTGTGATAACCAAAATGCCTACTAAACTATTTTGATCCGTTGACGCGACGGATTTACTCACCGTCCGCGTCTGACGGATATTATAATATTGGGAGTGTCAAAAATGCTAGGATATTACAATACAATGAAATCTAAAGGGTTTTCATACAAAACCACCGCTTCGGTAAGGAAGTTCGAATGTCCGATATGCGGATTTGAATTTTCTTTGGTATATGCCAGAACCTTTGCCTGCCAAGGGTGTTCCGAAGCCTTCAACGGTTGCCCCAAGGTCAGATGCAACAAATGCGATCACGAATTTTACATCAAAGACGTTACGGATGCCAAAGGCAAAAAGAACGAAAGAATCATGGCGGACCACATCTGCAATATAGTGAACGATCGCCACGAAGAGATGGGACTGTCGAGCTACAACAGGTGATACAATGTCACTCGGACTCGGTCTTGACACCGGTGGGACCTATACGGACGCCGTCATACTTGATTTAAAACACGGAAACGTTCTTCAAAAGGGGAAGGTTCTGACCACCAGACCCGATTTGATTACGGGTATAGGAAAAGTTATCGACTCTTTTGACAGGGATCTGTTGCAACAGGTATCCATTGCATCCCTTTCGACCACCCTGGCAACAAATTCCATCGTAGAAGGTCAGGGTTGCAAAGTGGGTTTAATCTGCATCGGCCGTGATTTCGACGATGCTTCTCTAGCCGACAGATATCTCAGAGTTGACGGAGGACACGATATAAACGGCAACGAAGTTGTTTCCTTGGATGAAATTTCCATAAGAAATTTTGCCGAGAAAATCAAAGACGACGTGGACTGTTTCGCAATAACCGGGTATATGAGCGTCAGAAATCCGAATCACGAAATTGCAGCGGCCGAAATCGTTTCGAAAACCGCAGAAAAACCGATAGTCTGCGGGTACCAGCTGTCTTCGATTCTTGGTTTTAAAGAAAGAACCGTCACGGCCGTGATGAATGCCAAACTGATTCCGGTAATAGACAATCTAATCAAATCCGTCGGCAAAGTTCTTGCCGAAAAAGGATTGGACATTCCCATAATGATTGTCAAAGGAGACGGTTCAATGATGAGCATCGAGACTGCCAAAAAGAGGCCGGTGGAAACAATTTTGTCTGGTCCTGCCGCAAGTCTTACCGGTGCCAGAGAAATGACGGGACTTAATGAAGCCGTTGTCGTCGACATGGGCGGCACCACTACCGACATAGGAGTCCTCAGGAACGGTTTTCCGTCAATCAACAAAGAAGGCGCTTTAATCGGATGTTACAAAACTCATGTCATGGCCGCTGAAATTTCGACCACAGGATTGGGTGGTGACAGTCGGGTTTTCCTTAACGGAAAAAAGATGAAACTTATGTCTTCCCGCGCAGTGCCTCTGTGCGTCGCGGCCACAGTCTGGCCGGGAATTTTGGATGATTTGAAAGCCGCTACGGAAAATTCCGAAAAAGTACGGGAATCCATTGATGACAATCACGCCGTATCGGACATAGAATTCCTTACAGTCACTGGATCCTGCCCCGCCAATCATCTGTCCGGCCTGGATCGCGATTTGCTGAAATTGATATCGAAAAGACCCTACACACTGAAGAGGGCAGGCGAGCTTCTGAAAGTAAACGTTCTGGAATTCGACGTCCCCAAACTGGAAAAAAACGGATTGGTGCGGAGGGTGGGATTGACCCCTACTGATGTTCTGCATTCGGAAAGAAGTTACAAAGAATATGATTACCGGGCTTCCGATTACGGAATCGAGTATTTCGCCAACCGAACAGGATTGGGAAAAAAGGAAGTCATTGCGAAAATCAAAGATATGGTCTGCAGCAAAATTTCCATGAGCATACTTTCAAAGGTCATAATGGACGAAACGGGCAGCACGGACTATTGTACGGTGGCCGAAGATCTTTTGGAAAAGGCCGTGTCCGGAAACGAAGGAAAGGATTTCTCCTGCAGGATTGCATTGAATAAGCCCATAATAGGAATCGGCGCACCGGTCAATGCCTGGCTCCCTGATGTCGCAAGACGGTTGCACACCGATTTCATACCCATGAAGAACTCTCAGGTAGGGAATGCTATAGGGGCCGTGTCCGGATGCATTCTGGAATCTATCAACATTCTCATCGAACCCCAAAAGATGAGTTCGTCCTCACAGAGTTCATGCACCGCATATTCAAAACTGGGGCGATTCGCCTTCGACAGTGTGGACGAGGGGATATCGTATGCCAAATCAGAAGGGGGAAAATTCGTTGAAGAATCCGTGATGAAGGCGGGAGCGTCTTCGGTCAACACAGTTTACGACATTAAAGAGCGCACTTTCGAACAGGGCAACTCCACGGCGGTCATCGACATCGTAGTATCGGTCACAGCCACGGGAAAACCAAGGCAGATGATCTGACCGCTTTTTACTCAGAATCAAGTCCATGATATGGAATAACCGGACGGGGGGATTGTGATGCGCAGTTCCAAACCTTCTCCGTAATCCCCTCTTTCCTCCAATTTGAATCCCTCGACATTCAACGTATTTATGGCCATGAACATCCCCTTTCCGAATTCCATACTTTCTCCCGCGATGAAGGTTTCTTTCTTGTCACCCGGAATCCCTTTGGTATTGTCGGAATAGATGATAATCAGATTTCCGGAAACAAGCTCGCATTTTACGGATATTTTAGGATCCTGTTCGGAATTTGCTTTCGAATATCTCATAATTTCTGCAAAAATCTTGTATAAGTCCGAATTTGCTACTATTTTCACGCCTCTGGCTCTGAATTCGAAATTCTCTTTGCTGATGCCGCTTTCCTCGGAAGCTTTATTCAGCGATTCTTCCAAATCGAGCCATACAGACTCCGATAACTCTTGGTCATGGTATTTTCCGATAAAAACCACCATTTCATGCAAACGGTTTACTTTTTCCAGGATCATTAAGTTGTCGGAATCGGATTTTTTTATTAAATCCGCCTGAATTTCAGATAGAATTTCTTTTATTTTAGCGCCTATAAGTTTGTCCATTCTGTCGATTCTTTTCGCAAAGACTGAATATTGACGCTTTTCCGCGGTATCGAGCATTCTGTCAATGGACACTATATATTCCCGAACGATATTTTTTTCACTTTGGGACACTTTTATTCTGAATGCGGTATTTTTCCCGTCGATTTTTATAATGTGTTCAGATTCAATATTCGTATCCGAGACTTTTGCCTTCTCAATATTCTTAATGATGACGGCGGACAGATCGTCGGTGTTGTTCAAAAGAGACATTACTGGAGAATTTGTATGCCCGTACGGAATGAAGGATTGAGCATATTTGTTTATAGCCAGCACAGTGAAGCTGTCATCCAATATCACGATGCCCACGGGAATATCGTGAAACAGGTTTATAATTTCCTGTCGATTTCTTTCCAGTTTGCCCTCCTGCACTTTTTCATGATGTATCGAAATCATACCGTTCATAAGCGTTGTGAATTGCATCACGTCATCGGAGGTATATTCGGTACTTTTGTTTCCCAATCCCGCGGTGGCCATAATTTTACCGTTGTAGTATATGGGAATCATCAACAATCTGTTCAGTTGAACATGACCGGCGGGAATTCCGGACTTGGCATATCTTTTTTCATTTTGATAGTCATTGACGATTATGGGTTTGCCCCGGCGTATGGGTTCTCCCCAGATGCCGGCGGTATCAAAATTATATGTAATCTGTTGAGACTCTACTTCACATTGTTCCAGTCCCGCTTTGGACCATGCCGCCATTTCCAATTTGTTTTCGGCTTCTTTGTACATTGCGATGTAACCTATCGCACTTTTCGTCAGTGCCACAGACTCTTCAAGAACGAAATCCAGGATTACACTGAAATTTCTGTCCTTCATGGTTGACAGGGTGATGAGTGTATCTGCCCTGCGGCTTTTGATTTCTCTGGCTTCTTCGACCCTCAGACGCTCAGTACAGGATACTATTTTCGGCACTATTTTCATGAAAAAACTTAAAGCATTTTTCCGTACCATGTAATGATCCATTCCCAGCTCTGACGCCTCTAGTGCAACCTCTCCGTCAACATCGCGGGTAACGATGATGAACGGACGCAAATCGTTAATTCTGCTCATTTCGTTGAAAATTTCAAAGGCATCTATCTCCGAAGGGTTGTGATCGCAGACCACAACGTCTATCCTCATATGGGATTTCAAAACATCCTTCAACATGGATGGATTGTTGAGCGTTTCGACTCTTATTTTGTCGTTTATATTAGGAATGAATTCCCTTGACTGCGAAAGGAATCTGGAATCGTCACTCAGTATCAACACACCATACATTTGAACCTGATACATATATCGCGTTTATAACGACTTGCAGTGAATAATATTTATTCCGTATACTGAGTTTTATAGGGTTTTTTATATGAAGGATATGAGAAAATAAAGGAATCCCGGCGAATGCCGGGGAATAAGTTTCAAAGCAGCGTGCAGAGAGCGTCGACCGCCCGGCAGCCCTTACCCTTCTTGTCGACCATGACCGGATTGATTTCCAGTTCATGAATCTCGGGGTTCTCAAGGGATATGAGCGCGATTCTTCTGATTACGTCCTCAACGGCTTCGATATCCGCGGGCTCGGTACCTCTGGCACCGGACAAAAGAGTGTAGGCCTTTGTGGACTGAATCATCTCTTTCATCTGTTCTTCCGTCATGGTGGCGTGAGCCTGGGATATTTCTCTCAGAATCTCCACGAATATTCCTCCGAGACCGAAGGATATGATGGGACCGAACTGCTCATCCCGAATCATAGACAGAATGACTTCCTCGCCGGAAACCATCTGCTGAATGGATACGCCGTCAAGTCTTGCGTTGGGAACCGCGTTCTTGCATGAAGCCATTATCTTTTCGTAGGCTTTCTTTGCCTCGTCGTCGTTCTTTACGCCGACTACGACTCCGCCCACGTCGGTCTTGTGCGCAATGTCGGGAGAAAGAATCTTCATAACCACGGGGTAACCGATTTCCGAGCTCTTTTTAGCGGCTTCTTCCGCAGAAATTACGGATGCCTCCCCGGGTGTGGGTATGCCGTAAGCCTTGAAGATCTTCTTGCCTTCCACTTCGGTAAGAGTCTTTCTGCCTTCTTTGTTGGCAACTTCCAGAATTTTCTGGAATGTTTCTCTTCCGTCCGCAATCCTGGGGACTCTGAGAGGGGTCTTTTTGACTTCTCCGCGTACCGTGAATCCTCTGAGGATATCCAAAGCGCGTACCGCCCTGTCGGGGGTGGGGAACGCGGGTATGCGTCCCTCTCTGAGAATATCTACCGCACGTTCGCACTTGGAACCTCCTGCGAAACAGACTGTGGTGGGTACGGGTATATCGTCCCTCATCTCCACAAGCATTTCGGCAATCGCCTCAAGATCGGCAAAGTCCAGGGGCGAACCCATGACGACGATACCGCCGACGCTTTCGTCCGTAAGCACGGCTTCTATTGCCGCTTTGAAGTATTCCGCTTTGGCGTCGCCTCTGACATCAATGGGGTTGGTAAGACCCGCAAGGGTGGGGACTGTCTCTCTGAGAAGTTTGTTGGTTTCCTCGGTAAGTTTTGCCGCTTCCACGTACTTGGCGTCATGGGCCGCATCGGCGGACATGACACCCAATCCCCCGGCATTGGTGATTATCGCAATACCGTTCTTTTTCATTGGGCTGCAGGTGCTCAAAACACTGATGGCGTCAAAAAATTCGTCCGCGTCCTTCGCGCGGTGGATGTTCAGTTTGTTGAATATCACGTCGTAAACCGAATCGGCGCCGGCGAGAGATCCCGTGTGAGAGGATGCCGCCATGGATCCGGCTTCGGTTCTTCCCGATTTGAATGCCACCAAAGGCTTGAGTTTGTCGATGGATTCCAACGCATTCAACAATGCCGCGCCGTCGGTGATGCCTTCGATGTACATGCCGATCACTTTGGTGTCTTCATCGTTGTTGAAATAGGGAATCATATCGGATTCGCTCACATCGCACTTGTTTCCGTAGGTTACGAATTTTGCAATACCGAGTTTCTGACCGATTGCCCAATCGATAATGGATGATGCGAAAGCACCGGACTGCGACATCATGGAAACATTTCCGACTCTCGGCATATAGTACGAGAATGTCGTGTTGACCTTGGCTTTCGGATTCAACACACCGAAACTGTTGGGTCCGAAAATTCTTAGCGCCGTATTTCTTTGCCGTGGCCACAAGCTCGTTTTCAAGAGCTTCGCCTTCGGGACCGGATTCTTTGAAACCGGCAGTCAGAATACTGGCGTATTTGGTTCCGGATTTGCCTACCTTCTCAATCTCCGGAATAACAAATTTTGCAGGTACGGCTATTACGGCCAAATCAACAGCTTTGCCGATCTCTTCGAATGAAGTGTATACCTTGAAACCCTGAATGGTTCCGCCTTTCGGGTTCACAGGGTACAGCTCGCCGTCAAATCCTGCAAAAATCATGTTCTTAAGCAGCATTCCGCCTAGTTTCGTCTCATCGGCAGACGCACCTATAATGGCTACCGACCTTGGACTGAGGAAATCACTCATAGGGGGGTAAAAAATTTTGTTGTTCATATAGATTACTATATGTATTGCCGTATTATACGAATTACAACATTAAATATACGAATATCGTAGAAAAAAGCACGTTTTTCTGTAGATTTGATTAACTATTTTCGACGAATGTTGTATATTTCGTAATATAACGTCATTCAACGCAATATACTTCCGTCGAAAGACATGAAACGATTCGGATTTCAAAAGCGATGCGTTATCTCTCGCGTACGTTTCCCGAAAAGCTCATAAATCGGCGTCTGTCGCAACAGGTCTGTTTCAGTATAGTACTTATAGATATCATACTTATCATGCAATCGACCGAATCGGCGTAGGGACGGGATTTATGAACGTCATGTGCATGGTTCGGGCAACAGCGGCCCTGAACCTTAATTGGGAACTCGCGGGAGATGCGATGTGTCATCGTTTGCCGTGACCGGGAGACAACACAGGGTCCGATACATACCCCCGACGTAAGTCAGTGCTTCGAGGCCGGCGGTTCGCCGGACTGTGAAAAAGTTTGTTAGCGTCCGGGGGACACCCGAACGCTTTTTGGGTTTTTTTCAGAGATACATACAGTATTTCCTCAGCCACGATTCCGCTTCATCCTGTTTGGGATGCATGGCCTCCAATCTGGCGAACTCTTCGCCGTTTCTCTCCGTTTTCGGATCGAACCCCATAATGAGATGACATAATTCGTGATACATCACGTAATCTACCACGAAATCCGGTATTTCCGGATCATCCAAGGCTGAAGACAAAGAAACCACTTTCATCAGGACGGAACATTGTCCGACCTTTCTGATTGAGGGTTCTTTTGTCCATGACAGAAACAAATCGGGTTCCTTTTCCACCAATCCCATGTCAACCAATCTGTTGTAAGAATCTGTCAGATTCCTGTGCTTGCCTTCCGGCGATTGTGTTATGTTTCTGCTCCTTCTAAGATAAACGGGCTGCTTCGTTCTTGCAAAACCGGGAGCGGTTACCCAGTCGCACATTTCTTCCGAAAAGGACGTTTCGTCTCTTATGCAGATTCTCGTAAACAGAGTGTCTGCGAGTCCTTCAACAACCTTCTCGGGAGCGTCAGAAAGATAGTCCGACACTTTGAAGTCGGCCCACTTGTAGGAACGCTGCCAACGGACCTTAAAGTCTTTGAAGGCCGTGAACTCGGCGGCCACTGTTTCATATTTGTATGTTTTTCCTATATTGCTGAATATTTCCTGGAGTTCTGTATTGTCCATTAGGATTTCCTCCTAGCCTTTTTACGGGCTCGGAAGAACATTTGCTTAGCTAGGCCATATTAACAGACACATACAGTTAGTCTATCGTGTTTTGCGACACTTATTTTTAAGATTAACTTCTCTCCGTATGTATGGAAGAAGATCCGAGGCAGCGAGAACTTACAAACAAAATTCTTGCCGCGATAAAGAAAGAATACGGATTCATACCTCTGGTAAATCAGGTTCTGTCCGAGCGTCCGGACCTGTTCGTGCCTTCGGCAAACTTTGGAAAAGCCACCATGGAAGGCAGAGGGGTTATGGAGAAAAAGACAAGATATCTTTGTTCTTTGTCCGCCGCTTCCGCCGAGGGAGCGGAACACTGTATCAGAGTCCAGATTCAACATGCTGTGCGCGAAGGCGCCACAAGAGACGAGATTTTGGAAGCGATGGTCATAGGCACGTTCATGGCCATGACCAAAGCCCAATCATACGCTTTCAGAGAGTATGCCAAATTCTTTGATGTTGATATTGAGTGAGTAACAATCGTTAAGTACTATGAATAGTTTATATAGTTTAATTGCGACAAAGGAGTGATAAATATGGTAAAAATAACCCCCGAAGCAGAGAAGTTCATTGTCGATCTTCTTGAAAAGAACAACAAATTGGGTCAGGGCATCAAGATATACATTTCCGGTTTCGGATGCTCCGGACCTCAGTTCGGCATGTCTTTCCAGGAAAAAGAATCCGAAGGCGACATTGTCGACACAACTGCGGAATCATTCAAAATGTTCTATGACAAAGACACCGCGGGACCTTTGGAAACCTGCGTTATCGAATTCATAGACGATCCCAACTTCGGCACCGGACTCACTATACGCGATCCCAATGCCACAATGAACTGCTCTTCCTGCAGCGGTTGCTGATTGTCTTAAGAAGACAGCAATAAACTTCAACAGAGGCCGCGTCCGTGTTTTCGGCGGCCTCTGCGACCCTTTACAACGCTTTTCTTTGACTGAAAGTCATTTTTCACTTTCGGTCACCTCCCTGTTACCCTTTTATTCTAATCTTACTTATTCGGTAACGGAATGAAGTATCTGTCCCATCCCCGAATAGTTCCCGAAAAAATCGAAGAAAGAGAATACCAGGTATCTATGGCCAAAGGGTGTCTCAGTGACGACACTCTGGTGATACTTCCCACCGGTCTCGGAAAAACCGTGATAGCCCTCTATGTGGCGGCGTGCATACTGGAACGCGGCGGAAAGGTATTGATGGTTGCTCCCACCAAACCTTTGACGGATCAGCACGGAGCGTTCTTCACCGAAAATATGGTGAACACAAAAGTCGGAATCATAAACGGAAGCATGAGACCCGAACTGAGAAAGATTGTGATAGAAGAATCGGATCTGATCGTCTCCACGCCTCAGACCGTGGCCAATGATTTGGAAAACGGAATATACGATTTGGAAAAATTCGGATTGGTTATTTACGATGAAGCTCACCGCGGAACCGGAAATTATGCTTATGTTACCGTTGCCGAACATTGCGGAAAACAGATTCTGTCCATGGGCATCACGGCTTCCCCCGGCAGTGACGTGGACAGAATAGAGGACATCTGCAGAAATTTGGGCTTTTCGCGCATCGACATGAGAGAGGATGACGACCCGGACGTCTCGCCTTACATCTTCGACACCTACGTAAAAAGAGTGGAAGTGGGAATGCCTAAGGATTTGATGGACATAATCGGTTTGCTCCGCGGAATGTTGGACCACTACGTCATGGAACTTACAAATCTGGGTCTGTTCAATTCTCATTGGCCTGCCTCAACCAAACACATGTTGGTCGTCGGCGATACTTTGCAAAGAAGACTCGCCAGGGGAGAAAAAACCGCCATAGTGTTCAGAGGCCTGACGGTTCAGGCAATATGCCTCAAACTGCTTCACGCGATAAGTCTTGCCGAAACGCAGGGCATGAGCGCTTTGCGTTCGTATATTTTGAAGATTGAAAAAGATTCCAAAATGGTGAAAGCAAGCAAAGGCACAAAGGAAATGGTCGATCATAAGAGTTACAAAGACATGGTTCAGATTGTCATGAACTCCCCGGTCGAGCATCCCAAAATTTCCAGGGTCATGAGCATCGTCAGCCGGGTTTTGAATTCTTCCGATACCTCCAAAGTACTGGTGTTTTCCCAATACCGGGATACCTGCGATATGCTGGTGGAAAAACTTTCTACCATACCGGAAGCAAAAGTGGGTAAACTTATAGGTCAGTCCAAAGGCGGGCTGAAACAAAGGGAACAGATAGAAATCCTGGAGAACTTCCATACCGGGAAATGCAACGTTCTGGTTTCCACTTCGGTGGGGGAAGAAGGACTTGACGTTGCCAGTACCGATGCCGTGGTGTTTTATGAACCCGTTCCT
>DAHY01000007.1:4020-5861 GCA_002498605.1 Methanomassiliicoccaceae archaeon UBA404 | reverse complement strand
GTTCTGTCATACTCTTTGAACATTGCCTCGAGTTCTTCGTCTTTGAAGTATTCGACGAGCCCTCTTGCGATCGCTGTTCTGGCGGCCGCGGCCTGACCCATAACCCCGCCGCCGTTGACGGTTACGTCTATGTTGACCTGACCTGCTTTGTCGGCGGCCATTCCGAGAGGCTCCATGATCTTGAGTCTTGCGAGTTCGGGGGAATAGACGTCTATGGGAACCTTGTTAACGGTAACTTTGCCGTCACCCTTTTCTACAACGGCCCTTGCGACCGCGGATTTTCTCTTTCCACTTGTGTTTATGCATTCCATGGGATTCATCTCACATTGGAACCCAGGTATTTGGAAACGGCTCCCAGGGTAGTATATTTGCCGACGATTTTCTTCTTTGCGTCTTCCGGTACCTCGGGGGTAACATCGGAGAACTGCTTGGGCGTGCCCACATACACGTGGAGCCTTCTGTAAGCATCCCTTCCGCCGGATTTCTTCCAGGGAATCATTCCTCTGACGGATCTCTTGAACAGCAAATCCGCCCTGCGGGGATAGAATGGACCTTTTCTCTTGGTGGCGTCACCAAGGCTTATGCGGTGTCCGAATTTCGCGCACAGCGCGTCTTTCTCACCGGTCATTATGAGGGCTTCGGAGTTAAGGACAACGATTTCCTCGCCGTCCATGATTCTCTCTGCCACGATGCTGGCGAGCCTTCCGTATACCAGACCCGATGCGTCAATAACAGTAACCATTTCTCATCACCTCATTATCCTTATGTTGGAACCTTTGGGGTTGGAGTCCATGAGCTCTCTTATGCTCATGACTTTTCCGCCGGATTCCGCAATCGCGTTCCTTGCCTTCTCCGAAAAGGAGTAGGCCGCCACGTTTACTTTCTTTGTGATATTGCCTGCAGCGAGAACTTTTCCGGGAACGACGATTGTCTCCCCGTCCGCAGCGTATCTTTCGATTTTGCTGAGGTTGGTTTCGGCCCAGTTTTTATTGGGTTTTTCAAGCCGAACCGCTATGTCTCGCCAGATAGCAGAATCGTTCTCCCTCGAAGTCGCTTTGAGATCGTAAATCAAAGCAATCAAAGAAGGGTTTGTTTTGAAACTTTCCTTCATATTTCTGACTCTCCCGACATTTGGGTAAATCTGTCGTATGCTGGTTTTGTTTATAAAACTTACCCGTGTCCTTTCTTTTAACGCAATAGTAAGAGACACAGGTCTTCCGCCGCGGGATATCTTCCGTTATCTTTAATACTGTCTCCGCATTAGCACGGTATCATGATCAGATTCGGACCCGCGGGCATACCGCTTTCGTGCAAGGGCCGTACCCTCAAAGACGGAATAGAAGATGTCCACAATCTCGGACTCACCGCAATGGAAATTCAGATGGTCAGACCGAGTGTCTACACCAGAGCTCCCGAGGAAGAGGAAGTCGGAATGACCATCAGGGATATCGAAGAGGATTTCGTCATCGAAATCATAAGAGACGATATGTCCATAAGCTCGCCGGAAGAGGAAATAGAAGAAGACGATGATTTGGTTTATTTCTCGTCCCCCGTGTCCGACACCTTCGGTTCTCTGTACGAAATCGGAGAGATAGCCCAGAGGATGGACGTCGGCATGTCCGTTCACACCCCGTACTACATGGATTTGGGAAACGAGGACATTCTTGCGGAAACCTGCATGGAGAATCTCAGGCACGCGGCTCTGATTACGAACGCTCTGAACGGAAGCACCGTGGTAACCAGCCTCGGACTGTACGAAACCGAAGACAGAGAAAGCGTTGACGCCCGTATTTACGAAAACCTGGCGGACATGATGGATTGGTGGGATTACGAAGGGATCA
>DAHY01000007.1:0-3696 GCA_002498605.1 Methanomassiliicoccaceae archaeon UBA404 | reverse complement strand
CAGGATTTCATTGATGTTATCGAAACCGTACAGCCTTACAGCAAAGGTTCGGTTTATTCCCAGTTTTCTGGTGTGGAACACAGCGAGGGCGAAGAGAGAAAACTCACCCCCCTTAAAAAAGGCGATCTGAGATTCGAAACCTTGGCCGACGCGCTTACGGAAATTTCGCCGGACATCACGATAATTTCATGCTCTCCGCTTTTGGAACATGACGCAATGTACATGAGAATCATCGAGGAGAGGGTTTTCAGCAAGAAAGTTGCGAAGAATCTCAAAGAGATCAGGAAACAGGCGGCAAAAACAGAGGAATGATATGGACCCGGCGCTGGAATATCTTTCGAAAAAATGTTTCGAAACCGCCGCTCAGGTAACCGACAGGCAGCGCGAGAAACTTGCCGATCTCATCACAACCAACCGCAGGATTTTCATTTACGGTTCCGGACGCTCCGGACTTGTGGGGGAACTGCTTGCGGTACGGTTGGTGCAGCTGGGGCTGGACGTTCACCTGGTGGGCGAGATGACCACCCCGATTATCGGCCGGAGCGATTTGACCGTATTGATTTCCAACACCGGAGAAACTTCTTCGGTGGTCAACACGGCAAACATAGCCGGACGCATCGGTTCTTACGTGGTATCCTTCACCTCCGACCAGAGAAGCAAACTTGCCCACGCTTCGGATATGGTGGTTCTTCTGAAACCCGCCTGCATCAATCCCGAATACGCCCCGCTGGGAACGGTTTTCGAGGGGTCGGTTCTTCTGTTCTTCGACAGTTTCGTGGCGGATCTGATGAAAAAGTTCGATTGCAACGAAGCCGAAATGAAAAGCCGTCACGCGATTTGGGTCTGATTACAGATCTTCGGACACAATCATTCTGGCCGGTCTTATTTTCCCGTCTTCGTTGACGAAAACCATCAGTGTTTCGTCGGAAGGATCCAAAACCGCGGAAAATCCTGTTCTGCCGCCGAATATTTCTTTGTGCGTCTTTACGTCCACGTCCGACATGTAACAGCCGAAACCCGGATGCGAATGGTACCATCCGATAACGGTATTGCATTTGTTCTCATCTATAGATGAGAACAAATCCTCTATAGAGTCCGGATCGAACCTTACGCTTACGTCCGTGGCCACGAGTCCGGATGTTGCGGTGCCTTCGGCAACCGCGTATTCCCCCTCGTCGTCAACATAAAGACTGCCCATTATGAGACCCATGACTTCCTTGTTGTCGGCGAATCCCAAATCCGCATGAAAAGCCATTTTGGAAATTACGCTTTTGCCCATGAACAGTTCCGTTCCGGTTACGCTCCGTTTTCTGCGTACCCTTGCCGCTTCCTCCGACGATATTATTTTAGGCATCCGAACCGCCATAGTTTATCTCTGCCGAGAATTTAGGCTTATTGGCCGAATACCACCTGGCGGCGGCAACACAGGATTCGGTTCCGTAGGGATTTGAGCAGTTCGGATGAATCAGCAGATTCTCGATTCCTATTACGAAGGAAATCAGATTCGAACCGAAACTCCAATATTCCAATATTCTCAAACACACCTGCCCTCCGTCTTCCGGCATCATGATGTTCGGATGGAATATTTTTGTTTTCCACATGACTCTGGGCCGTTCGAAAGGATACTCGTCCGATATCGTCAGATCGAAACCGTGAATTTTCGTTTCTTCGCACCGCGATACTCTGGCCGGTGTGTTTGTCAGACATATGCTGAGAGTTATCGGAAATACAACGTCCTCCGGTATGTTGTCAAGATTAAGATTCAGATATCTGTTCAGATTCTCTATCTCGTTGTTCAGCCTCTTTAACAGAATCGGCCTTACCAAACCCATTGTCTTCCGCCTTCCGGATCCGGGATCATTTCCACAACGTCCCCGTCGGAAAGATTCAACTCTCCCACGGTCCGGGATGCTACCAGAAGTTTCGCGCCTTTTCTCAGTATAAATGCTCCTGCGCCTTCGCCCCAGTGATCTGCGGCTACATTGATTATGTCTGACATCATATCATACGGCTCGAGTTCCATTATTATCGAAGAACCCGCCGTTGCGTTCACAACAGTAATTTTTATTGTCATTTCAATTCCCCATATGATTGGGACACTCTTTGTCTGTATCCAGGGTAATCGTGTCCGTTGTTCCCCTGACTCCGTCATAAAAAGTTATGTTCCTGACACAGAGATCGCTCCGTCCCGATGCTATTTTTTCCGCTTCCCTGACCTGCATGGCCGCGATTATTGACGTTGTTGTAATCTCCGCCGCAGTGGGAGGTACGAAAATATGGGAATTCCCCGTGCAGGAGTACCTCAGATCGGCGATTCTCGCATGGCTTCCGTTCATTGCGCATTGCAGGCACGGCCCCCCGGGGAGAACGGTTTGTATCTTGCCCCGCATACCGTCAATCGCACCGTCCACATACGGAATTCCGTAATAAACGGCGTGAGAGTTGGTATGCAATCGGGCAGAAATGTTATCCAGACATCCGATAACCAAATCATACTCCCAATCATCGAAATCCTGTATCATCGAGTGCACGGCTTTGATTTTTGCCTCCGGGCATACTTCGTTCGCACGCCTCGCAAGAACACGGGATTTTTCCAATCCGTCATCGCCTTCGCGGAAAAATACGCATCGGCAAAGATTGGAATTCTCGATATAATCCGAGTCCACTACGGTAATATCGCAGAAACCGGCGAGAATCAGACACTTAAGAACCTCGTTGCCGAGAGCTCCGGCACCGACGACAAGACATCTTTTGCCGGAAATGCCGTCCACATCCATCCACGGGATGCGTCTCATCCTGTCAAATCTGTCGTTGCCGGATGTTCTCAGTATCATCGGTGTAAATATCGTTTAGGACAATAAAAATATTATGTGCTACAGTAAGTATAACTGTATACGCAAAAATCACCCTGATTATATATAGTCGTTAATTACGCTTTTTAAACAGGCGGGAACCTGATGACACAGGTCCTGGCCGTAATATACCGTAACCCTGCCGGTTGTGTTATTACGTACGACATTCTCCCAATCCGGAAAATCCGAAATGCCGTATATCAGTACAATCGAATCTTCGGGAAACGGACTTTTCAAAACAGATTCGATGTCGCTCCGTTCTTTTATCGGAACTATGTGTTTTTCAGGGAACCGTTCGATCAGAAATTCGCGTAAATCGTCCAACAGCCGTTTCCGTCCGGTTCTACGTTTACCGGTAAGCACCGCCCCGCTGTCGGATTTTACGAAAATCTCCATTCTGTCCTCGGAAACCGGGTCGACTTCCAAGGGATAATTCATTTTATCTCGATTATGACGTCCTGTTTCAAACCCATATCCGCCGCGACTTCGATAGCCTTCATAAACGCGCAGGGAAGAGGGCAGGCCGTATGGGGGATGACTTCGTCCGCTTTCCTGTAAACATCCGATTCGGAAATCTTCACAAACAGGTTCTGCATCGGATCCACCGAGTCCAAAGCTTTGGCCAGCTTCATAATGTTGGGACAGTCGCTTTCAACCTCGAAAACAACTCTCATATCTTCGTTCATGACTGCCTTTATTTTGGTTTTAAGTTTACACACGCCGGGTTGTACGTCTATGTTGCATTCGCCCATGAAAAATCACTCCGTTTATGTATTCCTGATGACGGATATATCTTATCTGTTTTTAATATAAATCGGATAAACCTGCCCAATTTAAAAAGTGG
>DAHY01000005.1 GCA_002498605.1 Methanomassiliicoccaceae archaeon UBA404 | reverse complement strand
AGTGGTAGCCTCGCGCAGATTCGAACTGCGGTCGCAGGATCCAGAGACCTGCATGATTGACCCCTACACTACGAGGCTGTTAATCTCCCCAATGCGGTAATATTTTAATAGTTTTCGTAAAGAGTGCGAGGGGTAAACCCCTCATTGAGAATTCAGCGAACCGCCTTTTCGACCTGAGCAAAGATCTCGTCGATTTCGCCTTTGCCCATAATGGTTACGAGTTTTCCCAGTTTTTCGTAATACTCTATCAAAGGGAAAGTGTTCTCTCTGTAGACTTTGAGTCTGTTTCTGACGGTGGCTTCGGTATCATCGTCTCTGTGATACAGTTCACAACCGCATTTGTCGCAAATGCCGGCCTTTTTGGGAGGATTGTAAACCAGGTGGAAAACACAGTTGCATTCGGGGCAGGTGCGCCTTTCCGTGAGTCTGACCATAAGTTCCTCATCATCAACGTCAAGGTTGATAGCCAGATCCACGTCGATTTCTTTTGCGAGAGCATCGGCCTGTTCAACGGTTCTGGGGAATCCGTCAAAGATCACGCCGCCGTCGACCTGGGCTATTTTTTCTTTCATCAGACCGATTATCAAATCGTTGGGAACCAGTCTTCCGCTGTCCATGTATTCTTTGGCTTTCAGTCCCAAAGGCGTGCTCTTTCGCACGGCTTCTCTAAGCATGTCGCCGGTGGAAAGTCTTGTGTATCCCAGTTCGGCACTGAGTTTTTCGCCCTGCGTACCTTTGCCGGATCCCGGAGGTCCCAAAAGAACTATTTTGGATTTCATACCCGTTCGGTATGTTAATCATTTAAATTAACTTCTGGTAGCCAATCGACAAAAATCGAAGAAAATTATTAAGAAATAAAGCAATTTCAGGAATTTTTTAAAAATCCGGTTCAGATTCTGCTGTCATTTTCAGAGGTTTTCGGCAGATGAAAGAAGTCCGTATAATTCAGGAGTGCAATCATACGTTCCCGGCTAAAACCAGCATATCAAAGAAATAACTCCGTTAACTTTTTCATTTCCTTCAGAGAAACCGATTCGGTTTCAATATGATGTAAAGTTAATCCCCGTTATGTATCCAGACTGTTTTTAAAACCCGGATATTATAGGATTCGGATTGTATATTTTCATTGTTTTACGGCGGAAATATACATATTCTTTATAAGCTATGAGGGTGAATAGGGTAGTTGGTGTAAAAATGGACCGAAGAATACTTGAAAAGATCGAGAAGGTCGTAGGAAAGGAAGGTTATTCCGTGGACCCCGCGGTTCTCTATACCTACGGGTTCGACGCTTCGATCTATCATAACAACCCCGATGTGGTAGTCAGACCGAAAACCACCGAGCAGGTTTCGGAAATCATGAAAATTGCCAACGAGGAAAAAATTCCGGTTACCCCCAGAGGAGGGGGCACAGGGTTGTGCGGCTCGGCAGTTCCTATCAAAGGCGGCATCGTTCTTTCGATGCAGCAGATGAAGAAAATCAAAGAAGTCAGCGTAGCCGATCTTTGGGTTGACGTTGAAGCAGGGGTCATATACGAAGAACTCAACAAAGAGTTGGCAAAATACGGATTCTTTTTCCCCCCGTCTCCCGGCTCGGGAGAAGCCTGTACAATCGGGGGCATGGTTGCCAACAACGCTTCCGGAATGAGAGCCGTAAAATACGGTGCGACAAGAGACGCCGTACTCGGAATGACTTTTGTCAAAGCCGACGGTGAAATCGTTCGTTCGGGCACCAGGACAATCAAAGATTCGTCCGGATACCAGTTGGCCCGTCTGATGTGCGGATCCGAGGGTCAGCTCGGAGTCGTTACGGAAGTCACTCTCAAACTCACGACCAAGCCCATGTATGCGGCATCCTGCATATGCGCTTTCGATGATGTGACGGATGCCGGAAAATGCATCGCGAATCTCATAGCGAGACCGTTGATTCCCGCTTCCTGCGAAATCATGGATTCCCTGTCTATTTCCGCGGTCAACAAAGCCCGCGGAAATCCGCTGCCTGACACAAACTCATTGATCATTGTCGAAGTGGACGGAGAATCCCAGGAAATCGTCGACAGAGATTTGAAGATAGTCGAAGAAGTAGCCAAAGCCAGCAAAGCCACCAGCGTGGTTGCGTCCCACGACAAGGCTGAAATCGCCAAATGGACGGATGCAAGAAAATCCGTGATGACTTCGTTGTCGGCTCTCAAGCCCGGATTTGTTTCCGTGTCTTTGGCGGATGATATGGGCGTACCCGTATCCAAAGTCCCCGCGGCAATCAAAGCATTCAGAGAAATCGCCGACAGGCACGATGTGATTGTCGCAACTTACGGACATGCTTCCGACGGAAACCTTCACACAAAGATGATGGTCGATCCGTACAGCAGAGAAAACTGGGAACGCGGCATGGCTGCGGTCGGCGAAATATTCGATAAATGCATCGAACTCGGCGGAACCGTTACCGGAGAACACGGCGTGGGAATCGCCAAAGCCCTTGATTTCAAGAAAGAAAGGGCTTCCAACATCAAGACCTACAGAGAAATCAAACGGGCAATGGATCCCAACAACATTCTGAACCCCGGCAAGACCTTCGATTTCGAAGGCGATCCTCTGGCGGGTCTCAGGTATCCCTGCCAAGAGTGCCAGTGAAAACAATGCGGGCTTTCGCCCGCTTATATTTTTTATTTTAATTTTTAATCAGAACAGCAGACCCATCGCCATCAGGAATTCAACGCCGGCCAGTGCCAGCATGGCAATCCACACGGGTATGCTCCATTTGATTATTTTGGAACCGTCCAATGGCGGAATGGGGATAAGATTAAACAATGCCAGCATCGCGTTTATATAAGCGAGCATAAAGAACAGCGTGCCCAACCATCCGTTTGTGAAAACCGTCATCAGACCTATCGAGACGGCGCTGATGATTATGTTTACAATAGGGCCGGCGGCACTTATCTTCCCGTTCTGTTCTTCGGTGATGTAACCTCTTATATAAACTGCACCCGGGGCGGCAATCAATATACCCAGCAGGGATATCAGTACGGCGAAAATCAGGCCATTGTTGGATTTCCTGTATTCGGACCAGGCCCCGTACTTCTGCGCAACGAATTTATGCCCCATTTCATGAGGAATAAAGCTCAGAGTTATTATCACAAAACTGAGTGCGTAGAATATCAAAAACAACAAACCGACATCGCTGTATTTCCAGTTCCCCCTCATCATCATAAGCGTAAATGCCAGGGACAGTACGATTACCGAAATCAGAATATCCCTGATTTCAACGCGACTGAATCTGGAACGCCCGTAATTGGGGGTAAGGTCGATAATCTCGTATCTGTCGTCCATGGCCGAACATTATCTTATTGTTTATAAATATGAAGTATATTGGATATCAGGTGACGGAATGACACAGGTTAAAATCGCTCACGGCAAAGAGACCGCCCGCTGGTGTGACGGTTGCGGCACGCTCCTTTTGGGCAAATCCTGTTCCCGTTGCAGATCCCGGGGCCGGGAATTCGAAATAAACAGTCCCGGGGATATAAGGCCCTGTTTTTCGGAATCCAAAGAAATATTATCAAAAATATTCAGGGAAACTTTCGGAACATCACAACCGATTGACGGCAAAGCCGTTTTTTTCAACAAAGTTGCCGGGGAAGACAGAACCGATGAAATAATCGCTCACGGCGCAGTACTGGGTATTTTAAAATTCGATATGCGTCTCAATAAACTGATTGTGGAATTGCGTCAGCCCGGCGCAGATTTCTTTGCCGAAAGAGCCACAAAGAACGTGGTTTCGTTTTCGGGTATGTCGGGACATCTCAAAGGCAAAAACGTATCCGGCGACAAAATCACCGAAATTCTGGGGGAATTCGAAGAAGGCGAATCGCTGATAGTCAAAAGAGCCGGCGGCAAAGCAGGCCCCGGCGTTGCTCACACGTCCTTTTCCGAGATGAAAGAAGCTGACAGAGCCTTCAAAATCAGAGATTTGAATCCCGAAGAAAACAGACCCCATTCCCCCAACTCCGGCCGTACGGAATTCATCGAAGCCAATCGGGAGCATATCGAAGAAATAACAATCATTGCAATGTCCGAAATTCAGACTTCCACGAGAGGGAATCTTCCCATAACCGTTTCTTTCTCCGGCGGCAAAGATTCGTTGGTGGCATGTTCGCTTACGGAAAAGGCTCTGAGAAAGAAACCTGCCCTTATGTTCATCAACACGGGATTGGAATATCCGGAAACCGTGAATTACGTCAAGGATTTCGCCGAAAAAGGCGGATACGAATTACATATCGCCGAAGCCGGCAATGCTTTCTGGGAAAACGTAGATTCGTTCGGACCGCCGGCAAAAGATTTCAGGTGGTGCTGCAAAGTATGCAAACTCGGACCGATTACGGAACTGATCGAAAACAAATTTCCCGAAGGAACCGTCACGGTTGAGGGCAACAGAGCGTTGGAATCGTTTTCCCGGTCCAGAACTATGTTAATGTCAAAAAATCCCTTCGTTCCCAATCAGATAAACGTCAATCCCATACGGGAATGGCGTTCTGCCGACGTATGGTGCTACATATGGTCCAACAATCTGAAGTACAACCCGTTATATGATCGGGATTTTGAACGTATAGGATGTTATCTGTGCGCTTCATGTTTATCCAGCGAATGGAGAAACACCGAGCGTCTGCATCCCGACCTGTACAAAGAATGGGAAAATCATCTGCATAAGTATGCCGAAGACAGAGGCCTGCCCCCCGAATATGCGGATATGGGTTTCTGGAGATGGAAAGCGTTACCGCCCAAAATGATGCTTCTGGCGGATCGACTGAATTTACATCTGGCACCCGCCTTCTCATCCGGTGTTTCCATGAAACTGCTGAAAGGCGCATCGGTCTGTGAAGCCGGGGGATACTCGGCGGAAGCCGTGGTTACGCTTCCGAGAACCCGCGATTTTTCATATGTGGTCGATGCGCTGAAAACCGTCGGCAGAGTAAAGTATTCCCCCGAATTTGAAATAGCCGTGGTCAGCAACCGTGACGGCACCGCCAAAGTTTTCGGAGGCGGCCAGGTCTCGGTCGTATCGGATACCCAGAAAAATACCGAAAGACTTTTTGAAAGAACGGTAAAAGCCATTGTCCGCGCAATGATGTGCACATCCTGCGGAATCTGTGTCAAGGCGTGCAACAGGAATGCGATAAGCATCTCGGGCGGGATGAGGGTGGACTCGGCCAAATGCACTTCCTGCGGCGCGTGTGAAAAATCATGCATGGTAATTCATTATTATGACCGTCTGATGGACGGAAAAACAGATAATTGACGGTTTGAAACAGAAAAGTGAATGGATAAGGATTATAAGTGACGGATATATGATTCCATTATGCAGATGGTCCTGGGATTTGCGTCTATAATAGGAATTGCACCGGCTATGATTCTCATGTACCTGGTACTGAGAAAATACACATACCCCGCCGTCGAGAAGCCGTTCTTCAGCGACCCGTACTTTTTCGGACTGTTCGTAGTCGGAATGATTTCAGGCACGATTCTCTTTGCAGTGTACACGTACTTTTGGGGAAACGCGATTATCAGTGCACTGCTTTTCGGTGTGCTGGAAGTAATGGTGATTCTGGTAATTCTGAATCTCAGAAGATTCCACGGAAAGTCGGATACGGTGTTTTACGGATACGGTCTGGGACTGGGTTTCGGCGCAACCATGGCGGTCGGAATGTCATATTATCTGATATCCGTCTCTTCTTCGGCCGGTGAGGCTTTGGGAGCCTTAGACTACGTAATACTGGTTATACTGACAATATCGAAAACCATGCTGCTCAGTGCGGCGGGACTGACGGTGGGCGAAGGGGTGGCAAAATTAAGAATTTTGGAATTCACGTCCCAGGCCGTATTGGTGAACATGATTTATCACATTGTAATGGTGCCGTGGTTCAGCAATCCCGGACAATGGATCGGAACTCTTTCTCTGTTTCTGGGTCTTATTGTAGCAATTGCATATTTCTATAAAACCGCGTTCTCCGATCTTCCGAATGTTGTCAGAGCGGTACTCAGGCAGGAAGGTTCGAAACGCGGGGATGTTCCGAAATAATCAGATTCTGTAACGGCCCGGTTCGGGTTCAAAAACAATACACTGAACAACCATGGCTTTGAGAATGCGCTCTCCGTTTTTTTCATCCACCTTTTTCACGTCTTCCAACGTAAAGGTGCCGTGGAGTTCGGTCAGACCCTTTGCCAAAATTTCCATTTTAAGTTCAATGTCCGAGCACTCTTCGTATCTGTATACGAGGGTGGAAAACGGATCCGCTTCTTCTATGCGTTTTTTTACTTCCGGATCTTCTTCCGGCATTTCAAAACCCGTCAGTTGAGCCAAAGCATCTCTTACGGCCCTCTGATCGTCGTCAACAAACAGCTTCCGAACATTGTTGTTGACGACCGATTTTCCGCAATAGGGACAAACGGAAGTTTCGGAAGACAGATCGATAACCCTCAGTCTTCCGCAGGTACAGGGAGTTACGGCATAACCGCTCATTCGTACTCCGTGAATACCAGTGCCGCAACGCAGCAACCGTATTCGCCTTTGGGTATTTTCAATTCTTCAACGATAAATGTGATTTCATTGAGTTTTACATCCCGTATGCGGCTCATTTCATTCATTTTGTTTCTGAGTTCTTCTTCCAATGAGTCTTTGGAACCGTGGAGATGACCTTCCGCCACATAACCGCCGTAACCGTCCTCGCGCATGGCGTAAGCGATTCCCGCGGAAATCGTTTCTCCCTCCGAACCTCTCATTTGTGCCAGTACGCAATGGGTAACCGCACCCATGGGCATTTTGCGGTTGTCGGTAACTTCTGCTTTAACGGGTATGACGGATGATACGCATACAAGGTTCTGTTCGCTTATGCCCGCTTTCAGCAATGCCACGTCAAAAGCGTTCAACGGAGAAACGGAGCTGGTGGCGGAACCCGATGTAACAAAGAATTTCGAAGGTATCAGTTTCATTATTGCAACCTATGCGCATCTTCGATTTAACGATTATCCGTACAGATTCTGATCGTAAGGCAGTGTGTCCGCGGAATTTTCCGGGACAGGTTCGGCATGAGCCATGATGCGCTTTTCCAGTTCTTCCGCTTCTTTCATCAAAGGTTCGGTATCCACGTTTTTAAGTTCGGGAACAACTTTAGCCAGCTGTTCGACTATATCCACGGCCGCACGGGGATCCGGCAGTTTCTGATCGGCGGGACACAGCAAAGTGATGACATCCATGTTCCGTTCTTTGCCTTCGAACAGCATAACTCCCGTCAGACCTTTGATCATGCCGTTTTCCAGTTCTTCCACGCCGAAAGTTTTCATAACTTCTCTTGCGGCCGGAGTGCTTCCGCAGGCATACATACTGTCCGTTTCGCCGAATCTGGGTATTCCTTCGATACAAATGATTCGTTTGATTCCGTAGTCCGCGAACATATCCAAAAGTTCCCGGGTGAGCATATAGCACTGTTGTATATTTGGGGAGACTTCGGACGTAACCACCATCAAATCCCCGCAATCCGTGTCGGTGTCTTCTTTGCGGCAGAATCCGTGGACTCTGATGGGAGGATAAGGTTCACCGTTCAGCAATATGCAGTACGGGCTCATGTCGTCGGAAGACATTCCCCTGAAAACGGGCATGCCGAATTCTTTGATTATGAAACTTGTTACTATGGATCCGACAAGACCGACGGTCGGAAATCCCACGATGGCGGTGGCGTCTTTCAGGTTCTCGTCGTCGTATCTTATGACTCTAAGCCCGGACATGATGCACGGATTACCGCCAATCTATTAATCTATTTCACATTAGAGGTGGTCATGACGAAAATATCGATTTCAACCACGGATGCAGGCATTCCGGTAATTACCGACCCCATAGCCAACAGCAAAAGTTCGGGGTATCTGGTAATGGTAAACACCGGATCCCGGGACGAAAAGAAAAACGTTTTGGGAATCTCTCACCTGCTGGAACATGTGGTATTCCGGAGTACCAAAACCCGTTCGTCTTACCAAATGGCAAAAGAAATAGAAGGCGCCGGCGGAATGATGAACGCTTTTACCGGCAAAGAATACACCGGATTTTACGGTCTTACCATTAACGAAACCTCCGATGTGGCCAAAGAGATGGTTTCCGATATATTGGCAAACCCCTTAATCGGCGATGAAGACACAGAGATGGAGAAAAAGATAGTTCTCCAGGAACTGAGCATGATTAAAAACGATCCCGGCTCTTATATTTACGATTTGATAGACGAAACTGTTTGGAAAGGACAGGAACTGGGTCAGGGAGAGGGAGGGGACGAGGATATAGTCGCAAATCTGAACTACAGGGACCTTCGGGAATATTATGCGGAAAAATACGGAATTCCCAACTTTGCGGTATTTGCCGTGGGAGACGTGGATGAGGACGAAACCGTATCCTGGGCCTCCGAAAATTTCGATGACATGAAAGGAAAATCAAAACCTTCCCGCAAACCGCCCACAATTCCCAAACCGGAATACAGATTCGTTTCCAACAGTTCCGATCATTACCAAATCGCGTTGGGATTCCCCATCTGCGAATCCGCCGATTCGGAATTTTCCATGCCTATGTCGATGCTGTCCGCAACATTGGGATCCGGAACCTCGTCAAGACTTTTCCAGGAGGTCCGGGAAAAGAACGCATTGGTTTATTCTGTTTATTCATCGAACTTAAAATCCACTGACGCGTCGTATCTGGGTATGTTTATGTCTTCCACCCAGGAAAACGTTGAAAAATCCTTGAACGCAACTTCCAAAGTCGTACGCACGTTCGTAAACGAAGGGTTCGAGGAAGGGGAACTTGAACGGGTAAAACGGATGGTAAAAGGAGAAATAATAAGATCTCACGAATCAACCGCCCGAAGAATGACCGCGGTCGCCCGGGAATATATGCTTACCGGCAAGCTGTACACACTGGAAAAGAAACTTTCCGATATAGATGCCACAACCGAGGAAGACATTATGAAAATCGCTTCGAAAGTGTTGTGTTCCGATTACCTTAACACCGTGATTCTCGGCGAAGAAAGCAAAGAATTGAAGGAACCCATCGTAATCGATATATGATTCAGGAAGAGCGGAATTCTTCGGCAAGGTAAAGAACGGCATTCACGGCACTCGGCACCGCGGCTTCGACGGCGGGAGTCATGGTTTCGCTGAGGGTCTGAATGTCCGCGGCTTCGACTGCCACGTATTTTACCATCTCGGGCATGGTTTCGGGTTCCAAATCTTTACCGATTGAGAATGCAGTGGCAAGATTGAAATCGTGCGCGGACGCGGGCACGACAGTGGAATCAAAGTCGTCCAGATCGAAAATCATCACGGTTCCGGGTTCCACGCCGCCGGTCTGAATGCAATCGACGATGATTGCGTAACGGTAACCGCGCACAACCGGCAGAATCTCAAGTCCGCCGATGGCTTCCTGTCGGGTTTCGATACCGGGAATTTTCAAATTTTCGATTTCTTCCGCAATCTTCAGTCCCACGGCGTCATCGCACATAATCGGACTTCCCAATCCGATTACGAGAACAATGTCCTTCAGTTCTTTTGTCATCCGGATGCTGATGGCGTTCAACATATTATTACTGTTTTGCGGTGCGCAAGGGTTTAAACCGTAAAACAAATGACAAGGATGTGGAAATCCGTACCGAAACATACCAAGTGATTAACGGAAAGACCGTTACCAACCGGCAACTCGAAGTGCTGTCCGCAGTGGGCAGTCACGGCAGTCTGACCGCAGCCGCCGCTTCATTGGGGGTATCGGTCCCCGTGGTTCACAAATATGTTTCGCAAATAGAAGACGCCGCCGGATTGCCGATTACGGTTTCCACGCCGTTGGGTACCCGCCTGACCGCGGCGGGGAAAGAAATCGTTGATAAACACAATGCCACCGAACTTCGGTGTAAAGACGACCGAAGGTTCACCGTATGCTGCAGTCCGGTCACCGAAGATTTGATGATGTCGGTTATTTCAGCGCTTAAAATGACCGAAGCGGAACTGATTATCTCCGACGATGAAAACAATCTCAGGATGATGAAAGAAGGCATTGCGGACTATGCGTTACTGGACGATCCGATGTATCTTTTCGAAGCCGAAGAGTTCGAATGGACCGAGGTGGGGTACATGGGAATGGTTATGGTTGACAACGGACCTTCGTTCATAAAATACAGATACGGGGCGCAAAGAGTCGCTTACATGTACCTCGATTCCGAAGACAGGGATTACAAAATAGATTCCGTGACTTACTCTTTGCCGGAGTTGCTCGGATCGAACAAAAGTTTCTTCATAGACGAGTTTTTACTGATAAGAAAGGGATTGAGGCTCAAGAGCGCGGTGGATCCGAAAATGCTCAGGCACACAATCAATTCCATATACCGCACGGAAACCAAAATTATTTCGCGGCTTAACAAAGCGCTGATCGCCAGACAGATCGAATAAAGGGTTTAACCAAAAGGATAATACTCATTGCTTTTGACCATGCTGTATTAAATATCATCAAGATAGTGCAACATTCAGGTAGTAGATATGGCAACACCTAATGTAGAATTCGCAAAAGAAATGGCTGAGGCCGGCTGCGAGGGAGCCAGGTTGTGCTTCCAGTGCGGAACATGCACCGCAAGCTGCCCCTCCGGTAGGTTCACATCCTACAGGATAAGAAAAATAGTCAGGCAGACACAGCTCGGACTTAAGGAGGAAATCCTTACCAGTAATGATCTTTGGGACTGCACCACTTGTTATTCTTGTGAAGAGAGGTGCCCCCGTGAGGTTCCCATTGTTGACATAATCATATCCCTCAGGAACATGGCCGTTGCTGAAGGTCACATGTTCGACAACCACAAGGCAACCGCCAAGAACCTGCACGAACTCGGACACACCGTCAGTTTCAATGACAAAGTCAAGGCTCAGAGAGAGGCACTCGGACTTCCCGGAGTACCGCCCACGGTTCTCAGGAACCCCAAGGCCATGGAAGATCTCAGGAAAATTCTGGATGCTACGGCGTTCGACAAAATCACGGAGTGATATAAATGGCAAAATATGTTTTCTTTTTGGGATGCATCGCGCCTCTCAGATACCCCGGTATTGAAAAATCGACCAAAGTCGTATGTGAAAAACTCGGTATCGAACTGGTTGATTTTGAGGACGCAAGTTGCTGTCCCGCACCCGGTGTCATAAGAGCATTCAGCAAAAAGTCCTGGCTTGCCGCCGCCGCAAGAAACCTTGCATTGGCGGAGAAAATGGGACTCGACATAATCACAATCTGCAACGGATGCTACGGTTCGCTCTTCGACGCGGCTCACGAACTCAACAACGATGAAGCAAAACGCGCCGAAGTCAACAAGATCCTTGCCGAAATCGGACTTGAATACAAAGGAACCATCAACGTGTTCCACTTTGCGGACGTTCTCTTCAGAGAAGTCGGAATCGACAAAATCAAAGCGGCGGTTACCAACCCCCTCGATTACAAGGTAGGTACATTCTACGGATGCCACTTCCTCAAGCCCAGCAAGTACAAATCCATCGACAACCCCGAGGACCCCAGGATGCTGGATGACCTCGTAGAGGCCACCGGAGCAACAAGCGTTCCCAGAGCCAAGAAGATGATGTGCTGCGGCGCCGGAGGAGGAGTAAGGTCCGGACAGGGCGAACTTGCTCTCAAACATACAAGAGAGAATCTTGAGAACATGTCCGCAGCCGGTACCGAATACATCGTTGATGTATGTCCGTTCTGCCACCTGCAGTTCGATTCCAGCCAGGGAGAACTCGGATTCAACATCCCGGTCCTTCACCTTTCGCAGCTTTTCGGCATCGCGATGGGAATGGATGCGAAAGAACTCGGTCTCGGCGCGCACAAAGTGCCGGTCAAGCTCTGAAAACATTTCCGGGGGCTATCAGCCCCCTTTTACCTTTTTTCTGTCTTTTTGTAAAGTCTTCAAAACAAGCAATCTTAATATAATAGCGGTACCAACCTTATTGTAAATAATTTGTACAATAAGGGTAATAAAAAAACACTGGCTATGATATTTATTTTAATTTTATGATAAATCATTCCTTACATAGCTTTTAATACAAATATCGAATCACACTCAATAATCACATTCCATTGGGAGTTATTCAAATGTCAGGTGGTAGAAAAGGCGGTTCCTCCCGTAAAGTGAGGGACAAGTGGAAAGCAAAGGAGTGGTACAAAGTACTTGCTCCCCGCATGTTTAACGAAATCGAAATCGGTGACACACCGTCGGCCAACCCCGATAATCTTATCGGAAGAACCGTAGAGGTCACCGTCCAGGATCTTACCGGCGATTTCTCTAAAATGCACATCAAGTTGAAATTCAAAGTTAACGAAGTCGACGGACACGATGCAAAGACCGTGTTCACGGGACACGATCTTACTGTGGATTACGTAAGGAGACTTACCCGCAGAAAGAAGACAAAGACCGATCACGTTGTGGACGTTACGACCAAAGACGGCTTTGAAATGAGAATCAAAATCATGAGCATCGCCGAAAAGCGCATACAGTCCTCTCAGGAAGAGGCCATGAGGCGCATTATGGGCGAAACCGTTAAAGCAATGGGCTCCGAAATGACCATGGCAGATCTTGTCAAGGCAATAATTTCCGGAGACCTGGCAAGAAACGTCGCCAAAGCATGCCGCGTAGTCATACCCATCAAGAGGGTTGAAATCCGCAAGTCCGAAGTCAGAGCCCGCGGAGGCGAAGAACCGGAATCCATCATCGAAGAACCGAAGAGGGAATCCGAAGCCGACGATGAGGAAACCGAGGAAGAGGCTGTCGAAGAAACCGTTGAAGAAGCGGAAGAGCAGTCTGCCGAGGAATCCGAAGACGAAGAGGACGAAGAATCCGAATGAAGCGGCGGCCCGTGAATCGGGCCTCCGCAAAACTACTTATACACTAATCCGATAGACGGACAAACCAATTATGCCGAGATGGCTCAGCCTGGTGGAGCGTCGGACTCATAGGGTTCTGGTCAACAGACCTCTTCCAGGGAAATCCGAAGGTCCTGGGTTCGAACCCCAGTCTCGGCACCTTTTCCACTTTTTTCATCGTTTGACGGGTCGAATCGTAATTCTGTAACCTTTTATACCGCACGGATTATCTCAGAAGATATGAGAATCATAATCTACACGGGTAAAGGCGGTGTTGGAAAAACATCCGTTTCCGCCGCAACCGCCAGAAGATTGGCGAAAATGGGTTACAGGACGTTGCTGATGAGCACGGATTCCGCCCATTCTCTCGGAGACTCCCTTGGTGTAGATATTCCCGCCGACGTTTACAATTTAGACAAGAACCTGGACGTGTTGGAAATTGACATAATACACGAGATGCGCACAAGATGGTCGGACATAAGCGATTATATCACGTCGTTTCTGACCTCCCAGGGTCTCGGAGACATAACCGCCGAGGAGATGGCAATCATTCCCGGAATGGAAATGATTGCAGCATTGTTTTACGTATTGCAATTCAAGGAAAACGATGATTATGACGTAATCGTGATGGATACCGCCCCCACGGGAGAAACCCTGAGGCTTCTCAGTTTCCCGGACATATCCAATTGGTACATCGACAGATTTTATTCAATGTTCAAGAGACTCATGTCATTGGCCAGATACACGGTTTCGAAAATAATCGATTTACCGATTCCCAACAAGAAAGTGATTGCCAGCATAGACGAAATGAAAGACAAGATGTTGGAAGTCAGGGATATTCTCGAAGATCCGGCGACAACCATACGTTTGGTGCTGAATCCCGAACGCATGGTGATAAACGAAACAATGCGCACTTATACATACACCTGTCTTTACAACAAAACAGTCGAGTGTCTGATTGTCAATAAAATATACCCCCGGGAAGAGCTGAAATCCGATTATTTCAAAGAACGGTTGGAAGCGCAGGATAAATACATGGAAGAAATCGACCATGCTTTCAGCCCTCTGAAAATATTCAATGCATATCAAATGTCCACGGAACTGAGAGGTCCTGAAAAATTGGATATGTTGGCCGATATGCTGTTCGGCGATTCCGATCCGTCGGAAGTTTACGAGACGGAAAGTCCGATGAAATTCGAATCCGAAGGCGATATCGACAAGTTAATTGTAAAAATGCCGTTTGTCAAGAAAGACATGATTGAGATGTTCAGAAGCGACAATGACGTCTTGATCATAAAGGTCGGAAGCCATAAGAAAACCATTACGCTTCCATTGACTCTGAAGGATGCGGAAGTGTTGGGCGCGGAACTCAACAATGAAGTACTGACGATAAGCTTAAAACGTAAGAACGTCGCTAAATAAGTAGGTGAAAACATGACAGGAGACGAAGAAAAATATAACGCGAAGCCGGAACTCGAGAATTTTGTCAGAGACAATATGGAGGCTCTTGAAGAACTTATCAGAAAAGAGAAGGAATCCGCCGAGTATACGTACAGGAGGAGCAAGGACAGAGTGCGCGATCGTGTCGACAAGACAAAGCGTGATGCCAGGTCTTCCGCAAGACAGACCTTCGGCGCTTTTATGGACCCGAAGGTTCAGGAACATTTCATGACCGCGGGTTTTGAATTTATCATGGGAGTCAACAATCTGATAAGGGCTCTGCCGCACACCCCCTTCGAAGAAAACGACCACCGTGACGATTATTATTACGATGACGACGAAGAAGAGGAAGAGATATATCAAAAACCCAAAAAGCGTTCTTCTCCCCGTTCCATCGAGATAATTGCATCCGAAGACGAAGAAGACAAATCCGAAGGACGGAGCCGAAAGAGATCTCCCGCACGAGAAGAGTAAGATGATTCCGGATTTCGGTCGCGAATCGGTACTTATTGCCAGAGCGGCAGCGGAAGCGGAGACTGAAAACAATCCAAAAGATCCGTCGATACCCGAAGGGTTCGATGAACCCTCCGGCGCATTCGTGACCATAAACAGGTATCCGTCGGGAGAGCTGCGGGGTTGCATAGGTTATCCTGAACCCGTTTTTCCCCTGGGCACCGCCATTATAGAAGCGGCGAGATCGGCCTGTCACGATCCCAGATTCTGCCCCCTGTCTTTCAAAGAAGCCAAAGAGTGCGTTTTTGAAGTAACGATTCTCACGCCGCCCGAGATTATAGATTACACAACACCGGAAGATTTGATAAATAAAATCGAAATCGGACGGGACGGACTGATTATGTCCCATCGCGGCCGGAGGGGTCTTTTGCTTCCTCAGGTTCCGACGGAATGGGGCTGGGATACCGTGACGTATCTGGAACAGCTTTCCATGAAAGCCGGACTGCCGGCGGATATATGGAAAAAAGAAAGAGTCACCGTTGAGAAATTCAGCGGAACTGTATACGCGGAAACATCTCCGTACGGCGAAATAACAGAGAAGTGACGGTATGTCTCAGGAATTGATACTTATAGGCAGGGCATTTGTAAACGGCAATCTGAAAGAAACCGAGATCGGAATATCCGAAGGAAAAATAACATACGTCGGACCGTCGGCGGGAAGAGGGGACCGACGCATAGACTTGGGTTCCAACCGCATAATTCTGCCCGGGGGTGTCGATCCCCATGTTCATTTCAGAGATCCCGGAATGACCCACAAAGAAGATTTCGGAACCGGCTCCGCATCGGCGATATCAGGGGGGATAACCTGTGTTTTGGATATGCCTAACACAATACCTCCCGCCGTAGACCGGGAGACCGTGGTTGAAAAAAAAGCAAGGCTGAGAAAACGTTCCTATTGCGATTACGGTCTGTTTGCCGCAATAACCGCAAACAGCAGACCTTCGAAGGTTGCCGATCTGGTGGCCGGATACAAATTGTTCATGGGTTCCACCACGGGAAAGATACTCACGAACGACGATAACGTCATAGCCGACATGGTCGGCGAAGTTATGAATCTGGGAAAAGTTCTGAGCGTTCACGCCGAAGACGACAACATGATTCTGAAAGGGACGGAACGCAACTGCACGGACCATCTCAGAAACAGACCCGCTGCCGCAGAAGCGAACGCGATAAGGCGGCTGTCCAAATTCAAAGGCGGAAAAATCAACATCTGTCATCTGACAACGGTCGAGGGACTGAATCTTGCAAAATCGTACGGATTCACAACCGAAGTCACGTTGCATCACATTATGTTCAGCTCCGACAGAGGTTCGGACGCAAAGTACAAAGTCAATCCTCCGTTGAGGGAATCCGCGGCAAGAGAGGCTCTGTTCAAAGCATTCGAACAAGGCGAAATCACCATGTTCGGCAGCGATCACGCACCCCATGCCCTCAGCGAAAAAGAGAACGAATTCGATTTGGCCCCCAGCGGTATGCCGGGAGTGGAAACCACGTTGCCGATACTGATGAACACGGTTCGCAAAGGAACCCTGCCGCTGTCCCGCGTGGTGGAAATGTGTTCGACGGCTCCCGCAAGGGTTTTCGGAATGAACAAAGGTTCCGTCGAAGTCGGTAAAGATGCCGATTTTTCCGTATTCAATTTACAAAACAGAAAAGAAATCAAAGGAGATTGTCTGCACAGCAAAGCAGGGTACACCCCTTACGAAGGCCGGGAAGCCGTATTTCCGGATATGGTGCTGCTGAGGGGCGAAATGCAATTAAAGGACGGGGAGTTCTGCGGAGAAACAATGGGAGCGGATATAATTGGCTGATTTCGACGCGGACTATTCGGAACTCAAAGGCAAATTCATAGACTGTCATCCGGAATGCGGCATGTGCTGTCTGTGTCAGCCCGAGATACTTCCGAATGAGATGGAATTTTTTGAAACAAATCATCCTTACGCTTTGGTAAAAGCAAAACATCCCGATAATCACGTTGCGCTGGCACTTAAAAAAGGACGGGGTTCCTGTATTTTTCTGAACAACAGGAGATGCAGTATTTATAAAAACCGTCCCGCTTTCTGCAGACAATATCCGTTCTACATACACGTGGGCGAAAAAGTATCCGTCGAATTGGATCTGTCCTGCAGAGGAGTGTGGGACGGCAAAGACATCGATGCGGAAACCGAAGCCAAAAAACTTGTTGAAAACGCAAGGCCGGACATAAATCCGATACTCAAAGAATCCAAAGAGACCTACAGGGAATTTTACAACAACTGCACCTTAGCCGGAGTTATCGGCGAACCGACCGAGATACGGAGTTCGGTTGCGGTTTCATTATCGAAGTTCACGGATTTGACCCAACTCAGCCGCATATTGGATTTATCCGAATCATACGAACCCTTTTCGTTATCCGAAGTAAAACAGGATTCCCTGACGGATTATGCTTATCTTGACGAAGCCGCCCGTACGGCGGCCATGGATTCAATGGCGACCGAAGATCCGTTAAGCATGCCCGTATATTGCGATAAAGAGTGGAACTGGAACATTTTTATGGCCGACGGAGACAATCTGGAATGGGCGGTGCTGGATGACGATGGGGAAATACACCACAAAGCCTTCGCATCGGCATCAAACATATCCCTTAGGCCTTTGGAAGACGGCGGAAGAGATGTTCTGGCTCAGTATGTATCTCTTCTTAACCGCAGGGAAAGCTTCCTGGGGAGCGTGTTCAACAACATGGACGCCTTCGGATACGAAGATCACATGTCCAACGCGTACTACGGGACGGTTGCGGTTTCGGTTCTCGATCTGCTGTGGAGAGCTTCCATGCTGGATCATTTCATGGGTACGGGAACGGGAGCGGAAGGAATCAAAGAGGCCATAATATTTTACGACATGGATCGTTTGGACGCCCCGTCCATAGGGTCCTTTGTATGAACGCGTACGCGTGTCTTATGACAAACCTTAAAATAGTAAACCTCTCATGAGAGAATCGGTGACCTTAATGAAGAAACCGTTGTCTGTTCTGGAAAACTCGGTAAACAAGAATATTATCGTAGTCCTGAGAGGCAAGAGAGAGTTCAGAGGAACTCTTGACGGACACGATCAGTTTATGAACGTAGTTCTCAAGAATGCCGATGAACTCCTGGAAGGTCAGCTTGTCGCCAAGCACAGAATGGCAGTGGTGCGCGGGGACAATATAATCTATATTTCGCCATAAGGAGTGATACAATGGGAGCAGGAACATCGGCACAGGGCAGACACAACACCAAGAAAGTGCACATCCCTTGCCGCAGATGCGGTAGAAGTGCATATCACATAAGGAAGGGCGTATGCGCTTCCTGTGGTTACGGTAAAACCGCCAAATTCAGAGAATATAATTGGGCCAAAGCCCGCGAATAAGTGAGAATATGGTCGGGCCGAAACACAGTTGCGGCATCGTAGGTATGAGTGCCGAGAACAATGTCGTGCCCGCCATTCAAAAATCCCTTATGATTATCCAGCACAGAGGTCAGGAAAGTGCCGGAATATCAGTTTACAATTCTGAAGGGGCTATTGACACTGTAAAAGACAGCGGTCTTGTACAGACGGCTTTGCCCAAACACATGCTTGGCAAATTGCACGGAACCGTGGGAATCGGACATGTAAGATATCCGAACGCCGGAAGGGTAAGCCGTTCGTATGCGGAACCGTTGATGTCCACCACAAGATACGGCCCGTTGGCGATAGCTCATAACGGCGACATAACCAATTTCGATCAACTTATGGAAAAATATCTTTTCACCGGTTCGTCTTTCTTTACAAATTCCGACAGCGAACTCGTAACCAAGATTCTGAGCAAACATTCCGCTCAGTACGAAGATCCGGTAAAAGCCATCAAGGCAACCTGTGCCGAACTGGACGGAGCATTCTCCATCGTAATACTGATGGGCGACCGTCTGTTCGGAATCCGGGATCCGAGAGGCATGAAACCTCTCTGTATCGGAAAAATAAGGGACGGGTACATGCTGGTATCCGAATCCGCCGCGTTGGACGCTCTGAACGGGGAACTTATACGGGATGTCATGCCCGGAGAAATCGTTGAAATAACTCCCAACGAAGTGAAAAGTTATCCTTACAACATCAACGCTCCCAAAGCCCATTGCATGTTCGAATGGGTTTATTTTGCAAGGCCCGATTCCGTTCTGGACGGAAAAGAGGTATATCACGTAAGAAGAAGAATCGGGGAAATACTGGCGAAAGAAAGTCCCGCGGACGTCGATTTGATAATGCCCATACCGGACTCCGGGAGGGCCCACGCCATAGGATTTTCCGTCGAGTCAAAAATACCCTACGAAGAAGGGTTCATGAAAAACCGTTTTGCGGAACGGACGTTCATACTTCCGGATCAAAGACAAAGGGAAGTGGCCGTATCGACAAAAATGAATCCGATAAAAAGCACGGTCAACGGTAAACGGATTTTAATCGTAGACGACAGCATTGTCAGAGGCACCACGCTGAAGAAACTCATCAGTATGCTGAGAAGCGCCGGCGCGTTAGAAGTCCATGTAAGGGTGGGATGCCCGCCCATAGTCGCACCCTGTTATTACGGAGTCGACATGAAAACCCGGGAACAGATTATAGGTGCAGATCATACCGTTGAACAAATCAGACAAATCATAAACGCCGACAGTCTGGCATACATAAGCGTCGAAGGTCTGATAGAGGCCATCGATCTGCCGGAAGGCGATTTGTGTCTTGCCTGCGTGTCCGGAAAATATCCGACTATGATTCCGGGCGAGGTTCACAGGTATCAATCCACTCTCAAAGAGAACTTCTGACCTCTTTGCAACGACGGCTTCTTAGTAAACCTTTAATAGAAATATCATATCCTCTGAAATCACCGGGCAGGTAGATCAGTTGGAAGATCGCTACATTGGCATTGTAGAGGTCGCGAGTTCGAATCTCGCCCTGTCCACCATTCCTCCCTTTTGAGTATTTTTTTGATTGGGGCAGGTCTTTATCGAAATATTAGAAACAGCATTACCCGCGTATCGGTAAAATCACCCAAGATTTTCAGAAAAGCGATACAGATTCCGTTGAGAATCTAACATGGTACGGTCATATTTTTTTCAGATTAAAAATACGATAATACCCCGCAATCATGGTGACAATACAGACTGTTATGCATAAAACAATGAAAATTCCGGCCAGATTAAAGAAAAAACCCACGGCACAGAGCGAAAATGCCAGGGCACAGGCAAACATCATTGCCGCAGAAATTCCGGATAAGGATTCACGGTCGTATTTCTTCGCATCGATGAGAGTGATATATTCAAGCCATTTGCCCTTCAGAAACTGTGTTCCTATCAAAGCAAGCACTGCCGAAGTAACCAGGAATACGGCAAACATCACGAAATCGGCATTCTGAATATCCATATCAGTCGGTTATCGGAATCCGAGATATAAATACTTACACATGCCCGAACATTCGTTCAGAGGGCGCGATGATCCGCGCCGTAACGTCACTGTCCGGCTATGGGATATTGTTATGAGTTTATGCAGGATGCTGTTTAAAAGAGAGTTTTTTTGCGGACGGTTAACGGCGGGACGGAGAAGTTTTCGGGTATGTCGTATGTTCAACCATACACAACGTGACAGGAAAAATTCTACGATTACAGTCAGTTGCGGTCGGCTCAACGAAACATTTTAATCACGATAAATAATTATCAATTGAAAATCCACTGTAAATTGCAGTAAATTTTCAATTTACGGATGCGATAATATGGAAATCGAAAGGAACAGGTATCTCAGAAGGCTTATCGGAAGGAAATGGAACGGTTCCGTCAAAGTCATCACAGGCATAAGGCGATGCGGTAAATCCTATCTTCTGTTCAAACTTTTCAGAGATCATCTTCTTTCTGAGGGAGTTCCCGCAGATAACATTGTGGCGATAGCCTTGGACGACATAAAGAACAAAAATCTACGTGACCCGGATGCGTTATATTCAACCATCGTCAAAGCCACAGAGAACCGTTCCGAAAAATATTATGTCATTCTTGACGAAATCCAATATGTACGGGATTTTGCCGATGTGATAAACGGTCTCAGGCATATGCCCAATGTAGATACTTATGTAACGGGCAGCAACTCTAAGTTCCTGTCTAAGGACGTTTTGACTGAATTCAGGGGCAGAGGCGATGAAGTCCGTATCTACCCACTCTCATTTTCCGAGTTTTCGTCTGTATTTTCCGATGTCGACTATGCGTGGAAGCAGTATATGACATTCGGCGGTATGCCCGAACTGCTGACGAGGATAGACGATGAGCAGAGATTCTCATATCTCGGAAATCTTATTGATGAGGTGTATCTGAAGGATATTTCAGAAAGAAACAGAATACAGTCGGCAGAAGGACTCGGACAGATAGTCGACACCTTATGCTCGTCCACGGGTTCGCTTACCAATCCCACAAGAATATCAAATGCACTGCGTACGTCAGGCCGTTCCGTATCCAACAATACCGTCCATAGATATTTGGAGCTTCTCGAAGAATCGTTCCTTTTTGAGAAAGCAGAACGATATGATGTAAAGGGGCGAAAATATCTTGACACCCCGTATAAATATTACATCGCCGACATAGGTCTCAGGAATGCGAGACTCAATTTCAGGCAGCAGGAACCCACCCATATAATGGAGAACATAATCTACAACGAACTCAGGTCCCGCGGATATTCCGTTGACGTGGGAGTAATCGAATCAAGGGTGTCCAAGGAGGGCATATCCGAATACAGGCAGATGGAAATTGATTTCGTAGTAAACAAAGGAGATTCCAGATACTACATCCAATCTGCGTACGGAATCCCGGATGAAAAAAAGCGTGAACAGGAGACAAGACCCTTTGAAAAAATTGGGGATTCCTTCAGGAAGATTATCATTACCGGAGATGACATCCGTCCGTGGACGGACGGGAACGGTATAATTACCATCGGAATCAAACAGTTTCTTCTCGATGAAAACAGTCTGGATCTGTAATAATCCACAAATCGGATGTTTATCTCCGATCCAATCAGGAAATCACTCAGTCATGCGTTAAAAACATACAACAGCATCGATGACCGACGTATGGAATTATGAGAATCGGGACAATTTCTTCGCGGGGGACATTGACATTATACCGCGGAATCATGTTTTTCAATTTCCCGATTTGAATCGGATGCTCTGTATAATCTAAGATATCTTGAAAATTTACTGTAAAATGCAGTAGATTTTCAAGTTATTATCGGAACACAGGGTATGAGACGTTAATCGGCGCAGATTTCAAATCCGATTTTAAACAACAATACTTTTTTTGGTATTATAACCGAATTCATAATAAAAAATGATTTTCCGGTTCCATCGGCAACAAAATTTATGCCAACGAATTTATTTCATTCTCAAAGCTTATAATCAAATTGGATAATATATCAGCATGGATACAGATGCAATTCTGGAATGGTTGATAGACCATACCACGGAATTGGTCCTGGTAATAGGCGGAATCGTTGCAATATTGGTGGTATATTCTTATCTGAAAGATAAGGATTCGACAAAATACAAATTCCTCATGTTTCTGGGACTCTTGGCCGGTGCGGCAATGATTTACGTCGCGGCCGTAGGATGGAACGGATTGAATCTTGCAACTACGATAATAGTTGCGATAGGCGGATTCGCTTTATTGATCAGACCCTTCCGGGAAGTTCATTTCGCCGCGTTGTTGGCCCTGTTTATCATGGTTATCGCATATATCCTGTTGGGAACGCTGGTCGGTGCCGAACTGTTCGGATTCGACATAACGTTCCTGTCCGAAGGGTGGCCGAGAATAATACTGTCGGTGGTTGCCGGTTCCATAGTTTACATGATCACGAATTTTGGCGAAGAAATCATAAAGGTTTTCGGTAAAATACTGAACTGGTGGCCTTTGCTGTTTCTGCTGGGTATTATTTGTGTAGCCGAAGGAGTGAGTATCTACATGGGGTACGGTTCACTCTATGATGTGTACCTGAAGTACGCCTCCCAAACGGAAGGAATTATATTCGGTATGTAAACCTTTAAATGAGTAAAGACGTTTTAACCCTGCGGGCCTGTGGCTTAGCCAGGATATAGCGCTGGCCTTCTAAGCCAGACGCCTCGGGTTCGAAAGTTTCAATACTAAAGAAACCGAAAGTCCCGACGGGCCCGCCATAGAGCCTAAATGGCTTACGTTCAATAAGAGGAGAATATCAATGAAGAGAAGTTCGCGCGCCTGGAAAAAAGCCGGCAATCAACGCTGGAAATGGCGCAAAAAGAAGATGAGAAGGAGAAAGAGAGCAGCCAAGATGCGCAAACAGTGATGAAATCACATTCATCCCAAGGGAGTATAGGCTAACCTGGCAGACTGGCGGGCTCCAGTTATCGAGTGTGATTGAATTGAGTTGGCTGAGTTATGATGAATAACTGGAGCGATGACTCAATAATTTCATGGGGGGTCGCTCCCCCCGTGGTGGAAACCCGCTGATGGGGGTTCAAATCCCTCTGCTCCCACCTTGCGCATTTAAATGCCTCCCTCTTCGGATCGGAGAGGGAACAACACTTTTCTTCTTTGAATTTTTAATAATACTTTACGTGTTCGTAGATCGTCCGATTTTTAAATTATCTGCATGATTCACTGTGAATAATTTGTTTTTTTTAGAAATCCTAAGTTTAATCAATCATTGTTGCCTGCAGTATTTGTTCGACGATTCAATACCCAGTAATGGTTCTCTTCGGAAAAATAATCATAAACCTTAACATCGATAAAATCGCATTCGGTCATACCTGTTAATAACAAATTAATAGTTGGATAATATATCCAACTTTATATGTTCCAGGTAGCGGTATACGGAAAAGGCGGAATCGGGAAATCCACAATCTCGGCCAATGTCTCATATTCACTTGCGGATAAAGGCATGAAGGTATTGCAAATCGGTTGCGATCCGAAGCATGATTCGACTCGTCTTCTTTTGAACGGAAGGTCACAAAATACCGTTCTTGATTATCTTCGGAAAGTTCCCAAAGAACACAGAAAACTTGAAGAAGTTCTGTCTGTGGGATCCAACGACGTCAGTTGCATCGAAGCCGGAGGTCCCGAACCCGGAGTGGGGTGTGCCGGCAGAGGAATATTGACGATGTTCGATTTTCTTGAAAAAAACGGATTGAACGACGAAGACTTCGACATCAAAATCTATGACGTTCTCGGCGATGTTGTCTGCGGAGGATTTGCCGTACCGCTCCGTAAAAATTATGCCGATGCCGTATACATCGTTACATCGGGAGAGTTTATGTCGCTGTATGCCGCCAACAACATACTGAAAGGATTACAGAATTATGATGATGGGAGGCCCCGTGTGGGCGGATTGATTCTTAACGGAAGGGGAATGGAAGGCGAATACGAATATGTTAAAAACTTCGCCGACGGCGTCGGACTCCCCATCGTTTCGCATATCGGACGCGACTCTCTGTTTGCAGAAGCGGAAGCCGAAGGAAAAACCGTGGCGGAACTTTATTCGAATTCTGAGGTCGCAGGTGCAATTTCAACTGTTACCGACGACATTCTTTACAAAGCGGATAATCGGGATAAATTGTATTTCCCGAATCCTCTGGACGATGATTCCATGGATTTGGTTGCCAAAGGAACCCCTTTGGAGTAGTCGGGAAGTCTGAATTACAAAAGAGGAAAAAATTCCGTTAATGACTGCAGGTCTCTGAAGTCCTGCGCCGGCAGAGGCGCCGTTATGTACACTTCGAGAATAAGAGGCATACATACAATCATTCACGGACCGACAAGCTGCGCATACATGATGTGTTGCAATTCGGATCTTGGTACAATACACCGTGATTTGCACGGCGATAAACAGTCAATATGGGAAAACGTATCCTGCACGGATTTGAACGATTCCGCATCGGTGTTCGGCGGCATCGATTCTTTGGAAAAACTCATACGCAAAAGAGTCGAACTCGGCGATGAACATATTTTCGTAATATCGATGTGCGTTCCCGGAATAATCGGCGATAACATAATCGATTGCTGTTCAAGGATGTCTTCCGAACTCGGCGTGACAATCATACCGGTTCCCGTGGACGGCATCGGTGCCGGCGGAGTTATAGACGGGCGCAATTTTGTTATTGATAAAATAATGGAGTTTGTCGAAAAAACAGATGAAAAGGATCCGAATCTCATTAACATTCTGGGTGACTACCGTTCGGGAAGGGAATTCTTCACAATATTCGACAAGTCGGTGGAAGATTTACTGTCCGCGGCCGGATTTACCATAAATACAATCTATCCCGGAAAATGCACTCTGGATGACATAAAGAAAATGGGAAAGGCCATGTATTCTGTTCAGTCAACGGATGATTACACATTCAACAGGACATACAGCAGTATATGTGACAGCATAGGTTCGATTCGCATGAAAGAGCCTCTTCCGCAGGGAATGAAAGCTACCGAAAGATGGCTGGACGAAGTTTCCGAATTGACCGGAAGAAATCTGGACCCGGTAAAAGCGCAGATACGGGAAACATACGATTCCGAAATCGAGAAAATAAAGAACAGAACATCGGGAAGAAAGGTTCTGGTTGTAACCAGACCATCCGGAAATTACCAATGGCTCTTTGAGCTTTTTGAAGATCTTAATGTGGAAGTGATGAAAACAAGAGAGTTGACGTACAACAGATGGGTCATGGGATCCGATCTTTCGGAGGGAAAAGAACCGTACGTTTCGGATATGATAAGTGCAGACATAGATTCGCTGTCGCCCGACCTTGTGTTATCGGATGCCCCCTCTGACATACACCTGAAATGGAGATGCCGAACCATAGGAGGGCCGCACGTAGGGCCTGCGGGCATAATAGATTATGCAAAACGGTTGGGTATGATGTTCGACACTCCTGTCGAAGAAGAATGGAGGCGTATTTCATGAACATTGTTCGTATGGACGGGTTTCTGTCTTCGATAATGGCCGCAGACAGCATAATCGGGTGCAGAGCTGTTATGCACGGCCCGGGGGGATGCAGAACGCATACTTCAAGACTTTCTGCCACGAGAATGTTAAGGGATTACGAAGTGCGGGAGGGACCGTTCTATTTCAATCACCCCCGTGTGCCATGTACATACGTCGATGATGAAGACTACGTTAACGGCGCCGATTACAAAGTAACGGAATTATTGGATACCGTAAACGATGCGGAAGTATGCGTTGTGATAGCATCCCCCGGTACGTCATTGATCGGCGACGATCTCAACGGGGCGGCATACAGGTCTTCTTTCAAAGGAATTACCGTTATACCGGAATACTGTCACATGTCCGAGCCCGCACATGCAGGATATGATTCCACAATCGCGGACATAGTGAAATCCGTATGCAAGAAAAAACCAACCCGCAAAGGAACCGCCAATATTCTGGGATTGCCTATAATTCTGGAAGGCTGGGAAACCACCGTTTCCGAATTCAAAGGTTATCTGGAAGCTATGGGAATCGAGGTTTTGGCATGTGTCGGCGCAGGATGTACGGTAGACGAGCTGAAAGAGTCTTCCGCCGCCGAATTCAATGTTTCGATTTTTAAAGAATATTGTGCGGAAACCGCATCCGAATACGAACAATTCGGAATCAAAACAATATTTTCTGAAACTCCGATCGGATTTGCATCAACAAAATCATGGATACATAACGCGGCACAGTTTTTCGGCGTAAATCCGACACCCGCGTTGGAAATTCTTCATGCAGCCGAGATTCGTGCGTCAAGGGTTTTGAAAGCCGGCCTCACCGAAGGTTTCGTTGCAAGATGTGCAACATTCTCGGTACAGGTGGACAGTTCTTTGGTGTTGCCCCTGACAAAATGGCTGTACGGTTATCTGTCAATGTTCCCGGAATGTATTGCTGTCTGTGATTGGTGGGATACCGAATACCGTAAAGAACTGGACGAATTTCTTGCATCGATACACTGTTCCGACGCAACATCAAAACCGATCGAATCATCAAGGTGCGATGTGCTTCTCTCGGACGGACTCACGGCCAAGCTTTTCGAAAAGAAAGGCATATGCTCCATAGGAATAGACGTATGGCTGCCGTCGAAACACAGGATGAATTTTGTCGACCGGCCGATACTGGGCGCAAAAGGCGCAATGAGGATTCTTGATGATATTTTCTACGACATACAAAGGAATTGATGAGGCGTATCAAAAGTTTCTTTCTGTGAAGGTTTCCGAATAAAATTAAAAATTATGATTTTGAAAACTGATATAAACACAACAAACTGCGGTGTTAGATGGAAAAAAAGGTAGTGATTGAGGCCAGGAATTTAAGGAAGTCCTTTGATGATTTCGAAGCCGTTAAAGGGATTGACTTAGAAGTTTTCGAAGGAGAGATATTCGGTTTCCTGGGGCCTAACGGAGCAGGCAAAACAACAAGCATCAGAATGCTTACTACTATGCTTAAACCAACATCCGGACAAGTAATAATCAACGGATATTCTGCAGAGAAAGATGCGATTCTGGCAAAGGCTTCCATAGGCGTAAGTCAACAGCACATAAGTTTGGACAAGGACATAAAGGTCAGACAGAATATCAAGCATCATGCCATGTTGCGAAAGATACCTTTCAGGGATATCGAACCCAGAATGAAAGAATTGACCGAATTAATGGGCCTGGGACCGTTTATGGATAAAATGGTGGTTGAGCTTTCCGGCGGATGGAGAAGGAAAGTATCCCTTGTATGTTCTTTGATACACGATCCGAAAATACTGTTCCTAGACGAACCCACTGCTGGATTGGATACAAAATCCCGGCATGCGTTATGGGGTATTATCAGACAGTTGAACAATAAGGGGACGACGATATTCCTCACCACTCATTATATCGAAGAGGCCGAAGGGCTATGTGACAGGGTGGCAATAGTAAATCTCGGAAAAATAGTTGCGTCGGGTTCGCCGAAAGAATTGTGCGATTCCGTCGGACATATCACCGTCGAGTATGTAAACAGGGACGGAAAAAGATTCGGAAAACAATTCCCCGACCGTCAGTCCGGGAAAGAGTTCATGGAAACACTGAAAGACGATACCAACGTGACTTTGAGAAAAACAACGCTGGAAGACGTGTTTCTGATAGTTACCGGGGAAGAATATTCGAAAGGGGGCGCGGACAATAAAATTACCGAGAATAATTGATGAGACATACAGGGTGGCCTGGGGAGATCTTTGTTATTTCAAGGACAACATCGTCAGTATACTGATATCGTGTCTCATCGGACCCGTGTTGTATCTCGTAGCGTTCGGATACGGTCTCGGCAACAGTATGCAGGGCGGTGCGGATAATTATATTCAATTCATAATTCCCGGTATAATTTCAATGGCTACACTTTCCACGACATTCAGTTTCGTTTCTTCAAAAGTAATGATACAGAAGATATTTTATTCAAGTTTTGATGAATTGCTGTTGTGCCCGATAAAAACATCATCGGTCGTTTTGGGAAAATCGCTGGTAGGTGTTCTTAGGGGACTTCTCAGTTGCACGGTTATCATGGCAATAGGAAGCATTCTTTCGCCGGGCATACAAATTACGCCCTTCCTGTTCGTGTTGGTACTCGTATCCTCACTCACTTTTTCGTTACTGGGTATATTGGCGGCTCTTATTGCAAAGAGGCATAACACGCTGAACGTGTTTTCCAGTTTGGTAATCGTTCCCATGACATTCCTCTGCGGAACAATATTCAAAATTTCGGATGTTCCCGCAGCACTTGGATATATAATTCGTGCATTGCCTCTGACTCAACCGACCGAGGCAATAAGGGCGGAGATGCTGAATGAAGCATTGCCTTGGCTGTCCATACTTATTATGTGTGCATACTGTGTAATATTCTATGCCTTGGATTATTATATAATAAAGACCGGAAAATACTGAATCAACGATCGGTCAGCATTTCGAGTTTACCTTCAATATCAATATACAGTTCCTGGAGTTTTTCGATGGTTGTTTCTTTGGGATCCCAGAGGCCTCTCTCGATTATTTCATGCAGTCTGTTGAGTATATCCATAACTGCATACGGATTCTCTTCTTCCATCCATTTTAAAGTGTCTTCGTCGAAAAGGAATTTCTCTGCAACGCCTTCGTACATCCAATCGTCTATTGCATCGGATGTGGCATCCCAACCAAGCATGTATTCGGTCATTTTTGCAATTTCGGTCACACCTCTGTAACCGTGCTCTTTCAATCCGTCCAGGAATTTGGGATTCAGAATCTTGCTTCTGAAAACAAATCTCATCTCTTCCTTTGTATCCCTTAGTTTAACCCTGTCAGGATCGGAGCCGTCGCCCATAAAGGACAAAGCATCGGAGTTACCGTATGTTTTTATAAACGCGTTCAATCCGCCGAGATACCCGTACACATCGTCAATGTCAAGAAGATCTATCTCGCGGTCGGGCATATTTTTAATGGTTACTCCGACTTTGCCGAATCTCTGTATGAACTCCTCTTTCATACTTTCCCCGTATAGATCCCGGCCGTAACCGTAGCTTCCCCACGATACGTAAATATCGGCCAAATCCTGAACCGTCTTCCAATCCCCGGATTCAATGGCATGAGTCACGCCCGGCCCGTATGCGCCCGGCGGCGAACCGAACACCCTTACGGAAGATCTGCGCCTCGCTTCGTCCATGGGCAGTCCTTTCTCAACGGAATCGATTATCTCCCTGCGGAGGTTTGCCGCAAGATAATTTTCTTCTTCTCCTTCATCCAATTCGGATATCAGCATAACGGCATCGTCAATCATATCGATAAGATTCGGGAAAGTGTCCCTGAACAATCCGGTTATTCTGACGGTCACGTCCAATCTGGGTCTTCCCAATTCCGACAACGGCACGGCTTCCAGGTCGATAATGTGTCCGCTGACTTTTGACCATACCGGCCGTACACCCATAAGCCAGAGAATATAGGCCATATCGTCGCCGCTGGTTTTCATTGTGTCAGTGGCCCAAATAATGAATCCCACTTCCCTGGGATAATGTCCTTTCTCTTCGATATATTTGGACATCATCTGTTCCGCCATTTTGACACCGGTCGTCCAGGCCGCTTTGCTCGGAACCATACTCGGATCCACTCCGTAATAGTTGCGTCCCATGGGAAGAATATCCGCACCGCCCCTCGTCGGAGCGCCCGAAGGTCCCGGAAGAACATATTCTCCGTTGAACCCTGCAAGAAGATTATCCACCTCATCGGTCATCTTCATCAGATTGGGAACCAACCTGTTACATGTGTATTCCAGGGATATCGTCAGTTCTTCGGAAACGGCTCCATAAGTTTGATTGACATATTCAGTGCATGCTTTTACGTTAAAATCGGATTCGATTATTTTCTTAATGAACAGCTGATAGGCCTCATCGGCGCGTTCTATTGCCATGCTGTTAAGTTCGCCGGTTTCGCTGTATTCCGTCGGTTTATCAAGTGCGGATTCTATATCGATTCCCATAACTTCCGATAATGCCGTTCTCATCGACGGAACATCACCGTTACGGAGTCTCATGAGCGAATAGATGTTTTCTTCCAAACGGTCTCCTTCGGGGGCTCTCCCCATAATGTGAAGACCGTCTCTTATTATCGCTTCCTTGACTTCCGTAATGTAATCGTGAAGATCGGGAAGGTGTTCTTCAAAAAGATTTACATCGGCATCCTGGGGGATTCCCAAATCGTCAAAGAGATTGGCAGTTTTGGATGCTTCGTATATTTCTTCGATAAGGGTGCGTTGCCTTTCCTCGGGCGCGGAATTTCTGAATTTAAAATATTCCTGCAACGGGACTTCGACAGGCGCAAGGTCGTCGTATCCCCCGGCTTTGGCCATTGTCGGACACATATGGCCTATTACCACCGCTTCAGATCTCCGTTTTGTCTGTATCCCCTCCCCCGGATCGTCTATAACGTAGGGGTACATGTGCGGTATACTGTTCAAAACAAGGTCGGGGTAGCATTTATTGGATAATCCCACATTCTTTCCCGGTAACCATTCGAGAGTGCCGTGGGTTCCCACATGTATAACCATCTGTACCCCGAAATCATGTTGCAGCCACCTGTAATACTCCAGATACTGGTGGGGCATGGGCAGTATCGGATCGTGACACACCCCATCCGCCTGCTCGAACCATGCTCTCAAAGGCTGATAACCGACGAGTACGTTTCCTTTCAACACCCCGGGTATGACCATCTTGCCGGAATCCACAGTTATTTCGCCGATAGGTTCTCCCCATTTTTTTGTTATGTCATTTTGGTTAAATTCCGGTACGGCACCGAACTCCCTCAGATATCTTTGTTTATCGATCATGTCGATAGCATTTTCTTTGATGGTTTCAGAAGACATCCATTCGAGGTTGTTCGTCACACCGTTCAGCAACTCGGTTATCAATTCTTTTCCGTTTGCGGGAACGTTCTCGACGGTATATCCGATTTTATCCATTTTCTGCAGGATATCGCTCACGCTTTCCAACGTATCAAGTCCGGCGGCACTTCCGATTCTTCCGGAATCGGGACGTGATTGATACAGTAATATTGCGATTTTTCTGTCCTTGGGCGGGGTTCTCTTCAATATGGCCCAATTTTTGGCAAGTTCGGTAATATGTTCGATTCTGTCGTCAATCGGAGTCGTTCTTCGCAATCCTTTGCTGCGTTCTTTGCTTTCGCCTATCGGGACGGTTATTATCTGGCCGTCCACTTCCGGCCACGAAACCTGTGCATAAATTTCATTTTTGTTCAATCCCAGGGCATTTTCTTCGTAATCGGTGTATACACCGTTCACGGTCATTGCCTGGAGAACCGGAACGTTAGTAAGATATCTGTAAAAATTTTCGTCGTCAGGAGTGTTCATCCCCTGAGTTTCACGGGAGTTGACCAATTGAGAAAACGGTGTGGACATTATCATTACGTCAATTCTTGATTTGCCGTTTTCCATGAAGTAATGTTCAACAAGTCTTGCCGTTCCTTTTTCTCCTGGGACGTTACTGACCGAAGTGGAAAAGAAAACTGGTATAGTGTTCATCCCTTTGGATTCCGCCGTCTTTATCAATGCATCGATGTGCAAGAGATTATCGAACAACCATAAACTTCCGGTAAACATTATTCCGACCGTGGGCTTCGAAGAATCCAAAGTTGTAAGATATTCTTCCAAAGAAATGTCCCTGTCATAATCAGGATGGTATATTCCGTTCGTTCTCTGTTTCATGGGTTCCGGCACTTCGATTGCAGGACCGCCGAGCCTCCGGTTCAGCCAAAGCAGCAGACCCCGTTCGTTTTCAACCCCCCGATAACCGACATATTTTCCCAATTCTATGAATTCCTCATCGCTTCCTGAAAACAGATTACGATAAACGAATTTCACATCGGCATTGCCGGAATATACCAAAACCAAACCCTTTGCTTCCTTCAGAAGATTTTCGTATTTGTCGAATCTGTTGAATCGGGTGGGATCGGCCATACACCTGATTAAAATCAAATCTGCGTCTTTGGTTACTCTGACCAGTTCCTGGTATTTGAGCAGATCGTCATCCAGTTCTGAACTGTCCCAGCAGAACAGTTCAATTTCAAGACCGAATTCGTCTTCCAACTCCCTCGCAGGAGGTATGATCATCTTCGGGTCTGTGCTGTTTACTGAAATATTGACGATCTTCATCTTGGTTCACCATAACAAATTTATTAAACAATAATTGGACTATACATCCAGAATATAACTATTGTTATTTGAGGAATTGTATGAGCAAAGAAAATTATCTGTTTCCTTTCACAAGTATTGTCGGACAAGAAAAAATGAAAAAAGCCCTTCTTTTGAATGTGGTGGATCCCGGCATCGGCGGAGTGTTGATAAAGGGAGAAAAAGGCACTGCAAAATCAACCGCCGTGAGATCTCTCGCTAGAATACTTCCCGAAAGGAACAATGTGAGTTCCTGTCCTTTCAGATGCGATCTTGAAAGAATGGACAGTCTCTGTCCGTATTGCAGGGAACGTCTTGACAAAGGTGAAACAATAGAACCCATAACCGTGGAAACTTCGGTGGTAGAACTTCCGCTCAGTGCCACCGAAGACAGAGTTGCTGGTACATTGAATATTGAACATATACTCAAGACCGGAGAGAAGAGGTTTGAACCCGGTATTTTGGCACAGGCGAACGGTAATCTGCTTTACGTGGATGAAGTGAATCTGTTGGACGACCACCTCGTGGATCTTCTTTTGGACTCCGCGGCAATGGGTATAAATTATGTTGAAAGAGAGGGCGTATCTTTCAGTCACCCTTCGAGATTCATTCTCGTAGGTACGATGAATCCCGAGGAAGGGGAACTGAGACCTCAGCTGTTGGACAGATTCGGATTGTCCGTCGAAGTAAGAGGAGAAAAGGATACCAAAGAACGTGCGGAGGTAGTCAAAAGAAGAATAAAATTCGATGAGAACCCCGGACTATATGTTGAAGAATGTTCGAAAGATATGAACGAGTTGAGGAATCGTATAATCGAGGCAAAAAAACTTGTGGGAAAGATACCCACCGACGATGACGTCGTGGATATGATAGTGTCGGTAACGACGCATTTCTCAGTCGACGGACACCGTGCCGATATAACAATGATGAAAGCCGCCAAGGCCAATGCGGCTTTGGGCGGAAAGAAAGCCGTCGATAAGGATGACATACGGGATGTGGCGGAACTGGTTCTTTCGCACCGTATGAGAAGAAGGCCGTTCGAAGAATCGATTATGGACACCGGAGAGCTCGAGGAATGTCTTCAGAATCTCTGAACGGCGTAAAGTTTCCGTTTTCCGCCGTTATCGGAATGGATGATGCCAAAAGAGCCATAGAATGCGTATTGGTAAATCCCCATTTGAAAAGCGTTCTTATCAGGGGACCTTCCGGTGTGGCAAAAACAACCGTTGCGAGAGCAATCGGAAGCATATCCGATAAAAAAATCCTGAATATACCTCTGAATGTGACCGAAGAACAGCTCTTCGGAGGAATGGATATCGAATCCACCCTCAGCAGCGGCGAGACCAAAGTCAACCCCGGGCTGCTTCAAAATGCAGACGGATGCATCATTTACATCGATGACGTAAATCTTATGGATCAGGCCATGCTGATTTCAATCATGGAAGCCGTTGACAAAAAGAAAGTGATTCTCGAAAGAGAGGGGATATCCGCATCATACAACGTTGATACAACTGTCATCGCATCCATGAATCCGGAGGACACAGATCTGAGTTCTCATCTGTTGGACAGATTCGATATGTGCGCTTATGCGGTCATGTCCGAAGACGACGGAGAAAAGAAGGAGATACTCAGGCGGAACATGGAATACATCAAGTCTCCCGCGGATTTTGTTCAAAAGTATTTCTCGGAAGACGAAGACATTCGCAATAAAATCGAAAAAGCCGAAAAAATCTATCCTTTTGTGACCGTCTCCGACGAATTGGTTGATATCGTTGTAGAATTGTGTACAAAAATCGGAGCCGCCGGACACAGAGGGGATATTGCAACCATCAATACGGCAAAAGCCTTGGCGGCACTGAACGGAAGAGACGAAGTCATGAAAAAAGACGTGGAAGAGGCCGCCGCACTGTGCCTTACGCACAGACGCAACTACTCCCCGCCGCCGCCCGAACCCCCCGAGCCCCCGGAGCAGGAGGAAGAACCTCCGCCCGAAAACGATGACGAAGACAACAACGAAGACAACGAACAGAAAGAAGAAGAAAACCCTCCCGAGGAAAATGAGGAAGAACCTTCTGTGCCGGAGCCTCCGGATTTGGAATCTCTTATGGAAGAGATGCTGTTCAATATCGGCGAGCAATTCAAAGTAATCGATTATCTGGAAGACGGCGTTCCGAAAAGAATCCGACGTACAAAGAGTCGGGCGGGGCGAAGGACTCTCGTCGAAAGCGACGATAAGACCGGCAGATATGCCAGATCCAGAATGCCCGCCGACAAATACCCCGACATCGCGTTCGATGCAACAATCCGGGCCGCCGCTCCGTATCAATTATCCAGAGAACATGACGGACTCAGCATCAGTATCGAGAAACGGGACATACGCGAAAAAGTCAGAGAAAGACGGAGCGGATGCACGATACTCTTTTTGGTCGACGCAAGCGGTTCTCTCGGCGTCAGAAAAAGGATGGTGACCGTAAAAGGCGCAATAATGTCGATGCTCAAGGAAAGCTATGTGAAAAGAGACCGTATCGGTATGATGGCTTTCAGAAGAGACACTTCCGAACTGATTCTTCCGCCGACAAAGTCGGTCGAATACAGTTATAAAAAATTGGAAGAACTTCCGACCGGAGGCAAGACTCCGTTGGGAACCGCATTGATGGACGTGAGCACGTTCATGTCGGTGTATTCCCGTTCTCATGTCGGAGAAGCCTGCTTTATTGTGTTGATAACCGACGGAAGAGCAAACGTCCCTGTCGATTCCGGCGCAGACCCTAATGAGGAAGTTCAAAAGATAGCCGAAGGAATCAAATTGCCCGGAGTGCGGTGGATCATCATAGACGCGGCAACGGGATTCGCAAGATTCGATCACGCAAAAATACTGGCAAAGAAACTCGAAGGAACATATTTCAAACTGGATGAACTGAACGCGGACCGTCTCGCGCAGAGTGTAAAATCCGTAGTGGGGAACGAAACGTAATTCTGTGTAACCAAACGAGCGTTATTTTGATTTTTATCCGATTGCAGGGTAATGTTCTAATGCAAATTCGAACGAAATAACTCAATTTGTCAAATCAGAAATTAGGAGTCAACAGTTAGATTATTATGCTTTATGAACTATGAAAGATAAGTTGGATTATTCATCCAAGACGCAGGTGTTTCAGAATGCACGTAGTTATTGTTTCGATATGTACCAAAGACAGTCACAGTTTTGACAATGCCGCCGCCCAGCTGAGGCGCGAGGGATACGAAATAACACTGACATGCGCGGACTCTGTCGATTTGGAAGAAGACGTAGTATTGCTTTCGAATATACTTGACAAGGTTTCTGAAGCCGACCTGATTCTGATAAAGGTTCACGGGGACGTGTCATATTTCAAAAAATTCGATAAGCTGAAAGACGCAATAGACAAAGAAAATAAAATCGCGTTTCTTACCTGCACGGAAGAGTGGGTTCAGGATGAATACAAGTATATGTTCAGAGAATGCGAAGATTACGATCTTGTCAATACCTTTACGGCACTCGGCGGAGAAGAAAATAACAAAAGTCTTTTGAAATGGGCGCTGAACACCTTTGACAATGCAGACATCGAAGTTCCGGCACCGTTGATACCACCGGCTCAGGGTGCATACCATCCCGACAAAGGATTGATAAAAATCGAAGAAATGATAGATTCTTTCAATCCCGATGTTCCGACCGTTGCGATATTGTTCTATCAGAAACAATTTCTTACCGGGAATACGAAGGCAATAGATTCTTTAATCCGCTCATTGGAAAAAAGAGACGTAAACGTTCTTCCGATTTTCTTGTTTACATCCGAGAATAAAATCGCCGGAGCAATGGGACTGAGTAAAATAATCGATACGTATTTCATAAAAGACGGAAAAGCGTGCGTTGACTGCATTATTGAAACCATGAGTTTCTCACAGACGCTGATTGCCAATCCCGGAGACGGCGAACAAATTCCGGACGATCCCTTTTTTGAAAGATTGAATGTGCCGATTATACAGACCACAACGCTAATGAGTACCGAGAAAGGGTGGAAAGAAAATATTTTCGGACTGAGCAGTGCTGAAATCGCATTCGATATTGCACATCCCGAGTTTGACGGACAGATCATAACAATCCCTTATGCCAGTACCGAAATTGACGGGTCCGGAGCAAGATATCATTCTCCCATTTCGGAAAGAGTCGATGACCTTGCCGATATAGCAATCAGATGGGCCTCCCTCGGGAGAAAAAAGAATGATGAAAAAAAGGTTGCCATTCTTTTGTATATGTATCCGCCCAGAACCGATCTTGCGGGCGGAGCTTCCGGCCTTGATACTTTTCAAAGTACCGTGGACCTGTTGCAAAGACTGAAGGACGAAGGTTACAAGGTGGATTGGATTCCCGAAACAAGCCGGGAGCTTGTGGACCGGATGCTGGCAGGTCTCACGAACGATACCACATGGATATCGGACAGGAGTATACTTGAAGACGCGTTGGACATGGTCACATCCCGGGAGTACAAGGAATGGACCGAAGACGTTCCGCGGGCGTCCATGAAAAAACTTGAAGGGGACTGGGGTCCGGCCCCCGGGGAGGTCAGAGTAACAAACGGAATGATTCAGATCCCGGGAATATCGAACGGTAATATAGTGATAGGATTCCAGCCCGACAGGGCTCATGACATCCAGGCGAATTTACACGATACGAATGTGGTCATGACACATCAGTATCTTGCATACTATCGGTGGTTGAAAAACGATTTCGGAGCCGACGCGGTCATACATGTGGGAACCCACGGTACTCTTGAATGGTTACCCGGCAAAAGTGTGGGTCTGTCGGCAGAATGCTGTCCCGATTATGTCTTGAAGAACATTCCGGATATCTATCCTTACATAATAGGAAATCCCGGAGAAGGGATTCAGGCAAAAAGAAGAGGCGAGGCTGTCATCGTAGATCATATGATACCGGCCATGTGCCGTGCGGGAAGTTACGACGAGCTTTCAGAATTGGAATCTGCTTTGCAGATATACATGAATGCGGATTCATACAAACAGACTGAAAAATTAACCCTCGTCGAACAGAAACTGCACGAAATCGTTATGCGGATGTCGTTGTTTTCAGACATTGGTCTTAACGAAGACGCCGACGCATCTGCGGTCGGAGAAAAGGCCGACGAACTTTACGATTACGTTCTTGAGTTGAAGGGTGCGCTGATTAAAGACGGCATGCATATTTTGGGAGAAATTCCAACCGGAGAACGTCTGATGGAGACGATATACAGTCTAACCAGATTCAATAACGGAAACATACCCTCTCTGAGAGAATCCATTGCGGAGTCCATGGGATTATCGTTCAGAGAACTTGCGGAATCTCCGTCCGATACACATCCTCAATCCGGTAAATTGAACGGAGAACTGATTGATGAGATAGAGTCCAATTTCCGGAACACCATAGCCTCTATGATGTCCGACGGATTCGACGAACTTAAATGCAAGAGCACCGTCAAAAAAATGTTCCCGAATGCCACGGACAATCTTATGGAAGCGGTTTCGTTCGTATGCAGGGAACTGTATCCCAATCTCGAACTTATGGGACAGGAGATTGACAGTATCGTCAACGGTTTAAACGGAAAATTCATACCTCCCGGACCTTCGGGATGTCCCACCAGGGGAAGAGCGCAGATACTCCCCACCGGAAGAAATTTCTATTCCATAGACCCGGATGCGGTACCCTGGCACTCCAGCTGGGAAATCGGAAAGACGATGGCGGATCAGATGGTACAGCGTTTTGTTGACGAGAACGGCGTATACCCGAAAGGCATCTGTGTCGTGCTGTGGGCCACCGACACCATGAAGACAGGCGGCGATGACGTTGCGTACATCCTCTGGCTCATGGGCGTTCGGCCGGTATGGACAGGATACGGAGGGCGCGTAAAAGGATTGGAGATCGTTCCTCTTGCAGAACTGGGAAGGCCGAGACTGGATGTAACGGTAAGAATAAGCGGATTGTTCAGGGACACTTTCCCTAACGTCACAAATATGATTGATGAGGCGGTGGATATGATATCTTCCCTGGACGAAAGCGACGAAGACAATTACATGCTCGCAAACCTGAGAGCCGAGGTCATCGAACACATTAAAGAAGGCATGCCGGAAGGGGACGCAGTATCACTGTCAAAAATAAGGATATTCGGAGATCCGCCGGGAGCATACGGAGCGGGTGTGGACATGCTTATAAGAACCTCCGAGTGGACCGATATCAATGACCTCGGAGAAATATACGCTACCTACGGATGTCATGCGTACGGCAAAGGAAGAAAAGGGGAAAAGGTGCCCGAATCCTTCCGGAGGAGATTATCCGAAACAGACGTAACCGTCAAGAACAGCGTAAGCAGAGAGTACGATATGTTCGACAACGACGATGTGTATATTTTCCTCGGCGGTCTGAACGCGGCGGTCACATCAATCAAAGGCAAAAAACCCATGTCGGTAATCGGAGATTCATCAGATACCCAGAATGTTAAATTAAAAACCATCGAAGAAGAAGGAAAATTCATTTTCAGAAGCAAACTTCTGAATCCCAAATGGCTGAACGGTCTGAAACAGCACGGTTTCAAAGGCGCGCAGGAAATATCCGAAGCCTTTGAGTACATATTCGGCTGGGATGCCACATCCGATATAATCGAACCTTGGATGTACCAGTCCCTTACGGAATTCTATATTCTTACCGATGAAGTGAGGGAATGGATAGAGGACGTCAATTCGTATGCGATGCACGAAATGCTGAAAAGACTGATGGAAGCGATAGACAGGGGAATGTGGGAACCCCCGGAAGAAATTAACGATAGGCTATCGGAAATATTCCTTGAGAATGAGGAAATACTTGAAGAAATAACGGATCGGGGCTGATGGATGTATATCATCACCACAGAAAATCTTACAAAAAAATATGGCGAATTTACCGCCGTAGATAGTCTTACAATGAATATTGAAGAAGGGGGTATATTCGGTTTCGTCGGACCTAACGGTGCCGGGAAGACGACATCCGTGCGCATGCTGACAACCATGTCTCCCCCCACATCGGGAAGTGCTACCGTTTGCGGCATAGATCTGATAAATGACTATCAGTCAGCGAAGGGATTTATAGGAATAACTCAACAGCATATCAGTCTGGACCGGGATATTTCCGTAAAAGAAAATATGATTCATCATGCTCTTCTGCATAAAATTCCTCTGAAGGAAATTGGCGGAAGGATACGTGAACTGAGTGAACTGATGGGCTTGGAAGAATACATGGACAGAACAATAATATCGCTGTCCGGCGGATGGAAAAGAAGAGTATCCATCGTATGTTCCATAATTCATAAACCAAAGATACTTTTTCTTGATGAACCGACAGCGGGTCTCGACACGCAATCCAGACATATGCTCTGGGAATTGATACGTACTCTGAACAAGAACGGAACCACTATCTTCCTTACGACCCATTACATGGATGAAGTTGCCAGTTTGTGCAATAAAGTCGGTATAATCAATAAAGGAAAACTTGTTGCTTTAGGAGGACCGGATGAACTTTGCGATGAACTGGGACATATAGCGGTTGAGCACATCGACGATAACGGACGTACGTCATACAGGTATTTTCCAAACAGAGATTCTGCGCAGGAATACATCAAAACATTCTCCGAAAAAAAAGATGTTATGATGAGAACTACCAACCTGGAGGACGTATTTCTGGAACTCACGGGAAGAGATGTAAAAGCCGAAAAAACAGGGAAAGTGATTCGCGTATGAATGATAGCATATTGACTGAATCCCTGCGGGTAGCATGGTCGGACTTATGTTTCTTCAAAAGAAACATTGTTTCGATACTTATTTCGTGTCTCGTCGGTCCGTTGCTGTATTTGGTCGCCTTTGGTTACGGCCTCGGAAAGGGGATGGAAGTGGAAGGCTTGGAATACATAACCTTCGTCATCCCCGGCATTATAGCACTGACCACCCTCTCGGCGTCTTTTAATTCCACCGCGACAAAGGTGCTCGTTCAACGAACATATTACATGAGTTTTGACGAACTGATGTTATGTCCCATACGTGTGCCCTCCGTTGTCATAGGAAAATCACTAATCGGTGTCATAAGGGGTTTGATCAGTTGTACTTTATTGATTATATTGGGATTGCTGCTCTCAAGTGAATTGATTGTCACGCCGATGTTAATCATCTCTATCGTTCTGTCCTGTTTCACATTTTCGTTCCTTGGAATATGTGCGGGATTGCTTGCCAATTCTCATCAAACACTCAATCTGTTCACAAGTCTTGTCATAGTTCCCATGACATTTCTGTGTGGCACCATATTCTCCCTGTCCGCGCTTCCGGATTTTGTTCAGGTTCTTATTTCCGTGTTGCCGCTGACACCGGTAACCGAATGCATAAGAGCCGCGGCGGTCGGCAGTGTTTTCCCGTGGGCATCATTCGCCATGGTTGTAATATATTGTGCTATTTTCTATTCAATAAATTATTATCTGCTTAAGAAAAGAAGAAACGTGTGATAAGAATGAAAACAATTCCCTTGTCGTAAATCATGTTAAAAACGAAGTTCGAATTTTTGTTCATGAGTTACAATGGAAACGGTTCTGCAGTGACGGTTTCATTCGGACGTTTACTGATGTGGAATTCATTTTTTGTATTCCATAAGGCAAACGCTCCCTCTGGACAGTTTTCCACACATCTCATACATGCGGTGCCGAGGCACATACCGGTGTTGACAATGAACCTGCCATTATCCATATTCAGTGCCTTTTCCGGACATAGACGCACACATATTCCACATCTGCTACAGTTCCATGTTCCCCTTATTTCAATTTTGGTATCCAACATCTCCAATGACTCCCCCGTGTCAATTATGTCTAAATCGGAGACCTTGCGGATGGTGGGTTTTAAAGGCGTTCCAAGATATCCTGATTGGTCATACTCGGCCAGTTTGCGGGAATATCTGTAGGTGTCCATTCCCTCCGTCCAAACAGCAAGTTCGTAAGAATAAAGGTCGCTGAAAACAGAGGATTTTGCGAACATGATATGCTTTGCAAGCAGCTCTTTTCGTAGAACATTGAGAGAATCAATTTCATCCGGCTTTATGGCGATATCCTTGGCTAGTTGCAGCGATGTGTTGCCGACTTGCACAACATTAATTACTGAAGGGGGCACCATGCCGACAGACATTGCTTTGATAGGGTCCACATATGTTCCAGAGGCTCCGGCCATGTACATCGTGTGGATATCTTTGTGCGATACGCCCGCTTCAATCATCAGTGTCAGGTGACCTGCGCGTATCGCACCCAACGCTTTGCCTGCTTCTGCAAGGTCCTCGTTTGTGAATCGGATATTCCGTGTTATATCGATCGAATCTCCCGTTATTTTCGGCGGACTCATGCGACCGTCCATTATGCCAGCATGCACAAGTGCAATTACACCCGTTCCTGTTATGCCCTTCGGAACCACCCCCTCTTTGTGTATCATCCCGCTCCTCATGTTAATCATGGGGCCGTCTTGTACCTCCATACGGGAGTCCAACACCTTAGCCCTCCACCCCTGTGGACATCTGCATAAATCCGATAGCGCACCCGGTCCGGCCAACATTCCCGAGCCTATCTGTTGACCTTCCAGGGCAGGACCTGCGGCGGCAGATCCCGTATATACGGTATCTCCAACCTTCAGTGCCATTTCCGCATTTGTGCCGTAATCCGTCACAAGGCAAAAGTCGTCTTCCAAAAATCCGGATTCAATCATCATTGCCAGGGCGTCAGCTCCGATTTCATGGCGGACAGCCGGCGGAATAATTATTTCGACACCAGAATCAAATCCAAGGATATCTCCTGAAACAATATGCCCGGGTCTGTCTACCGGACCTATATTCTCTTCTTTGAGTTTACTCTCACCAGCGTATGCCAGATCTCTAAATTCCTTACCTTCCAAAAGTGACAGCTGTATCGGATTTCCGCATACAGCTATTCTGGACAGATGTTCCGGTTTCAGTCTTTCTATGATGTCGTGGACGGTTGAAACCAATAACCGCCGGGTTTTATCCCCTCCGCATTCAAGTGCGAATGAAAGGTGATCCATGATGTTGGCCCCGGGTATTGGGTTCCTGTTCATTATACATGTACGAATTACCTGCCCGTTTTCTAAGTTTACGAGCTGCCCCCTCAGTCCACTGGTACCTATGTCTAATGCAACAGCCTGTTCTGCCGTCATGTGTTCCCTCCGTTGTGAATAAATAGAAAAAAATTTTTAAAATGTTTAGGAAGCATTGTTTACATCAGCGAAGTTCGTTCCACTTTTTGTTACCGGATATTATGCTGTCAGCTTTGTGTACGGTCTCCAGCGGAGACTTGGTGTATATGGCATTGTTGAAGGTTCCGACGAATGCTTTTGACACTGCCGCCCCTCCGCAAGCCACGGACACGCCTGTCTTTTCGAGTTCCAGCAGAAGAGCCGTATCCATAAGTCCCGGTTTGGTGGTGCTCATCAGCGTAGATCCGCAGACCAGCTGTATGCCCTTATCCTTCACGGTTTTGAGTACTTCTTCCTTTGAAACATCCCTGCCCAAATCTGTCACGGTGTATCCGTTGGCTTTGAGTATAGCCGCGCAGATGTTTTTTCCGATGTCATGCAAATCACCCTGAGCAACGAATGATGCGATGTTGCCCTTACTGGGTATGTCGCCTAATTCAGACTGACATATCGTTATTCCTCCTTGCATGGCGTCGTTTGACATAAGAATCTCAGGAACGAACGCTTTACCAAGATCATACATCTCGCATTGAACTTGTATGCCGGGCATCAATGCTTCTGTGACTATATCTAACGGATCTCTGCCATTTTCGATGAGCTTGTTCACGAGCTTTTCCACATCTTTTCTCTTTCCTGCAAGAACAGCATCGGAGACTGCAGTGTATTCCGGATCCTCCGAATAGTTCTCTTTCTTGAGTTTTTCTGCGCTTATCTCCCTGAGGTTCTTTTCTGGGAGATATCCCAGCTCTGCCGCCATTCCTTCCTGAACTAGCTTATTGAAACGAACCGGGTCCTCATTCTTCATTTTAAGAACCTGTTGCATAACTATGTCCATATGCATCAGAACCCACCTCCTTCGATATCGTAGGGGAGCATCTCTTTGATGTTTTTGGCTTTCGCCACCCCCAAAGCGCGAACGCAATCTTCGACATCAGTGCTGTCGGGGATTGGTGTTTCGCGACAGGCGGCCACATATGCTTTCAGGTTGGGCAATGACGTTCCGTTGGAAACATCACATGCCGTGCCTACAATGTCTACGCCCTGTTGTATACATTCCACAGTCCTATTGTAGACCTGTTCCGGCGTCCCGTTAGGCATCAAATCTATGACGTCTAGACTTCCAAGACACGACATCGAGTTGCCTAATTCCTTTCTTACTAACCATGCAGGCGGAGAGTCAAAGGAAAAACAATCCATGCCGCTCTGCTTGATATATGGGAGCAGCTTTTCAGTATGTCCGCAAATATGGAGTATCTTCGGCGCACTGACAGATCTTGCGAATTTCTGATGATAGGGCAAGACGAATTCTTTGTATGTTTCAGGCGATATAAGATCTCCGGAAGCTGACGGATCTGCGGGGAAAAGCATATGTGCTCCGGCCGCTACCTGCGCTCTTCCGTATTCTATACAGAACTCGGTCGCAGCGCTAATAGCCTCGTGTGCTTTTTCCGGATCGGTGACTGTCATCATCACAAGATTTTCCACACCCATTATGTGTCCTGCAACTGTAAAAGGCGCAGTTATCACCGGGACGATTGGCAGATAGCCGGCATACCTTTCTCTAAGTATGCTTATAGACTCGAGCACTACTGCGGCTCTGTCTTTTTCCGTGAATTTATCATCCCATGATATGTCCTTGGGATTTTTGTACGCAGGTCCTGTGACCGGCGGACGATCCGATTTAGTCCAATCCAGTTTACATCCTAAGACCTCAGCCTCCAATGATATGTCGAATTGGGGCCTTGCAGTTTCAATTCCGCACACTTCCCACGGGGCGGCCGCAAGATCTGCCATCATTTTAGCATCTCTGTGAGCTTTTGGCCAACTCGCGCCGCAAAATTCCATAAGATCCAAAGTCGTTTGCGCAAGCGGATTCGCGGGGGGCACATAATCTATCCTCCCTCCGAGAACTGCCGCCAACGCGCGTCTCGTCGGTGTCATTTCTGTTACCAATTCCATTCCTCCTATACTCCAAACACAGTGTTTGAAGCATGTTAATCATTTTTTTGCGGAGTATATAATCATCTTCGTGAGGCATGTATGTAAAAGTAGCGCGTTTGACTGAAAATTTCCGACTTCGATAGGGGCTACGTTTTATGATTTTATTGTATGCTAAATATCTTCTGTTTAGATATAATATTTAAAGAGGGTATTATATAGTATATTTACGATAAGTTATGCTGGATTTATGTGACCTGCAAAATGTAAAATATGTTCATACAATGCATCTCATTATTCCCCGTTATAACAATCAGTTTCCATAATCGCATTCATTACGGTGTAAAAGAATCATTTCATCATCGGAAACGGCACTCCCGAGGATGATATGCAGATGTCCGTCCATATCAAGTATTTTGCTGTTCATGCCGTATACATAGCGTATCATATCCTCGTTCATCACTTCACGCGGTGTGCCGACCGAATGTATTACGCCGGGTGTAGACATTACAATTACTTTGTCTGCATATTTTGCGGTTATATTGAGATCATGACTAATCATAAGAACAGTTATTTTATTTTCGTGTGCAACCTTTTTCAGTAATTCGATGACCATTACTTGATGTCGAATGTCAAGATTTGCGGTCGGTTCATCAAGAATCAGTAAGTCCGGTTCCTGAGCTAGGCCCCGGGCGATCGATACTCTCTGATGTTGCCCCGCACTCAACTCGTTATTGTTTCTAAGGGCCAGATGAGTTAGGTTCATGTCCTCGAGTATATTGTAGACGATATGGAGGTCTTCATTTTCAGATCCAAGATGCTTATGCGGCGTACGACCCATTAAAACCGTGTCAATGACACTCATAGAAAAGCTGTCTGATGTTGTTGCCGGAACAAAACCTATTTTCTTCGACAGCATCTTGAAATTCAGACTTTTGACATCTGTCTCGTCCAGAAAAATGGAGCCGGAGGTTGGTATAAGCAGTTTGTTAATACACTTGACAAGTGTTGATTTACCCACTCCGTTGGGTCCTATGATGCATGTGAGGCCCGGTTCGTCAAGAACCAGGTCAATATCTTTCAGTACAAACGCATCACGGGAATATGAAAAAGTTACTTTCTCCATATCGACTTTCATTTTACCAAGTCTCCTTTTTGAGTTTGATTAAAAGGAATATCAACACGGGTGCACCCAGGAAAGCGGTGATTACACCCACCTGCAGAGTGGTGGGGGCGATTATGTTGTTTCCTATGAGGTTTGCAAGAATCAGAAACATGGCACCGAACATTGCCGATGCGGGGAGCAGATAACGGTTATCGGAACCGATTACCATTCTGCAGATATGAGGGCATACCAATCCTACAAAACCGATTATTCCCGTAAAACTAACAATTGCCGCCGCCATCATCGATACAATCAACAGACATACAATCCTCAGAGTATCGGCGTTGACTCCGAGAGATTTTGCACTTTCGTCGCCTGCGCTGAGAATGTTAATCTTTGATGAAAGTAACATCAAAGAGACGCCGCCTACAAGAACGAATCCAAACATTATCGGAAGATCTTTCATTTTTATAAGCGAAAGAGTACCGACCTGCCACGAGTATGCATCAGCCAGTGCAACGGGATCGGCACGCAACATCATGATAGTCGTCATTGCGTTAAACATGTACATTACGGCAATACCTGCCAGGATTATGGTGGTGGCGGATGCGCGACGCATTGACGACACTATCATAATCGCGAACATCGGAATCAGCGAAAACAGGAATGCGTTCAGGACGATACCGTACTGGTTTCCCACGCCTATTATATTAATTCCCATTACGATGGAAAGAGTCGCACCGAACGATGCACCCGACGAGATTCCGGTTGTATACGGGTCTGCAAGCGGATTTTTTAATGTACTCTGCATAACCGCACCGGTAATCGCAAGACCGGCACCCGCAATGAGACCTCCGAGCAACGGAGGGAGTCTTACGCCCCATATGATATAATCCTCAATTTCATTTACGATGTTGCCCTGTACGTGTTCAATCAGAATTTCATATGCTCTGATTATGCTTATACCGCCTATGCCGATGGATATGGACAGTCCAGCGATAAGAATCGTCGCAACGATGCAGATGATTATGAAAAGATATTTTTTGAAGACGTAAAGACTGTATCCCTGAAGCACCCTTTTTTCTTCTTCAGAGCTGTTGTCGTGTGCTGTGTATTTCTGCCAGGGTAACTTCATCAGCCCCACCAGTAATTATATCGGGGGGCAAGCCCCCCTTTGAAAAAATTTTTCAGGCAGTTGCGTTGTATTTCTGAACGAAATTATCAATATTAAACTGATAATCGTGCACATCGCAGAATCTGTCAAGATACTCCTGAATTATGCTCTCGACGTAGTTCGTGGAGAATACATCGTCAAACATGATGTATGCACCAAGAAGCTCGGCTATGACAAACGGAAGATCATAGTTGATAACGTAGATTTCATTGTTCTTTACCGCATTAGTGGTCGGGAATCTCTCGGAGAAGCTGACAGCCTTATCCGTGAGCTTGTCCTGGCACTCCTGAGAGGACTCATGAGTGTAAAGGTACGCACCGTAGATGTAAACATCAACGCCGGTTTGTGCGACCTGCACCCTCACATTATCGTCGACAGAAATTCCTGATTTTGCAGTGTTTGTCTGGATAATATTTCCGACGTTTGTGGCCCCGGTCCAAGTAAGCGCGGTGGAGCATCCGTCGTTCTGTGCGTAAAGATAAGTCGGGGTACCGAGGTAGAACTTGGTCGCTTTGACATTGTCGACTGTTTTCAGTTTCTCATCGATGTCAACCCTCAAATCATCCATCCATCTGACGTAGGACTCTGCAGCATCATCCGCATCGGTAAAGAATCCGAGCATGAGTGCGCCGGTTGCGAGGTTGGCGCCTTCCCATGAAGCCATACGGATAAGCTGTTTTCCGGGAATCTGGTTTGTGGATGTTATATTCTTGGCATATGTGGTAGAAGGTCCGCTGAGAATGGTGTCGGCATTTACCTCGGCAAGAAGTTCAAGATTGGGATTGTCTCGGGTTCCCATAGAGGGGGTGTCTTTGAAATCAGCAAAGAGGTTCTCGTCAAAGTAGGTTTGAATGTGATTGGTTATTCCAACCACACGGTCCCCTATTCCGAGAGCGATGCTGAGTGAAAGCTGTCTCTGGGTGTTGACTATGACATACTTCTTCACAGGATAGTTGGCGGAACTGATTTCGTTGTCTACATCGATATAATTGATAACTGCGGTTCTCTTGTCAGCATCGGCTTTTCCTTTGTTGTACTCTTTTACTTCAAGAATATTTTCAAGGAAAGCAATGTCTTTCGCATCAATTTTACCGTCATTGTTTGCGTCCGCCATCTGGGAATATTCTGCGTCTGTATCAATCATTTCTTGAATTTTGGCGATATCATCACGGTCCAGATAATCGTTTCCGTCGGCATTTCCTAGAATCGATAATCTGAAGTCTGTGTTACTGGATCTGTATTTATCCTCACCATCATTGGAAAGAATCATGAATGCGGATGCCCCGGCAATTACAACCAGGAGCACAGCACCAATGGCAATCAATTGAGTTTTATTCATTAATTACACCTAGTTGGATGTATAATCCAACATAAGTTAAGAAGTTGTTATATTTATAATATCGGACATGCACCCAACATCTCAGCAGGGGGCGTGAATGCCATTCTGAAAAAGTCACCGACGCAAAATTAAGACTGGCGATTTATAACAGTTACATTCGGTGACAATTCAGATTAAAATCAGTCAGTGTTGCATGTATTGAAGGCAACAAATATGTCGCCGGGAAAATTTCTGTTGTACCCGTAAAGGCGCGTTCCGTTAAAGTGATATATTTAATTTTTTTGATATCTTTGATTATCGAATATCACTTTTCTTTGCCGGTATGCGTTCCGGTTTGAATTCAGAGTTTAATTTCAACCTTCCGAGATTCCAGAAATCAATTCTTGAAACTGTGTATCGGAGCCGGTATCCTTCCGCCTCTGTTGACAAATCCTTCGCAACCGAACTTACTGACGTTCATTACGGGCGCGGATCCGAGCAATCCTCCGAATTCGGCGTATTCTCCCGGGCCTTTGCCGATGACCGGAATGAGTCTGCACGCCGTGGTTTTCTGATTGACCATTCCTATAGCCATTTCGTCCGCGATTATTCCCGAAATTGTGGCTGCCGGCGTATCCCCGGGGATTGTGACCATGTCCAATCCCACGGAACACACGCAGGTCATGGCTTCCAGTTTCTCAATGGTCAGTGCGCCGCATTCAACCGCACGGACCATGGAACTGTCCTCGGATATCGGGATGAACGCTCCGCTCAATCCTCCGACGTAAGACGAAGCCATCACTCCGCCTTTTTTTACCTGATCGTTGAGAATAGCCAGTGCCGCGGTTGTACCCGGTGCCCCGGTTCTTTCGATACCCATTTCTTCAAGAATGTCCGCAATGGAATCTCCCACTGCGGGAGTAGGTGCCAGTGACAAATCTACGATACCGAAGGGCACGCCCAGCATTTTCGAAGCTTCTTTCGCAACAAGCTGTCCCACTCGGGTTACTTTGAAAGCGGTGCGTTTTATGGTTTCGCACAAAACTTCGAAATTCTCCCCTTTTACATGTGACACCGATGTTTTCACAACGCCGGGACCGGATACGCCGACGTTAATCACGGCTTCCGGTTCGGTTACGCCGTGGAAAGCCCCCGCCATGAAAGGATTGTCATCGGGCGGATTACAGAAAACCACAAGTTTCGCACAACCTATGGAGTCCTTATCTTTGGTAAGTTCCGCGGTTCTGCGGACAACATCCCCCATTATTCGGACGGCGTCCATGTTGATTCCGGTTTTGGTGGAAGCGACGGATACGGAACTGCAAACTCTTTCCGTGGAAAAAAGAGCCTCGGGAATCGATTCTATCAGCAGTTTATCGGCTTCCGACATCCCCTTTTCAACCAATGCGGAATAACCTCCGATGAAGTTAATCCCGATATCTTCTGCCGCTTTATCCAGCGCTTTTGCGATTTTGACAAAGTCTTCCGGTGTTTTACAGGCACATCCGCCTATGAGCGAAACGGGTGTGACCGAAACACGTTTGTTCGTGATTGGAATCCCATACTTCAAACCGATTTCATCGCCGACTGCAACGAGATCCTTTGCCTTTTCGGTTATTTTATTGTAAATGTTATCGCAGAGTCTGTCCAAATCCGAATCGCAACAGCTCATCAGGCTGATGCCCATGGTTATCGTTCTTACGTCCAGACTCTCTTCTTTTATCATGGCGTTGGTCTCAAAGACCTCTTCGAAATCGACCATTTGAATCAAACCCTGTGCATCATGTTGAAAATATCTTCGTGCTGCGCCTGAATGATGCAACCGACGCTTTCTCCGACCTTTTTCAGGTCTTCGGAAAGTTCCACGAAAGATTTTTCGTATTTGTCCGTGTCGACAATCATCATCATGTTGATGTAAACGTCAACGGTGGTCTGTTTGATATCCAGAATGTTTATGTTATTGTCCGCGAAGTAATTGCATACCGCGGCGATTATTCCCACATTGTCTTTGCCGACCAGTGTAACTATGGTCTTGTTCATTTCACTGCCTTCCTGTCATTCATCATTATGGCGTATTCCAGAGAGTCAACCAAAGCTATCAGCGAAGCCTCTATGACGTTCTGTGAAACTCCGACGGTGGTCCAACTATCCACACCGTCCGTGGATCTTATCAAAACCCGCACCGAGGCGGCGGTGGCCGATTTTTCGTCAAGCACTCTTACCTTGTAATCCGACAGACGTATGTTATCGATTACCGGGAAGAATTTGGATAGCGCTTTTCTCAGTGCGTTGTCCAAGGCGTTGACCGGACCGTCTCCGTCGGATGCGGTGTGTTCGATCTCTCCGTCTCTGTTTTTGATTTTTATACTGGCTTCCGAAGTGAATTTGTCATCTTCTTCATCTATAAACAGTCTGAATCCGGTTATGGTGAAATAAGGTTCGAATTCGCCTCTCATCCTCTTTACGAGGAGTTCGAAACTCGCGTCCGCTCCTTCGAACTGATATCCTTTGGACTCCAGCTCTTTCACGGTCTCGGTGATGAGTCCGCTGTCGCTTTTGTCGGCGGTTATACCGAGTTCTGTGAGCTTTTCGATGATACTGGCTCTTCCGGATAAATCGGAAATCAGCACCTTTCTTCTGTTGCCTACCATTGACGGATCCACATGTTCGTAGGTGCGGGTGTTTTTCATCAATGCGGAAACATGGGTTCCGCCTTTGTGAGCAAAAGCATTCTCCCCCACATAGGGCAAAGAAGACGGAGGGGCCATGTTGGCAACCTCCCCCACGAATTTTGAAAGGGCCGTCAGCTTAGTCAAGTCCTTTATGTTCGTATCCATTCCCATTTTCAACATTACGTTGGGGATTATGGAACACAGATTGGCATTGCCGGTTCTCTCGCCTATGCCGTTTATGCATCCCTGAACCATGGTGGCTCCGGCCTTTATTGCGGATATTGAATTGGCCACGGCCAAATCGGTATCGTTGTGACAATGAATTCCGATAGCGGTATCTTTGAATCTTTTCCGTACAGCGATGACGGCCGCTTCAACTTCATAAGGCATGGCTCCGCCGTTTGTCTCACACAGTACCAGCCATTCGGTGCCGGCTTCGACCGCCGCACCGAGGGCTTCCAAAGCGTATACGGGGTCCGAAGCATAACCGTCAAAGAAATGTTCGGCGTCGAACATAACGTTCATTCCCGATTTCTTAAGGTAGGAAACGCTGTCCCGTATCATAGCCAGGTTTTCTTCTTTGGAAGTGTTGAGAACTTCTTCCACCTGGAAGTCCCAGGTTTTTCCGAATATGCATGCCCATTTTGCACCCGACGCAATCAGAGCGTTCAGATTCGCGTCTTTTTCGGCTTTGATATCTCTTCTTCTGGTGCTGCCGAAGGCTGTTATCCGGGTGTTCTTAAGGTTCATTTTTTTCGCGGCGGCAAACAGTTCATCCGTCATCGGATTGGTGCCCGGCCAACCGCATTCGACAAAGTCTATGCCAAATTCATCCAGCTCTCCGAGTATTTCTATGCGATCCTGTAAAGAGAAAGATATACCCTCTCCCTGCGCGCCGTCACGCAAAGTGGTGTCGTAGATTATTACTGTCATCAATTACTCCTTTCGGTCATCCATCACGGATATGAGATCGCTGAGAACCGCCGAAGCGGTCTCCATCCGACCGGCTCCGCGACCGGATATGGTTATCGGACCGGCAAGATCGCTTCGGATCTGTGCCGCGTTCAATGTACCAGAAACCGCGAGAGGGTGCCCTTTGGGAACCAGCCTCGGCGCGACTTCAAGTTTTTCTTCGCCTACTTCGCCTATGAGGCGGATGACCATGTCCCTGGATTTCGCCAAAGAAACGGCCTCTTCGGTGATACCGGTAATTCCGGTGATGGAGACATCGGACAGGGTAACGTTTCTGTCAAACACCGAATTGGCTAAAATAACCACTTTGCATGCGCTGTCGTACCCCTCCACATCTCCGGAAGGATCGGTTTCGGCATAGCCCAGCTGTTGGGCTTCTTTCAGTGCCTGATCGAACGGCTGTCCGTTATCCATCTTACTGAGAATATAATTGCAGGTGCCGTTGAGAATTCCTCTTATCGATTGGATATTCTCGCCGATAAGATTGTCATGACAAAGATTGATTATCGGCATTGCCCCCGCAACCGTGCCTTCGAACTTCAGTTTGCATTTGTTTTTCTTGGCAAGTGCGATGAGTTCTCCGAATTTTATGGCAAGAGGTCCTTTGTTCGTTGTGATAACGTCTTTCTTGGTTTCAAGAGCGTGTATGATGTTCTTCAGTCCCTGACCGCCGGTTTTGTAATCGGTGGGACTGACTTCGATTAGCGTATCGTAATCGACCGAATCAAGGATTTTCAAAGCATCCGTGTATTTTTCCTTTCCGACTTTGCCGGTTTCCTTTTTCACCGAAACCAGTTTGAGCGGGTCCAATCCCCCGGAATCCGTGACGTAAGTCGAAGAATCCATGACACCGACGATTTTGATGCTTTGACCGTACCGTTTGTTGAAAAATTCTTCTCTGGATGCTATAACTTCGGTGACACCCTGTCCCACGGTTCCGAAGCCTGCTATGAATACCTTCATTTCAAAGCCCCCTGATGTAGGTCATGTTGCCTTCTTTGCAGGCTTTTCTGAGGAAACTGTCCAGTACCTCGATGTCTTCCTGTTCTCTCATCTTGACGGAAATCATTGCAGTCCTGTTGTCGTGGTGATCTTTGGACGAATATCTCATATCGATAGCCGCGACCCGAACTTTCTTTGCGGCTTCGTCCATCAGATTTTCTATGTAGGACGCGGTCAGGTTCCCTATCAGCATATATTCCATCGGGTAAGTTTTGTAGACCGAGTCTATGCTCGATATTATTATGTCTCTGGCTTTCCAGATGTCTTCCAATTCCTTCAATCTCGTGGAATCTTCCACTTCAAATGTGACGTTGAGCGAGATTCTGTTGTTGACAATCTGCTCACGGTCGTGTACGACCCCTTTTATGTTCCCGTCAACCATTGAAATGGGTTCCAGGGAACCTACGAGATGACCCGGTAGATCTTTGACGTACAGTTCTGCGTTCACTATCATTTTTACTCTGCTGAATATCTGCCCTATATTAATTATAGTATCGTTTAATGCATGGGTCATATTCTTTATCAGACGCATTCCGAATATGCATACGAATATCTTTTCTTAGGCGAAGACACTGACACAACAGGAAGAATTCATTGAGTCTGTTTATTTCGGGCGCGAAAGCAGTTTTTCAGGAGATGCAAAATCGACGGGAAACAACCGATTACTTTTTTTTTGAATCTTTTTCAGGCGGGTTGCAAAACTCCTCCTGATACCGTTCAGTATTGCTTTTACTCATCGCAAGTACGGCAGATATCAGTACTGTAAAAGTGATAATCATGGCAAGGAAGTTGGAATACATCAAAAAATCTGTGTATTCCATAAGATTCCGTTTGTACAACGTAACCGAATACACAAATGCGGAAGTAATCGCGATACAAACAATGCAGGCGACCAATAACACAATTTTCTTTTTGTTATACATCTTAGTCACAGTCTTTTACGCAATTATCATTTATTGATTGTTTATGTAACCGTGTCACCGCTCTTTCACGGTTGAAAAGCAGAATTACCGTGGAGAATCGGGAACGGAAACTCCCAGTTCTTCAAGTCTTTTTATTGCATTCTTATTTCGTTTGGAGGCCGCGTCCAGATACATAGTTTTGGCACATTCGGGGTCGTCTTTTTCTATAATCGTCGCATATTCGAACAAACCCCTTGAATGTCTGGACTATGCGGACTCACGCAGATATTTCATTCCCGTGTCTTTGTCATTTCGTTCCCGGGAATACACTTCTGCCAAACGGTACAATGATCGGGGACTGCCTGATTTTTTAAACCATTCCTCGGCGACATCCACATTCTTTTCCGTACCCTTTCCGTATAAGTAGAACTCTCCGAGATTGGTCATGCCTCGGGGATATCCGCCCTGCGAGGATTTGGTAAACCATTCGAATGCCTTGTTCAGATCAACCGGCACTCCGTTACCGTAACTGTACATGACGCCTATGTTGCACATGGCTTTTGCGTTGCCCGCTTCGGCTGCCCTCGTATACCATTCGGCTCCATTTTCCTTGTTCTTTTCAACATTGATTCCCAGTGCGTAACAGTAACCTATGTTCCTCATGCCGGAATTATCTCCCAATTCGGCGGCTTTGTGAAAAAGTTCAATGGATTCCTCTCTTTCGGTTTCGTTTCCGTTCGAATAAATCAATCCTAACAAAACCATAGAGGAAGTACATTCTTCCGAAATATTTCTTTTCAATATAGCCAGTGCATCCGAATTCATATCGTCTTTTTCAAGCAAAGCGAAGGCTTTGTTGAACTCTTCGCGTATTTTCGGATTGGCGTGTTTTGATTCAGAGGGGTGATCCATCATATTTTCAGCCTCGATATTTTACGGTTAACTATTTTCTATTTGTTTTCCGGCACCGACTGCAATTTCAATTCGTGCCATTTAATTTTAAAGTATATGGGGTAAATAGTTTGAATGTCAAATCATTGTTCCTGCGGTTTGAGTAAATCCATCAAACCTTCCTGTATTTCACCAAATAGCAGTCTATCAGGAAGAATGCTATGCAGAACGCGAACATTACTACCAGGGATATCCACGGGAACTCCCATCCGAGGGCTCCGGCTCTGATGCAGCTGCTGGCATGTGTCAACGGAATAGCATAAAGGGCCCACTGGAACACTTCAGGGAGTATTGAAACCGAGAAGAAAGTTCCGCACAGGAAAGTCATTGGCAGTATAATCAGTGTGTTGAACGTGGCCATGCTCTGGTGGGATTTTGCAAGCAGCGCGGACATTTCACCCAAAAGCGAGAATGTTACGCACGCAAGAATCAGACTCAGGAAAAATATCGGAGTAAACATCAATTTATCCGTCAAAAACAGACCCAGTATAAAGATGAGCAGACAGCTTATCAGACCTCTGACTATGCCGAGAACGGTTTTTCCCAAAACGATTGATGATACCCGGATTGGGCACATCATCATTTCATCGAAACTTCCGTAGTACAGCCTCTGAACGTTCAAACGTGTGGCGGTGGACGAAAACGAAGCATTCAGAGATGAAAGGGCAACTATACCGGGTATGATGAATGCCAGATACGGCACCCCGTCCATAACGACACCCTGACCCATACCGTAACCGAATGCAATAAGGTACAGAATCGGACTTACCAACGTTGCCGCAATAATGTTCAGTAAGTTATGTCGCATGAAACGTATGTCGCCCCACGCAACGCTGTATATTTCTTTGAATACGGACGCCATTAGCTTTCCACCGTCCTTCCTGTAAGTTCTACAAAACAATCTTCGAGATTCGTTTTTCTGACCAGGACTTCCCCTGTTTCGATACCACTTCCGTATTCTGAAGCGGATTTTCGGTCTTCGAAATATTTGTATTCCGATTTTCCGTTGACGTCAGTTACGACAACAGCGTATTCCCCTATTTCACTGGCCAATTCCTGAGGCGTTCCCAGAGCCACGATTTTACCATTGTCTATAATTCCGACCCTGTCGCAAAGAATCTGGGCTTCCTCTATGTAGTGCGTGGTCAGGAAAATAGTCGTACCGTCTTTGTTCAGAAGCCGTATCAGATCCCATAACAACCGTCTTGCCTTTATGTCAAGACCGACGGTCGGTTCATCCAGAAAAATCACTTTTGGCGAGTGTATCATGGCACTTACGATGGCCGCTCTTTTCTTCCAACCGCCGGAAAGGGAATCTATCTTGCGATCCATGTATTCTCCCATGGAAAAATAATCGACCAGTTCTTTCATTCTTGTCTCTATTTGTGCCTTAGGCATTTGTTGCATCAATGCTCTGTGGTACATATTTTCCCAGACGGTCAAATCTTTGTCCAAACTGATATGCTGCTGTATGATTCCCATTTTGGTTTTGGCTTCATTGGGTTCTTTCAGAATATCATGTCCGTCCACAAGCACCGATCCCTCATTGAAATCAGTCAATGTGGAAAGAATTCTGATGGTGGTTGTTTTACCCGCTCCGTTGGGTCCTAAAAAACCGAAAATCTCTCCTCTCCGCACATCGAGATCTATTCCGTCAACAGCAACGGTTTCATCATATTTTTTTAAAATATTACGGGCAACAATGATACAATCATTTTCATCTATACTCTTTAAATTCATATTCACCGCCCAGGGTCGTTTGGCTCAATATCACTAATTGGATATATAATCCATTACACTTGATTTATTATAACAATAAATTCTGAACGATTCAAAACCGTCCGATTCAAAAGCAATGTCCGTACGTCAAGTATATTTAAAATTACAAAGCACAGTCAATGAATCGAATACGCGTATATTACACGGCAGGTCAAATGAATTTTATCAGAATCTGAATCGATTTGAGTTTTCGCACTCATATCTTGGGGGGGGGGTAATGGCGCCGAGAGGGAGATTTGAACTCCCGAGGCGAAACCGCCACGAACTTTCCAGGCTCGCGCCTTACCGGGCTGGGCTATCTCGGCTATAGACACAACATTTTGTCTTCACATTAAAATCTTTCTGACAATCCTGTATGATAGCGCATCAATATTCGACATTAAGAGTTAAAGCATTTCCATAAAGAAAAGCGTGCCAGAATATATACCGATGTCCCTGCCAGTCCGGAAACAGTCGCATGACCAATATGTTTAATATTGTCATAAGAGTTATGCGGATATGCAAAGTTCTCAGTTGCCTCCGGCTGTCAAACACGGTTTTGACAACGAAAAATATCTCAGGTTACAGTCGGAAAGCATAAGAGAACGGATTTCTGAATTCGGAGGCAAACTTTATTTGGAATTCGGAGGCAAGATTTTCGATGATTATCATGCCGCCAGAGTATTGCCCGGATTCCAGTCGGACAGTAAAATAAACATGCTGTCATCAATGAAAGACGAAGCCGAAGTCGTTGTCGTAATCAGTGCGTTCGACATAGATGAGAACAAACTCAGAAACGATATCGGAATCACTTACGACCTGGAAGCCCTGAGACTTATCGATCTTTTCAGAGATTTTGATTTGTATGTGGGAAGCGTGGTCGTAACGCATTACGAAGGTCAGAAATCCGCCGATGCTTTCTGTTCAAAATTGGAATCGTTGAATGTAAGGGTTTACAAACATTACATAATCGAGGGATACCCTTCGGATCTGGAACATGTCATAAGCGACGAAGGTTTCGGAAAAAACGACTACATAGAAACATCCCGTTCGTTGGTGGTCGTTGCGGCTCCAGGCCCGGGCAGCGGCAAGATGGCGGTATGTCTGTCGCAGATATACCATGATAACAAAAGGGGAATAAAATCCGGATATGCCAAGTTCGAAACATTCCCGGTATGGAATTTGCCGCTTAAGCATCCGGTCAATCTGGCATATGAAGCGGCAACCGCGGATTTGAATGATTTGAATATGATAGATCCCTTCCACCTGGAGGCTTACGACGTTACGGCCGTGAGCTATAACCGGGATATAGAAATATTTCCCGTCCTTAATTCAATTTTTGAAGGAATCTATCAGGAATCCCCGTACAAATCCCCGACGGACATGGGCGTGAACATGGCCGGTCACTGTATCATCGATGAGCAAATCGTAATCGCCGCGGCAAAAGAAGAAATTATCAGAAGATATTACTGGGTAATCTGCGGCAAGAAGCGGGGAACAGAATCTTCCAACAGCGTCAGAAAGATGGAACTGTTGATGAAACAGGCCGATGTAAGCATTGATGACAGAAAGGTTGCCGCCGCGGTTCACAATCATCCTCACGTGAACGAAATGCCGGTGGCCGCGATTTCATTGCCGGACGGCACCATCGTAACGGGAAAAACATCTCCGTTACTGGCGGCCACATCCGCAATGATGCTGAATGCCCTGAAAACTTTGGCGGGAATTTCGGATTCGTTGCATTTGCTGTCACCTTCGGTGATTGAACCGGTACAGGGGTTGAAAACCAAATACCTGAGAGGCAAAGGAGCAAGTCTCAGAGTTTCCGAAATGCTGATAGCATTATCCGTATGCGGTACGACCAATCCTGTTGCCACCGCGGTTATGGAGCGTCTCCCCGATCTCAGAGGCTGCGATGTTCACTCCTCGGTCATACTTCCGGACGAAGAAGATCGGCTGTTCCGTAAGTTGGGAATAAACGTAACCTGCGATCCCAAGTATCCAACCGACCGTTTGTTCCAGGATTTGTGACGAACAAATTTAATCTCCCACTCCTTACGGTTCAATATGGCGGACAAGATTCCGGAAATGACTATGGATGATGTGCGACACATCACGGATTTCATAAAGAAAAGTGTGGAAAGCACAGGCAGTTCGGGTTTGGTCATCGGACTTAGCGGGGGCATAGATTCCGCCGTAGTATCAAAACTGGCCGCAGACGCCATAGATCCTTCCGAAATTCTCAATGTTTTTATGCCCTCCAGAACAACTCCCGCATCCGATTATAAAACCACCATGGAATTAAGCCAGATGTGGGGCACGGAGTATAAAATCGTGGATATACAACCGGCCGTGGACGCGTTGACGTCGGTTTTGCTGTCGGACGTGGAAGCCCCGTTGGAAAGAGGAAACATTGCCGCAAGATGCAGAATGATCGTTCTGTACAATCTTGCCAAAAAACGGAATTATATTGTGGCCGGGACGTCGAACAAAAGCGAGATGATGACCGGTTACTTTACAAAATTCGGTGACGGCGCCTGCGATCTGACGCCGTTGGCAAATCTTTACAAAACCGAAGTAAGGCAAATTGCATCATTGATAGGAGTGCCTCAGGAAATCATAGACAAACCTCCGTCCGCAGGATTCTGGGAAGGTCAGACGGACGAATCGGAAATGGGAATATCCTACGGGGAATTAGACGTAATCCTCAGAGATTTGGAGGCCGGACTGGATGATAATTCAATAGCCCGTGATGCCAAACTGACCGTTGATGAAGTTGTAAGGATGAGAGAACTTGTGGCATCGATGGAACACAAACGTCATCTGCCTTTGAGGCCTGACACTGTTTCAAGAAAATAAGTCTCTTCGTTCACATAAGTTATATTAACATCCTTGCAATCAAGGCAGTATCAGCTCCCGTAGTGTAGCGGCCAATCATGGAGCCCTCTCGAGGCTTCGACTCGGGTTCAAATCCCGACGGGAGCACTTTTCGGCATAATCATCGAATCGAAATATTCCGGTCGGCGCGGCATTCGGAATTTTGACAAATACGGACATTCGTAAAATGCATCACTGCGCGGGCACTCAGTTATTTATACAGACTTACATATCCCTGTTTGATTGGAACATATATCCAATTATGACCGAGGTCTGAACATGTTGTTGAAAATTGATAATATCGAGTTCGCATATTCCAGCGTACCTGTTCTCAACGATATATCTCTGGATCTCGAAGGCCCGGAGTTTGTCTCTATCCTAGGGCCGAACGGGGTGGGTAAGTCAACGCTTATACACTGCATCAACAAAATACTCTCGCCCACTTCGGGAGCGGTTTTTATCGATGGAAAAGATGTTAAAGATGTAAAAATCAAAGAATTGGCCAAGCAGGTGGGCTACGTTCCCTATTCATCCAACGACGCTTTTCCTCTGACTGTCGTAGACACGGTTCTTATGGGTCGGCACCCTCACAGTCGGTGGGGGTCACTGGATGAAGATTTAAACATAGTATATGACACGCTTAAGACACTCGGCATATCGCATCTGGCGATGAGACCGTTCAACGAAATTTCTGCCGGTCAGCACCAAAAAGTTATGCTGGCACGCGGACTCGTACAGGACTCGAAGATTCTGCTCTTGGACGAGCCGACCTCGAACCTTGATATAAGACATCAGCTGAGTATCACCAAGTTGCTCAAGAATCTCTCTGTCGAACGGCAGATTCTCGTTGTCATGATCAGTCACGACATCAACATCGCGTCTAAGTTTGCGGATGAGATTATTTTAATGCATCAGGGTCGCATTTTTGACGTAGGCCCTCCGGAAAAAGTAATTACCGAAGATAATTTGCGGAAAGTTTACGGTGTTGCGTCCAGCGTAATCTTCGATGAGGGGCGTCCGCATGTGATTTTGAAAGACGCTCTGCCGATGGAAGAAGGTGACGAACCCAGATCGCCCGCCATGGCTGAGGCGCGTAAGGCCAAAGCCGCCGGCACCACAGGGTATAAAAACGTTCCATTGGAAAAAGGGGAAATCTGATTTCTGAGCTGCGGTTGTATTCGGGTGAAATGTGATTTTTTAATAGGGATTAAGGATTATATCGATTGTTTTCAATATACAGAGCCAGAGCATAGAAAATGAGAGCAATAAATTGTTTCTGAGTGTTTGGTGAAATCAGGTTGAAACTGGATTTATCTTTATGCATCTATCCTGATTGATTGTTCTCATACGTTAGTATTCGGTTTTATTGTCTTCACAGCATACCGTTAATTTTTGCCATAGGATTGGATGTATAATCCATTTAAATATATGCAAAGGTATGAGTGCAAAGACGGGTCCGGGTCGATTCCGCGACCTGTCGGAGAGGAAATATATGAATATAACCAGCTATCAAAAAAAATTGGGCGCAATTGTAATAGTTGCGCTGATTGTGATTGGCGCGGGTGCTGTTTACCTCTTGGCGGGATCAGATGAAAGCCAAGCAGAAGAATTGGGCTCGGGGCTGTTAATTTACGGTAATGCCAATGGTGATTTGGTGCTAGATGACGATGATATCAATATTATTCATGACATCATCGATGGAAAGAAAGAAAAGTCTGATTATCCCATGGCAGATGCCAATCGTGACGGGAAAATAAATAATGAAGATATAGCTGTGGTTGAGGCTTTGATTGCCGGTAATGAAACTACAGTGTTCGTGAAATGTCTTGATTCAGATGGAGCAGTAATTGTTGTTGAAGTTTCCTATCCGATGAAAAACGTTGTGCCTTTCGGAACCAATATTGTTGAACCGTTCCTGTATGTGGGCGGAGGAGAATATGTTGCAGGTTACTTCAGCAGTACCTACCCGAATCAGGAAGCCAGTATGACAGGGGCTGTCGACCTTGAAGGCAGTTCCAGGGACATAACAGATAAGGCTTGGAGAAATTTCATGAACTTGGATGCAGATTTGCAGGATGAGGGAGGAGTCGGAGCGTTGCTGATCGATCACAGTGCCAAGTCATTTTCAGAAAGTCGCTTAAATGATTTGAGCGCAGCCAACATACCGGTAATCAGATATGCTTCGGCCGATCAGGTGCAGGAAATATCGACAGCGTTAACTCTTGGTTTCCTGTGCGGTAAGACCACCGAGGCCATGGGTCTTAGCTATGCCGAATCCAGTTTGGAGATATACAACGAGATTCAGGATAAAGTTAAGGCTTTGAATGATGACGAGAGGAAAACTGTCATCAACTTCACAATGTGGATATTTGTGTGTCAGAACGATTCTACCTTTAACCAGAGCCCCGAATATGTCGGTGCCGTTCCGTACTATAAAACAAATTCTGCTTTTGCAACAGACTATGCCGGTAACACCTCTACCAAGATGGGGGGAGTTGAAGCACTTGCAAATTATGATGATGCCGACTACCTCATAAGCAACCGTTCTCTCGACATTGGGCAGACCGACATGGACGGTCTGATAGTGGAACAGTGGGAGAAGAATATGCAATACTTTGAGAACCTCGACAATTATCATAACCTGGTGTATGTCAACAATATACTGCCCGGTTCGCTGAGGCTTGCGTACATGGCGGCCGCAATTTATCCGGATCTGTTCACAAAAGAATGGGCTGACGGATATTTACAGGCGTTCATAAACGCAGGATATACCCCGCTGGTCGGTCAGACATTGGAAACAATATGTACAAGCTTCGGTTACGAGGATTACATAGCTGCCAAGGGTTGATCAAACAGAGCCTTCGGGCTCTTTCTTTTATTTTATTTTTTGAGGTTTGTCATGGATACGTCTGCTCCTTCGGAAGACAACGACGGGTTGATTCGCGAGTATCACAGACAGATTGCAAAAAAGATGCTGTTGCTGATTATATCCGTAGCGGGTATAATACTTACTGTGGGATTGCTGTCGGTTTCGACATTCGATGGAATATCGCTCAGTCAGGCTTATAAAATTATTTGGGGGCATATTAACGGTGTCGAATACGACTACGGAACGCAGAGCAGGCTCTGGTGGGCAGACCGATATATCTGGAACAGAGCCTTGCCCCGGGCAACGGTAGCCATATTGGCGGGAGCATCACTGGCGGCCTGCGGAACGCTTATGCAGTCCGTATTGTCCAACCCTTTAGCCGATCCGTACAGTACCGGTATTTCTTCGGGGGCCTGTTTCGGAGCGGTCGCGGCGATAATCGTCGGAATAAGTTTTTCGTCGATGGCCGGCGAAGCCGGAATTGTTACCAACGCATTCATCGGGGCGCTTATTCCGGCCATAATTCTGATTGTTATTTCGGAACGCATCAACGTGACCCCTGCCACGATGATTCTGATAGGGACGGCGATATCTTACTTCTTCAATTCCATGGTGACTTTTATGATGGTCACCACTGATGCGGACACTCTCAAAAGTGCCTATCTTTGGCAGATAGGAACATTTGACGGGTTGACCTGGAGTTCCGTGCCCATTATGTTTGTGGTGACGGTTCTCGGATCAGCCTGTGTGGTCTGGCTCTCTTCAAAGTTAAACGTAGCCTCACTCGGAGACAATGCGGCAATCAGCCTGGGACTGGATATTAAAAATTTCAGAATCCTTTGTCTGATTCTTATGTCGATTATGACCGCGGCCGTAATTTCATTTACCGGAATCATAGGGTTCGTCGGTATCGTGGCGCCGCACATAGTGAGGATAGTGGTGGGTACCGACAATCGTTTTGTGGTGCCGATTTCCATGAGTGTCGGTGCCTTGCTTTTGCTGGTGGCGGATTACATAGCGCTCAGCTACGCCGATTTGCCGGTCGGAGTGATTATGGCTCTTATCGGCAGTCCGATTTTCTTTATTTTGATTGTGTGGCAGCGTAAGTCGATGGGGGCGATATACTGACCGACGGAGATGTTTTTAAAGCGGACTATCTCCGAACAGACCGTCGAAAGGTTTTGTTAATACTGATTTTGACGGCAGTGGCGATATCTTCCGTATTTATTACTCTGGGGTTCGGCGTCTATAACATCTCTGTCTCGGATGCCCTTGCGGTGTTTATAGATCATATAAACGGAACAGTCAGTAACAAAAAGGGCGATTATTATGTCTGGAATGTCAGACTCCCGAGAGCTCTGGGTGCGATTTTAGTCGGAGCTTCGCTGTCCTTTGCAGGAGCTGTGATGCAGAACGATATGCGAAATCCTTTGGCCGAACCTTATACGATGGGAGTATCGTCGGGAGCATTTTTGGGAGCCGTGCTCAGCATCATACTGGGAATCTCCATAATTCCCGGTCTGACGGGCGATTGGGCCACGGTGTTCAACGCCTTCATATTTTCTCTGATTCCCGCTTCGATGATTGTTCTGATTTCCAGGTTCCGTAAGATGACTCCTACGGCCATGATTCTGACAGGACTTGCGCTTATGTTCGTCTTCAGTTCCATCGGACAGGTGATAATGGTGTCCGCACCGGCGGAAACACTGGCCGATGCCTACAATTGGAGGGTCGGAACTTTAGCCAAGGTAACATGGGAAAATCTTCCGATTATGGTTACGGCGGTTGTTCCGTTGTGTCTTATACTTTATGCCCTGTCTTCCAAGTTCGACGTTATGTATCTGGGAGACAGAGCGGCCACAACGTTAGGGGTAAATGCAAATCTGATTCGTATTTTCAGCATATTTCTTGTTTCGCTTATGACCGCTGCGATGGTAAGTTTTACCGGCACCATAGGATTCATCGGTCTGGTCGGACCTCACGTAGCGCGCATCTTCGTGGGTTCCAGAAATAAATATTTCCTTCCTGCCGCAATGGCCTTCGGAGCATCCTTTTTAATCATTGTCGATACAATCGCCAAGATTTCCGGCCCCAGCGGTTTGCCGGTCGGTGTCCTCAGTGCAATGATCGGCGGTCCTTTGTTCATATACATTCTCGTCCGTCAGAAGAGGAGTGCGTGGGCTTAATTTTTGAAATCATATTTCTTTGAGTTATTCTGATTATACAATAATGATTATGACGCGGTAAGGTTACGGACATCAATACAAATTATTTTTTGTCGGTTTGTTGTTGGCTAAAATCCGGCAATTAATGTGCATAATATATCTGATGTCCTTATCGGGTTCTTTTAAAATTTCTGCGGTGTAACAGTTAACAGTGAATCTACATAAGATTTTGACCCGGATTCGAACATTGATGAGTATTTTTGATAGTTTATATGTCCAGCAGGGACTATTTAATTTTATTTGAATTCAGTAATGAATACATTTGACCAATGGATTATATAGCCTCCTTGCAATTCATACATATTGGATGTGAAATCCAACTAAACGGTGAAAAAATGGACACAAATGCGAAAATAATTGTCGTTGCAATTGTTGCATTATTAGTCGGCGTCGGTGTAGGATACGGCGTCAGCGCGGTAATGAGCGACACTTCCGATGACGAAGAATACTCTTTTATCTCTATTTTGAAGCAGACGATGAAAGAAACGGATGGTATAGCGCTGCGGCCTCTGATGCAACAGTTGCCTTTGACAAGGCTATGAATAAGGCTGATTTCGAGTATGTGATTGACCAGGGATACCTAAGCACTATAGACGAAATAGGGGTGTGGGCCTACTACGATTATATCTATAAGAATACAGACGCCGATGCTGCTGAAGGAAGCAGCGATTCAAACATGAACGGATGGAACATGTTTGCAGGATACGGCGAGGGCGATGCTCATAAGATATCACAGTCTGTCTCCACAATTTTTTTCTTGTCGGTGTACGATGATGATTGGAATGCAGAATCTCCCGTGAGTGTTGATGATTGGATGAATAGCGGACCGTTTAAAGCCTAATCTCAACATCTTAAACAAATCCTTTCTAAACTCTTTCAAACCCCTTCAAACTCTTATTAAAAATAGTGTGATGCGAATGAATTCAGATCCTGTGAAAACCAAAACAATGGTGACTGTAATGTTACTACTGTTTGGATCAGGAGTCACACTGGTTCTTGTAAACAGTGTTCAATCCGTATACGCATATCAATCCACCGGCATGGCGATAGATTATGGAAATAGGAATGTGGAATGGACGGATGTCGATTTCAACGTAGAATCCGATCCGATATCGATTCTTGAAAACATTTGCATCGAAGAAGTGTACACATTAATCATTGAGGAAAACACAGTAACGGAGATTAATGGAATTTCAAACGACGATAATAGATTCTGGAATCTCTGGGTAATCAAAAACGGTGAATTGGATTGGGTAAAATTGACCGATACGAAAATCAACGCTTCCGAATACACCGTGACGGCCTGGGCATATTGCAGTGACGAAGAAGTGCCGACCGTGGGCGTAGATCAATTCGGACGGTGCATACACGGATACCCACAGGCTCAAAAAACTGTTACTTTATCTCCTTCAATAACGGAGATTCTGGGGGCCCTCAATGCAACCAGTACAATTGTGGGCACGGATAAATACAGTAATTATCCGAATTCCGTCGCCAATGGAAAGGCAGATGGGAGTATAGTGGAGGTGGGGGATTTTCTTAGTCCCAGTTTTGAACTTATTATGAAATCAAATCCGGATCTGGTACTGTGTGACGGTTCTCAATACGCACATTACGAACTTGCTGAAAGAATTAGAAGTACCACTACGGTAAATGCAGTGGTATTGTATTCCGGCGAAAGCATCGACACAATCATCGACAATATCTATATCGTCGGTTTGGTGATGGGTTATGACATACGTGCCGAGGATGTAATTTATCAACTGAAATATGCAGAAATGGAAATTTTGAATATGGTTGGAGAAAATGAAACATATTCAAAATCGACTGTATTTGCTCTTTCTCCAAGCAAAGCCCCGTGGGTAGCGGGTTCTGCCACGTATGTAGACGACATTATTGTGACGTCGCTTAGTGAAAACGTTTATTCCTCGAGCTATGGGTGGATACAGTCCAATTCTGAATTAATCGCCAAATCAAACCCGGAAATTGCCATAATAATATCCGACGAATATTATGCAACAGAATCCGACTATGGCACGATGCTGGATAACCTGTCTGCCGAATGGAAACAAACGGACGCTTATAAAAACAACCAAATATACTTATTTGGCGAAGAGTTGGCGGAAATGGCTCAGATACCGGGACCCAGATATGCACAGCTTATGGAAATAATCGTTTTAGTACTGTATCATGAAATCATACACCCTGATGAAATATTTCCGAATTATATCGGAGACAATTACAGGGACTTTCTGACAATCACAGAATATCTCGGATTCGAATAAGGGGGCATTCATATTAAAATAAAATCAACCATAATCGCATTTTTTGTAGCATTTATGATGTTATCCGCCCCAATCGTAGCGGTATTCAATCTCTCCGAAGCATATGGTGCCGAAGAGGATGGCAGTGTTTTGCTCGATATGGGAAATGGTAACACGTTATGGTATGATGCAGAATCGGGCACGACCATAGGCGAGGTTATTAAAAATACAGTCGAAGCAAACGGACATACGTATTCCGATATCGGATTCATAAAGATTGACGGTGTTTCCACAGATACAATAGGGTCCGTAAGTACAGGCGGTTCCTTCATATTAAGTGGAACCACAGGATACAGTATCACATCCCAATGGAATATTTTCTTATGGGATGTTTCTTCGGACAAATGGGAAACAGTTTCAGATATAACCGAAACATACAGGGGCGAAGATCTTGCAATAGGATATTATCCAATAAGTGTAGTTCCTGTTGAAACCCCTGAATACAAGAGCTCCTGGACGATGATTCGAGGCGATGCCGAGCAAACCGGAGCACAGGACGATGTGGTAATCTCGGATGATGAGGTATCGATAGAGTGGGAGTTAGCCAGAGGGGGAAAAAGCGGGGTGCTTTCTTCTGCACTTTATGTGGAAGATAAAATATTTGTCAAATTTTCTACAAAGGACGAGAAAGCCGGAGAAGACGGATATCCGGTGGTGTACTGTCTTGAATTGAACGGAGATGAGGTTTGGAAATTTTCGTATCCCGGGGTTGATAGTTATGAATCTACAACGCCTTTAATCGTCGGAAATTACATCTATGTTTCTTCCGCGGACGGATTCATTTACAAAATGCCTTGGAGGGAAGGTCCCGGAAATAATAATGAAAACGTTACATCGTTCAATGGAAAAACAATGGTCGATTTGAATGAAGACGACGCTATCCCTTACGCCGCGGGTCCATTGACAGAATTTTCATACAAAGTGGGAGGCACAAGTTCTTTAATCTATGACTCGGGCGCAATATACTGCGCATCCATTAACGGAATGGTGTACTGCTTTGATTTGGACCTCAATCTGGTATGGTCAAGTCAAATGGGAGGGTCGGTTTATTATGTATCTCCGACAGTCTACGGAGATTACGTGTTTTCCGGTGCATTGAACGGGCATTTGTATGTATTTTATAAGAAAAACGGCGGTATCGTTGCATCTGAAAAAGTATATACGCGAAACATCGACGGAAAAGAATACGGCAATGTTTCCGCCATTTCTGTGATAGATCGCGGTTCTAAATACACTCTGATTTTTTCTGTCAGTGACGGAAGAGGAATGAGCAGTGTCGTCGGTGGCGTCGGAGTATACGATTTCGATTTATCCACAGAAAAGTTGAAAAAGATATCCCTGTTCGCAGACAAGGATATATTTGGATTAACCGGAAACTACCATATTTCTATGAATACGGATGATTTCAAGGGAACTTATTTTACGTCTACAAAAGGTCTTTGGACGATAGACGTTAATGGGAACTACAAAAAAATCAACGGCACTATTGCCTCAATAAAATCACCGCCTCTTTTGGTAAACGGCGAGTCTGTTTATCTGATGACATACGCCCCGTCCAATCCGATTTATGAAATGTCTTTGGACGGCGAGATTCTTTCCGAATGGTATTCGAATTCAAAAGTTAAAAATTATTCAATGTCTCCGGTTTTGTTTGTTGGAGGCATGATGATTTACGGCAACGATGCCGGACTCGTAGCGATGAGCGGTACGCTTCCCGAATATGTACCTCCGGTTTATGAAGAAAAGTCTTTGTTGGAAACGTTAATAGAAATCGCTCTCATTATTTTACTGATTCTGGTAATATTGTATCTTGTTCTAAGATTTGTTTTCAAAATCAAAAATCCTTTCGGACTCGCATGGCGGAAATTCATTTATTATTTGACGGGTGAAGATCTTAAACACAATACGAAAAGCAGACACAAACTGTACGTTATGCTGCTGGCAGGGCTTATAATTACGATTATTGTGTTTGTAATATGTCTTTGCGTGGGTCCGACCGTCACATTATCGGTTTCTGAAATGTTCTCCTCTTTGTCTTCCGCTTTATCCAAAGGAGGGCAGGGACTAACCTACAATGAATTGATGGTATACGAATCAAGGCTTCCGAGAACAATCGCCGCTTTGGCGGTCGGTATAGGGTTGTCGATAGCAGGAAGCATGTACCAGGCTATAATTCGGAATCCGTTGGTGGACCCCTACATCATGGGGGTTTCAGCAGGTGCCGGTACAGCCGCATTGGCCGTAATAGCATTCGATTTCACGTTCTTCGGATTGTTTTCTCCTCATTCGATATATCTTACGGCATTCACCGCAATCGTTGGGGGCATTTTGGCATTTGCCATAACGATGCTTATTGCAGAAAAATCCGGCGGTACGTCAATAAACTATGTTTTGGCGGGTGTTGTTGTGGGACTTGCGTTCTCTGCGATACAGACACTAATGCTGTCAATGTCGGGACAGAAGGTAAGTAACGCGCTGTCATGGTTATTCGGCTCATTCGCTAATGTTTCCTGGGATGAAGTTTGGTTGATACTTGTGCCGGTTCTGACGTTGTCGTTAATTCCGCTTATCTGGGCAAAAGAGTTCAATCTTGTGTTATTGGGAGAGGATCAGGCGCAACAAATGGGTTTGAATGTAAGATGGTTCAATAGGCTAATGCTGATAATGGCCTCAGTATTGACATCCTTCTGTGTCGCCTTTGTGGGAATTATAGGGTTTGTGGGACTTGTTGTACCCCACGTCTGCCGTATGATTTTAGGAAGCGATCATAGATTGGTACTGCCCGCATCCATAACGTTAGGGGGTGCGTTGGTAATGCTTGCCGATTTGGCTTCAAGGATGCTTTATTATGGGCAGGAATTGCCGGTGGGTGCAATAACGACAATAATAGGCGTTCCCGTGTTTGCGTACCTACTCATCAGAAGGGGGAGAATGTATGAAGGATAAAGTCCCGTTATTGGAATTAAAGTCATTGAACAAGTATTATGATAACAAATTTCATGCAGTAAAGGATGTTTCATTCTCCCTGGAACCGGGTATGTTGGTCGGTTTAATCGGACCTAACGGTTGCGGTAAGAGTACGATGATGAAATGCATTAACCGATTGCATGACACATCATCGGGAGACGTACTGATTGACGGAGAAACTGTGCTTGACAAAACCCCCAGAGAAATTGCAAAAATAGTTTCCAACGTACCGGCCGAATTAAGATCCAGCTTCGGACTGACTGTGTTTGAAACGGTTATGTTGGGGAGGTATCCTCATTTGAAACATGTGTGGTGGGAATCTGATGAGGATGAGGTACTTATTGAAGAAACCATGAAAAAGTTTGGCGTGTACCATCTGCGGGACAGGCAATTGAATATGCTGTCTTCGGGTGAAAGACAACGGGTGCTGATAGCCAAAGCTTATGTTCAGGAACCTCGACTTATGCTTGTCGATGAACCCACCGCACATCTGGACATGAAGTACAAATTGGAAGTTATGGAATACCTTTATGCCATGGTCAAAACAAATATGACCATTCTTGTGGCCGAGCACGATATCTCATTGATGGCCAGATACTGTGATCAATGCATAATCATGAAAGAGGGGCGCATTGTTGCAATCGGGTCGCCCAAAGATATCATAAGTGCAGATCTCATCGAAGAAGTATACGACGTTTCGGCATCTGTGGGATTCGATAAAGACGGAGAACTGTTCGTACTCCCGAAAAGGTATCGCGACAGAACAGAAAAAGGCTTACTGTAAGGAAAACACACAGTATCACAGATTTACGTCAATCAGGATTCTTAGCCGTTCTTCTTTCAACAGCAACGGATACGACAATTGTCAGTAACAGCATCCCCAATACAAATAACAGGGAATAGAACACGTCGAATTCGTAAAGATCCCCGATTATCATCTTTACGCCCACGAACGTAAGAATCGCGCCGAGACCGTATTTCAGATATCTCAGATGAGTCAGGGCGCCCCTGACTGCGAAATACAACGACCTGAGACCCAAAACAGCAAATATATTCGACGTGAACAAAATGAATTTGTCGGTT
>DAHY01000002.1 GCA_002498605.1 Methanomassiliicoccaceae archaeon UBA404 | reverse complement strand
TCTACATCATTCTTATATATCGTACAAAACATAGCAATAAGCGGATGGGATAGCATGAGTGTATACTCAGGCAAAAGTAGCGATAGCACTCTATGGGAGGCTTTGAAGAGACGTATCACGAGAAAGGGACGGCGCTCTGAAAAGTCAAGGGAATTGAAGAGAGATCGGGACAGCGGAGCTTCCGGCAGAAGTTTCGAAAGTCTGGGTTACGAGAGACATGAATTGCAGTCAGGTTCGGAAATATACCTGGCAACTCTCGATGAAGATTTATTTTTCGAATATGACGAGCCAAAACCGATTTCGGTCGGCAATAAATTTGCCGACGAAGACGATATAATTGAATCGGAAATTTACGGCGAGTCCTTCATTAACAGCCCATGTTTTGCGGCATCGCCGCAGGTAGTTACGACATCATCCACGGATACCCCCATACAGGATGTTTCCAAAGACACGGATTTTGAGAAACATTCCTGCAAGGATTCGGAGTATGCCGAAGAAAACCCTCAGACCGAGGAACACTGTCAAACGGAAGTGGAACGACTTCCGGCGGCACCTTCGCGCATCGAATCCGAATCTATCGAAATTCAGGCCGGATTGTCCGAAGTAACAAACGATTACGAAGGGGATACAGCGGAAGAACAGGTTGTCGCAAAGGATTCGGATGTACCGCATCCCGAACCTTTGCTGTACTCACGCCGTTTCCCCGAGCTAATGTCACCCGTCGAAATACTGGCACTCCCTCAGGAGATAGAATTTTCGACAACTCCCAGGCCGCCCGCAATCATACTGTTGCCCGAGGCAACGGATTTCGGCAATGGATGCATATCGGTTAAAATTGTTCCCTCCGGTTTCGATCATCCGATATCCGCATCAACCTCCGATACGGAATACGACAGTAAAACTTCATTGGGGTATGATGTAATGTCAGATTTCGGAGGCACGAAGGGACAGGTGACAGCCACTTCCACTTCCATTGAAAAAATTCTTGTCGACTATGCGGATTTTGCGGGATACGACTTCCTCCCGGAGTTAACCGACCCTGTAAGGCGGGAACCCCGTCACAATGAATACACCGTATCCCCCGCATACAAGATTTACGAGATGGAAGACGAAGTGTTCGGCGTCATGATGCTGACTTTGCCCGAGTTGGCATCGGACGCCTTTGAAATGATGGATTCCGTTACTCCGGGGTTTGAGGAATCCGTCGAAGATGTTGCGTATACATACGCAGACGCGGAAAACAAATTGTTCTTCCGGGACGAGGAAATGCCTGAAGCCCCCGTCCGAGAAGAAATGAATCACTCCGCGGAATCATCCGTCGAAGACAATCCGTTGGTGATTGATGCTGTGCCTGAAGACAGCATTCGATCGGAAAAATCGGCAGTCTCCCGTGAAACCGTTTCCGATTATAAGTTGGAAGCCTCATGTCCGGATATAAAACCGAAGATTTCGTTTATGTTCGGAGGCGGAGCGGGGTTACGCAATTTCTACTGATTTGATAACCCCAAACCTCTTATTCTTTCCTAATAGCATCTATTTATAATATGATTTTAATCAGAAAACAATGGAGTTACTCTCAATTCTCCTGATGTTGTTGGTATTATACGTACTGGCCGTAACCGGATCTACGATTTTTGAGCGTTTCGGAGTACCCGGATTGATCGGACAGATACTGGTGGGTATAATAGTAGCCAACATAATCTGGGATGGTTCGGCGTTTTCGGGAATATTGGGAGAAGGCAGTTTTCTGGGCATACTCGGAGTAGAACTCTCATCCGATGGTTTTCCCGGTTCCGAAAGCTACCAATTTTTGAAAATAATAGCAGAACTCGGAGCAATATTTCTGCTGTTCTCCGTGGGATTGGAAACCAGGGCCTGCGATTTGAAATCCGTGGGCAAGCCCGCGTTCGTGGTTGCGGTACTAGGTGTAGTGTTCCCGTTCCTGATGGGTCTTACGCTGTACTTCTACGACGGCAATACGGTTCACGCGATGTATATGGCCGCCGCCATGGTGGCAACAAGCGTGGGGGTGACCGCCAAGGTATTGGTGGATTTACATAAAACCAACACGAAGGAAGCCCGTATAATTCTCGGCGCCGCCGTGATAGACGACGTACTCGGTATGATAGTTCTGGCCATGATTTCGGGTTCGGGTGCCGCAGGCGGGTTCGGAGAAATCATCGGGGTCATAATGATTACCGTGGTTTTCGTTCTTTCTGTGTTTGTGTTCTGCGACAAATGCGTACCCCGTTTAGATGACTGGTACTGTAACATGAACGAATCAAAACCGTCGACCAGGAGTAAATTTCAAATGGACAAACTGATGCTGGCCATAGGCCTTTGTCTGTTTATGTCCTTTATTTCCGAAACCATAGGATTGGCGGCCATAATCGGGTCGTTCCTTGCAGGTATGATGCTGGCCGATTATGCCAGGGCCTGGGATCTTAAACCAAAGGTAGACGCCATAACAACATTTTTCCTGCCGTTGTTCTTTTTGAATGTGGGTATGCAGGTTCAGGCATCGTCTTTGGTAAACATAACCGTCCTGGCTCTTTCCGCATATGTTATAATTGTGGCTATTGTCACAAAGTATGCCGGTTGTTACGTCGGAGCCAGAATTTCCGACGAAACCATCTCAAAAGATTCCGCGCACATAATCGGAATAGGTATGGTTCCCAGGGCGGAAGTGGGTATAATAATAGCGGCCATAGGATTTGCCGGCGGTTTCCTTACGTCGGAAATGAACACCGTAATCATACTGATGTCCGTAGTTACCACGGTGGTCGCGCCTCCGTTGCTGAAGCGCGCGTTCAGGAAAAAATATCCGGACGATTCGGATGTACCGAAAGATTCCTGTCAACTTTGAATCGGACAATTCCGTAAGCGGATGATGAAGAATATCCAAGATACCGGCAATTAAGGCTTACTGAAAAAGACAATAATTTCTTTTATTCAGACAGGTATGAAAACCTGAGCAACGAGTACGATGACAATCAGAGCTATAGCGAGACCTATTACGCCTTTGGGCGAGATCTTGTATCCTTTGTCGGTCTCGGAATCGAAATACCTCATAAGACCGGCAGAAGACTGAAATCCCCCGTCGCCTTTTTTACTTGCCATAAATCATCATTCCGGGGTTTATATAAAAAGCTTTTTGATTTCAATATGGCGTTAACTAATATTTAACACAGAAAAAATTCTGTTGACGTGCATAACGCCAAATTCAATCGGAAGAAATCAAGATTATAATAAATATATTGTGAATCTGCGACGGGATGCAGGCATCTTATTCAGGAGATTTGTATCATGGGACATTGCAGATTCGAATCGTGCTAAACTATTGGGAAAGAATAAAAACGTCTTATGCTAGAAATTGGGTAAAAAGCGGAATGTGTATCCCTAGACTTCAAGAGGTCTTCGGAAAATTTCTTGAATCCGTGTCTTCTGAATGTTTTGTGCGGAATATTCCGAAAGACGTAATGTCTGAACGGCTGTAAAAATATCAGATAGTATCATGCAAAAGCAATCAGTCAGCGAACATATTGGATAATGCATCCATTCATTAATATACGAAAAACCATTCCGGAATACCATAGGTGAAATAGATGGAAGATAAAAAATTGTATGCGATTGTGGTCGTAGCAATACTTGCTGTGGCTGCCTTCGGAACGGGGGCGTACGCCCTTCTTTCTGACAAGAACGGAGGATCGGTTCCCGGGGTTATTACGGATGCTGCCGGAAACGAGATAGAGGTTCCGGACACTATCAACACCATAACTGCCGCAAGTCCGTCGATAGCGGACATAGTATGCTATATGGGATACGGCAGCAAGATTGTTGCTGTCTCGACCAGTTGTACACATCCTGACATTCCCGAAGGAACGCCTACAGTGGGCAGTTATTCAAAGCCGGATACAGACGGTATATCGACGGCCAACGCTGATGTGACATTCATAGACGGCTCCAGCACAACTGCGGTTACCACTTACAATACACTTAGGGCCGCGGGAATGACCGTGGTGCTGCTTTACGGTGCAACAGATACCGTTGACGGGATATACAATAATGTGGAGATTGTCGGCACAATCATGAAGAACACCTCTTATAAAGAAACGGTTTCGTCGTTGAAAGAAGAAGTGTCGTCATTGAAAAATTCCACATCAACTGCTTCAAAGACTATCACGTTACTCAGTACCGGGCTCAGTACACTTGCAACCGACGGCGAAGGCAACTTCACCAATCTGGATGATTTCACAGGGGACGGGGTATATATTGCAGGGAAAGACGCTGCAGTAAACAGTATGGCTGCGTCTGTGAGCAACATGACCACGCCCGTATCCGGTTCCGGATGGACAAAGGCCGATACGGATTTCTTATCCACCAGTACAGGGGATGTGGATCTTCTTATCGTATTGTGGACCAACAAGAGTTCAATGCCCAATGAATCTGCCATAGGGCAACTCATTGATAAGATGAAGACCACGGGATGGGCGAACTGCGGCGCAGTTGACTCAGGCAACATAGTGTTCATCGGAGGAGATGTGGGCAGCGATCTTTCGAGAGTTACTCCGTATACCGTATACAACGGACTCCCCGTCCTGAGCTTGTATATCAACTCCGGATCGTATTCTAAAACACAGGGAGGTCAGGCTTTAAGCTTTAGCGACCTTCCACATTGTGTAGACAACACTAATCTGTCTACGCTTGTCGGATACACAGAAAATTTGCCGGTTGCGGCGTAAACTTTAACAGGGGCGGGATTCCCGCCCCAACTTTATAATGTGATAAAATGAGCGACGTACCTACCGGTTCGATATCCCATAGGATGAAAATCAGGCTCCTGCTGATTATGGTAATCGGGATTATTGCATTGTTTGTCATGACGCTCGCTTCTCTTTCGCTAGGTACAGTCAACTATTCCCTGTCCACGGTCATAGATTCATTAATAAACGTATTCAATAACGGTGTGACCACAGGGATCGACAGAACTATTTTCAATCTCAGGCTGCCAAGAGTGTTGGCCACCTTCGGAGTAGGCGCAGGACTGGCGGTCGCCGGAATAGTGTTCCAGGCAATAGTAAGAAATCCGCTTGTCGATCCATATATGACCGGAGTATCGTCAGGCGCCGGACTCGGAGCAACGCTTTACATGGTGTTTTTCTCTTCAACAGTCGCCATCAGCTATTACACAATGCCCGTATTTGCATTCGCATTTGCGGTATTGGCCTTTATGATAACATTCCTGATTTCCAAGGTAAGCGGCAACTCCAACATAAGTTTCGTACTTGCCGGTGTCATAACAGCGATGGGATTCAGCGCGGTCACGACGATATTGATGCTTACGAACGAGCAGCATACCCACGGAATACTCGGTTTCCTTTACGGGAGTTTTTCATCTATATCATGGAACACTGCGGCGATCATTGTGATTCCCGTGCTTATTGTTTCTTTTCTATTCATTATATATTCCAGGACATTTAATGTCATTCTTCTTGGCAGAGAACAGTCTATGGAGCTTGGCGTTAACTATGATCGTTTCAGAATTGTAGCCATGCTCGTCGCCTCTTTCCTCACTGCGATATGTGTTGCATTCGTGGGGATAATCGGCTTCGTGGGACTGATAGTTCCGCATCTGGCCAGGATGATGTTGGGAGGGGACCATCGTCTTTTGTTCTTGGCAAGCATGGTACTGGGTGCTTTGCTGCTTTCTTCTGCGGATATACTTGTCAAAGAAGTCATTAACTTCATAGGAGTTTCCATACCCATAGGTTCAATAACCACTCTTGTGGGCATACCGTTTTTCGTGCTGATAATGAAGAAGAGGGGAAAAGGCTATGTCTGAAGATCCGATTGCGCGCAATGTTCTGATTGAAGGCGCAGATATCAACGTCATGTATGAGAACTTCCATGCTTTGCACGACATAGTCCTGTCCGTGAAAGCAGGGGAACTTGTGGGCGTCATCGGACCTAACGGATGCGGAAAATCAACCCTATTGAGATCCATCAACGGGCTACTGAAAATCGAGTCGGGCGAACTTACCGTTAACGGCTTGGATGTAAGGAAAGTATCTCTTGAGGAAATGGCAAAAACCTGTTCTAACATACCTACCGAATTCCCTCCGGACTTCAACCTTAGCGTGTACGAAGTTGTGATGTTGGGGCGGTATCCTCATAGGAAAAGTATGTGGTGGGAGACTGATGAGGATGAAGCGATAGTCAGGAATGCGATACGGATGTTCGGCATGGAACATCTTTCAGGAAGAGACATATCCCAGCTAAGCAGCGGGGAACGTCAGAGAACTCTGATAGCCAAGGCATATGTTCAGCAGCCGAAGATTATGCTCGTGGATGAGCCGACCGCACATCTGGACATAAGGTACACTCTGGAAGTTATGCAGTATTTCAAGGATCTTATCAGGAATGAGAAGGATATGGCTATAGTCATAGCCGCTCACGATCTCAACACTGTGGCAAAATACTGTGACAGGATAATCATGATAAAAGAGGGGAGGATAGTGGCTAACGGAACGCCGGAAGAGGTCGTTACAGAAAAGAACATAAGAGAAGTGTACGGAGTTGTTTCGGACATAATAGTCCACGACGGCAGAATCGTAATGATTGCAAAATATCCTGTCGCGAAAGGTGAAAGAGAATCCTCGTCCATATCCCCCGACTCAAAGTCAGAGAAGCATCCGGTAGTCAATACCGAGATGAGCGTATGAGTTTAGCGTCAAAGTTTCAATGAGTGCACTCTATGAATCTGACGTATCGTATTTCGTCATATATTTGTGGAGACTTGATGTGAATCAGTTGGAAATCCGGTTAAATATCAATTCAAAGGCCGATAAAAAACTGTCGTAACGGAATAGAGATAATAAACAACGGTTGCCACGCAGTAAAACCGATAACATCAACCTTTTCTAAAATTGCTTATTGTCGTTTTTAAATTAAAAATAATTAGCATCATTCCAAATCCAAATAAAATCCGTTTAATTGATAAATACGGTATGATTTTAACGGTGTCCGATGGATAATCTCTTAATAGGCCCTGCTTGTTGATACTTTGATTTAAATGCATTGGGCGGACGTAATCGCTGAGGATATCGCGAAAAATTGTGAAGAACCCCTGATAGCCACGGGAATAAGCCCTACAGGAATCATTCATGTGGGAAGTCTCAGGGAAGCCATTACCGGAGAGTCTGTGCGCAGCGCAGTGAAAGGCCTCGGTAAAAATGTCAGACTGATTTACCTTATTGATTCTTACGATCCTCTTCGCAAACGATACGACTTCCTGCCGAAAGAATTCGAGCAGTATGTGGGGATGCCCATTTCAAACATCCCCTGTCCCTGCGGCAAACACAAAAATTACGCCCACCACTACGTGCAGCCATTCCTGGACGCAGTCGATTCGTTGGGGGTGCAGTGCGAGATCATCTGGACTCACGAACTTTACGAACAGGGGCTGTTCGCCGAAACCATAGACATGGCCATGAACAAAAGAGAACAGGTCATCAAGATACTCAGCGAAGTCACGGGCAAGGAAGAAAATCCCAATTATGCCCCGTATACCCCGATTTGTTCGGCCTGCGGCAGATTCACCCAACCGATTTTTGAAACTTACGAGTTTCCTTATATCGAATATGAATGCACTTGCGGGAACAGAGGCAAAGACGACATTCGCGAAGGTAAAGGAAAACTTACCTGGAGATGCGAATGGCCGGCCAAGTGGAAGATTTTCGGAACCTCGGCGGAGCCCTTCGGAAAGGATCATGCCGCCGCCGGCGGTTCTTACGACACGGGAGTCAGAATAGTCAAAGAAATTTATGACGGCGTTCCGCCGTACCCCATACCTTACGAGTTCGTACAGCTGAAGGGAGTCGGACAGATGCACAAGTCCCTGGGTTCGCCGGTTACGGGACTGGATGCGATCAACATGACCCCTCCGGAAGTGCTGAATTATCTTTTCCTCAGAGTAAACCCTTCGAGGGCCATAGACTACGATTCCGGAATGGGCGTATTGGACATGGCCGACGAATACGACAGAATGGAACGTTTGTTTTTCGAAGGGGAATACACCGAAGCCGAAGAGGATTCCGTACGTGCGTACGAAATCGCTCAGCACAACAGGACTCCCGAAAAATTACCCAATCAGATTTCCTGCAGACATTTGGTAAATGTGGCTCAGATGGCTCCGACCTTCGAAGGGGTTCTGGAAATCCTCAAACGTAACGGAAATATTTCCGATATGACCCCCGCAGAAACCAAGAGGCTTGCCAGGAGGGTGGAATGCGTAAGATACTGGCTTAACGGTTTTGCCCCCGATATAGTCAAATTTTCCGTCTGCAACACCGTCCCTCCGGGAATCGAATTGTCCATGGCCGAAAAAGCATTCTTGCAGGCACTTTCGGTCAGGCTCTACGATTGCATATGGGATGCGGAAACAATCGGCGCAACAATCGCCGATACCGCCAAAGAATCCCCTGTGGGTTTGAAAGGCGGTTACAGTACCTTGTACCGCATTCTGATAGGCAAGAAAAGCGGTCCGAGACTCGGAAATTTCCTTGCCGATATGGACAAGAGCTTTGTCGTCAACAGAGTGGTACAGGCTTCGAACTGATCAGAGGATACCCATATCCGTCAGTTTCTCGGGAAGGTAAGTGTCGGTAACGAAGTCGAGACCGTATTTGGCCAAGGCCTGCTGTTCCGCCTTCTTCCCCATTCCGATCATCGCTTGAATCTCGTTCTCCCAGAATTCATCTTTGAATCTGGGGTCGGAAAGTTCGGCGTTAAGCGCGCCTTTGTCTTTATCGGTGAGTTTGTCCGTGGGCAAATCGTAATTGAGGATATCCGACGGGGTTATCCCGATGAACTGTGCCGCCGGCGTTGCCAGATAATCGGAGATGTGGGCAGTTTTAATAGCACCGTAAGCGACCGAAGCGTATATTCTGAAAGACCAGGGATCGCCGTCGGTAAACACCGTAATCGGAAGACCCAGTTCTTCGTTCAGTCTCTTGATGAATCTTCTGGTGCCTCTGGTGGGCTGTCCTTTCAGATGAACCAGCAGGGCATCGTGTCTTTCGGGGAAACCGTTCTCGACCAACCTGTCAAACATACCGCCGGTTTCAATGGCGATAACAAACTTTGCGTTACAGTTTTTGAACTCAATCTTTTCCGGTCCCACGTTGTACGGTATTCCGTATCCGGAATCTCCCACGTCGTCGATACAGTTCATTTTTTTCTTTTCGCCCTTTCGGGTAAGTTCGGTCAGCGTAAGGTCCCCGTAGATTCTCGCGCCGTCTTCTTCGGGACGGAGCTTGAAGTCCTCACGCATGTATCCCGTCAGAATTTCCAAATCTTCGGCAAGTATGACACTTTCGTCCTGAGTTTGGAATTTGGCATTGTTCCATCCTTCGGAAATGTAGTACATTTCCCTCAGGGTGGAGGATTTGTTGGATTCCAACATGCCTTTGATGAAGTCCGCGGTGTATACTGTACGAAGCAGCATCATGGCGCCCTTTACGGTTTTGGCGGTACGGGCGGATGTGAGACTGCCGTAATTCCAAACTCCGGTGCCCGGATTGAATTCGATGTTTCTTTTCGATCTCAGAGCAACTTCCATGGCGGGAATGTTCCCTTTGTCGAGATCCGCGTAAAGTCCGTCAACTATTCCGGTAAGGCTGTTTAGAGCGCCTTCGTTTTTATCACTCATTCCTTTGCCTCCTTTTCAAATTCATCGTCTTCAAGAATCTCATCCTCTTCGTCTTCGTCGTTGTCTTCGACCGAATATTCTTCCTCTTCGGTTATTTCCAGCCCTTCCAGGCCCCAATCGCCCGGCAACGGATCGGCTCCCATGACGATAACCGGGCTTATTCCGGAGATGTAAATATCCTCCTCCGCGAAGGTGTCGGCCATTTCGCCTTTAAGTTCAAAAGTTATGACGGTTGTAACCGAAGGCTGCAATTCACGTATTTCCCAGAATGCCCGCCCGTTGTCGTCCATTTCTTTGAAACAGGGGTCCGAAAATAATGCCAAATTTACCGATTCCTTGGGTAAGTGAGCGTGAAGCCCGAAGTTTCTGACCTTGTCCGTGTAGTTGTATATGGTGTATGTGTAACGCCGTTCGTTCTTGTTGATTTTTTCAACGGAAGGTTCTATCCAAACAACGTTCATTATTTTAGTAATCGTTCGGTCCAAAGCGGGAACCGGACGGTTAAGATATTTCGCGGTCTTGATTGCAAGATCCGGCAGTATTTTTTGAACAATATCGAATTTAGCCCTTGTTTTGGAACGTCTTTCGATTTTATTGAGATGGCTTTTCAGGTTTCTTGCGCAGAGTCTCAGCGCGGCGGTGATCTCATTGAGTATTTCGGGATAGCTGGCTATAGCTTCCTTTCCTTCCGAAGTGAAAGGCACTTTGGTGGATGCAACATGAACCATTATGATGGCCGGTCCGTAAGGAATGCCTTTGCCGCCTCTCTGTTCAAGTCCGTATCTTCGCCAATCCATATCCGATATGGCTTTCGTGACGGCGCATGCACCCTGCTGATACAGCAAAGGAACACGGTTGGCAAACCTCAGGATGTTTACCTGTCCGTCGGAAGGGATTTCTCCGCCGTAAACTATTCCGGCTTCAACAACAAAAGGGTTCCCGTTGACGGTTCTGGGATTTCTGGTGACCGGAGTTGCGTAATAATCGGGTCGCAGCCCGTCCATGACGTGCATCAGTCCCTTCTTGATCAGTGTGTCTCCGATGGGAGACAGGCAATCCGTCTGCGGAGCCATTATTTTTACTTTTCCGATGGCTTTGATAATGTTGGCACAGTCGTCCCGGGTAAGTTTCTTCGGGGATGTTTTGGGATTGACGCCGGCGAGTTCCAAAATCTCGTCGGCTATGCGTTTGGTAACTCTGGAGAATTCATTTCTCAGGAAAGACTGAACATCCTTCTGATTGCTGGAATGGGCGAATTTCATCAGGTCTCCGATTTCCATCCCTTCGGGATGAGGCTTAATTTCTTTCGGTTTGACCGGAGTGATTTCCGTGGCGTTTTCAAAAGTCCATTTGGTGCCGTCGGGATCCTGGAACGTTATGTATGCGTGAGGATTGACAATGGCCGTGTTTTTAAGATATTCGAAGATTGACTGTTTGCCGGTAACGTATCTTCCTTTGATTGTGAATTCCACGCTTGTGCCGTGATCCCTGTCCCATGTGAATGCCCTGTCGTTTGTTATTCTGGGACGGTTGTTTTTGGTATCGACGACAATATCCATTTCCCAGGCGACCTCGTCTTCCCCGGATATTTTGGATATTATGTGTGCGGATTGCCCGGTGGTCAGATACCCGTACATGACGGAAGCGGATATCCCTATTCCCTGCTGACCCCGGGATTGTTTGTAAGCGTGGAATCGGGAACCGTAAAGCAATCGGCCGTAAACATTCGGCATGGCTTTGTGGACAATTCCCGGACCGTTGTCGTCAACGGATATTTTGTAATCGTCGTCTTCAAAACGTTCTATCTTTACATTGATGATCGGAAGAATTTCTGCTTCTTCGCAGGCGTCCAGAGCGTTATCCACGGCCTCCTTCACACCCATCAGCAGCGACTTGGAACGTGAATCGAATCCAAGAATCTGTTTGTTTTTCTCGAAGAATTCAGCGACTGATATTTCTTGTTGCGCGTCCGCAAGCTTGTAAGCTATCGATCTGCTGCCGGCCCCGGCCTTCGCACCGGATTCATTATCGCTAGAGTGCATCCGGATATTGAAATGACCAGTCTCCTTTTAACCTTTATCAGTGTTTATCCGAACGTCCGTTCACTTTCTGAACATCTTTCCGCATTTTGGGCAGATTTCGGAGACAATCGGAATCTCTGCTCCGCAACTGGGACATCCGAATGTGGACTCAACAACTTCCACGGTTCCGTCCGCATGCAGAACTTCCACTTCGGTTTCGCTGAACGTTACGCCGCATTTCGGACATACTTCCGCATCCTCGGGAACCTCGGCGCCACAGTTTTCACATTCAAAGAAATCAACCTTGTTCGGTCTGAACTCTTTCGGAACGTCGATATAAGCGCCGCATTTGCGGCAGTTGATTTCTCCCGGAAGCACAATCGCGTCGCATTCTTTGCATCTTCCGTATCCGTCGGGATAAAGCCTTCCCTGTTCGATCATCCTGGTTCTGGTTTTGTTGGCCTTGGATCTTATGATATACGTGAAGAAAAGAATCATGAAGAAAAGAATCGCTATGAATACGAGCGTGTAGACCACGCCGGTCAGCACGGCCCTGTTTATATTGGCGTCGGAGGTCATTTCCGTTAAGAATATGGTATTGGTGACGGACTCGGACACAACCTTTCCGTCGCCGTCCTTCATATACATTGCGATGGTGTAAAGACTGTCGTCGGCAGGTATGTCGAAGGTTATGTCTCCGCTTGTGCTCAAAGTACCGGGTATGTCTCTGGTGCCGCCCTCCGCTCCGTAATAAGTATAGAATCCGACACCGTAAGTTTCCGTTATCTGTACCATCGGCGTATATGAGAAATCGTCTCCGGTATACGTTACGGTTATGGTGTATCCCGTACCCGTGACAATAATGTCCGCGTCGGAATACATGCCGCTGTCCACGAACTTGTCTCTGTTTTCAATGAGGGCCGGAGCGGAATAAAATACTCCGATTAACAGTGTCACAACAATGAATACGGCACCGTGAACCGCCATGATTTTCGAATCCTTCATACCGAACAGGTGCGGAAACAGGTAAAGAATCGCAGGCAGAACAATCATCCATAATCCGCCGATCCAGGTATAATAACCGGATACGAGGAGACCGAGAGTGATAAAGAACCCTAATCCGAGTCCCAATAACTGCTTTTTATTCAAATTCATCCATTTTTTGGGCTCGTTCATGAAATCCGGTGCACTTTGAACCATCAGACATGTAATTGATTCTCTGATTAAAAAGTATCTAAAGAGCCCCTGTCAGTGCCAACCCTAATATAATCTTTAAACATAAAGTGGCAATTATAGGAACGAACTGCAAGTGGCAACCATTGAAGAACAGATATTAGAGTTGGAAGAACAGATTTCCAAAACCAAGTATAACAAAGCCACCGAAGCCCATATAGGCAAACTCAAGGCAAAAATTGCCAAACTTAGTGAAGAAGCGGAAAAAAGAAGATCCAAAAAAGGTAACACAAAGGGATTTTACGTAAAGAAGGCGGGAGATTCAACCGTTGCCCTGATAGGATTCCCTTCGGTCGGAAAATCTACGCTGCTTAACAAGCTCACGGGTGCCAAATCGGAAACCGGTGCATACCATTTCACTACTTTGGACATAGTTCCGGGCGTGTTGGAATACAATCACGCAAGGATACAGATTCTGGATATGCCGGGTCTGATCAAGGATGCGTCCAGGGGCAAGGGGAGAGGCCGGGAAGTCATAGCCGCGGCCAGAGCTTCGGACGTTATTCTGTTTGTCATAGACATATTCAATCCCAACATAGAAGTTCTGTACAGAGAGCTTTACGATTCCGGCATACGTCTCGATCAGAGAGCTCCCGACGTGGTGATAACCCATTCTTCGCAGGGCGGAGTAATCGTAAAGCCCACACTCAAACTCACAAAGATAACTGAGGAAACAATCCGCGACATGACCATAGCTTACGGCCACATCAACGCGACGGTTGTTGTCCGTGAGGACATCGACGTGGAACAGATGCTTGACGTTCTGTCCGGAAACAGAGTTTACATCAAATCCATGATGGCCGTGAACAAAGTCGATATGGCGGTCGACGGACAGCTTGAAGCCGTGGAGGAGATTCATAAAGGCGCACATCTTGTTCCCGTATCCGCCGTAACGGGTTACGGCATAGAAGAATTGAAACAGGCTTTGTACGAAACAATCGACATGATCAGAGTTTATCTGAAACCCCAGGGCCAGGAAGCGGATATGGAGATTCCGCTGATTGTCAAACGCGGAAACACCATAGGGGATGTGTGCGAGCAGATTCACAGAGATTTCAGGAATCAGTTCCGTTATGCCATGGTATGGGGTAAAAGCGCAAAATTCCCCGGACAGACCGTGGGAATGGACCACGTTATCGAAGACGAAGATGTTGTTACCATAATCGTCAAAAGGTGATTCTTCAATCCGCTGTGTTTAAATTCAAACACCTGTATGCATCCGTAACAGTACCTGGATGTATGGTAATTATGAAGGAAAATAAAGTAGCGCTCATGGCGTTTGCGGTCTTAACAATCTCGTTGTTGATGTTCGGAGCCGTCGGGGATTCCGTGGACGAAGCTTACGCGGCCGGCCCCGACGATGAAGAACACGACTGCGAATTGGAAGTCTTCGACATAGCTCTTGTAGTGGTAATGATACTGGCGATTATGGTATTGTTCCTGTATCGCAAGAAGAATTAACGTTCGACGGTTCAAACCTTTTTCCCCAATATTTCTTTTATTGTTCATTAACGGACAGCTTTTCGTTTTGTTCGATATGTTCCGGAACGGAAATTGTTTCTTCATATCGACGGTCCCGGTTAACGGGATTGTCGATTCATAATAACCGATATTCAAAATTTTCAATATACGAAAATCAACAACAGTTTTATTATCGATTCCGGTATAGCAGTGTGTATGATCCAACGTCCACGCGGTACAAGGGACTTTCTCCCGGACGAGATGGAAAGACGCAGACACTATGAGGGAAAGCTCAGATCCGTTGCGAAAAGATTCGGATTCAGAGAAACGGCCACGCCGATTTTCGAAGATTCCGAGCTGTTTATCATGAGGAGCGGACCGAACATTCTGGACGAGCTTTACGCATTCAAGGACAAAGGCGACAGGGAAATCGCTCTGCGTCCCGAACTTACGGCACCCACAATCAGAATGTTTGTGAACAATATGAGCAACGAACCCAAACCCATCAAGCTGTTCTATTTCGGCCAGTGTTTCAGATACGAACGTCCGCAAAGCGGAAGATACCGCGAATTCTTCCAGTTCGGGGCGGAATTGATAGGTTCCGCAACCCCCGATACCGATGCCGAGGCAATAGCATTGGCGGTTTCGATGATAGAGGAGCTGGGTCTTAAGGAATACAGACTGAGAATCGGTCACATAGGCGTTCTCAGACAGAAACTTCTGGATGTCGGCATTCCGGCCGAGAATATGGCCGAGATTCTTCAGAAACTCGATAAGAAAGCTTACGACGAAGCCGGGCCGATAATGGAGGTTCTGGGCGTAAGTCAGAATTCCATGGACGAAATCTTCGAATTCACCGACACAATAGGAGGCGTCGAAGTTCTGGACAGAGTTCCCGGGGAACCCGGCGATTACCTCAGAACGCTGGCATCTCGTTTGTCCGCCATGGGAATCGACGGATATGACATAGATCTCGGCGTCGTGAGAGGCCTTGATTATTACACCGGTGTTGTGTTCGAAGTCGAAGCTCCCGTGCTGGGGGCGGAAAAACAAATCTGCGGAGGCGGTTCGTATACGTTATCGCAGCTTTTCGGCGGAGAAGAAGTGTTCTCCACCGGTTTTGCCATAGGATTCGACAGAATACTTCTGGCGATGGAAAAAGAAGGCATAGAATACGAATCCGAAGGAATCGACGTTTACGTTGTTCCGGTATCCGACGATACCCGTCCGGATGCCGCAAGAATAACGGCGATGCTCAGAAAAGCCGGAATATCCTGCGACACCGACATAATGGGCCGAAAAATGGGCAAAGCTATGAAATATGCCTCGACGGTAAATTCGAAGTTTGTCGCAATCGTGGGCAAAACAGAACTGGAGTCCGAATCGGTAACGTTAAGGGACATGTCGTCCGGGGAACAGAAACTTGTGCTTATATCCGAATTGGTAAAAGAGATTCAATTCTGATGCCTGTCCAATTCTTCATTGACGAGTTCATCGGCTCTGGGTATGAGGAGTTCGTCTCTTTTCACATGAATGAAGTGAACCTTTGGAATCATTGAACTCAACGCTTTTGCGTCTCTGTGAATTTCGATAAGTCCCGGGGATTTTACTCTGTATTCGCCCTTCATCTGTCTTATGACGAGTTGAGAATCCATAACGAATTCGACTTCTTCGGCTTTGAGTTCCAGCGCTTTGTTGATTCCCGCGATCAATCCTCTGTATTCCGCCTGGTTGTTTGTCATGACTCCGAGAAAGCGGGATTCTTCGCAGATTATCTTACCGTCTTTGACGGCAACCAAACCGTAGGCGGAAGGGCCGGGATTTCCTCTGGATCCCCCGTCGGTGTAGATTCTTAGCATTACTTCACCACAGGTTTGTTGGACCCGTCCACCAAAACAATCTTCGCATCCACGGGAACATCCGTCAGTTCATATCCGATTATGATGACAAGATCGCCCACGTCGCAAAGATGTGCCGCGGCGCCGTTTATGCAGATTTCTCCGGAATCTTCTTCTCCGCGTATGGTATAAGTTTCAAAACGGTTGCCGTTGGCTATGTTAGCTATAGTAACCTTTTCGCCTTCCCATATACCTGCCAAATCGAGGAGTTTCCCGTCTATGGTTATGCTGCCTTCGTAATCAAGGTCGGCATCCGTCACCGTAGCGCGGTGAATCTTGCCTCTCATCATCCAACGCATAACCCGATTTGACATTACTAATAAAAGATACTTTCCCTCGTGGGTGTAAACAATATACGCAGTTTGTCGTAATATACCGTGAGTAACACGATTTTTAGAATAAAGCATAAATACGTCACAATAAATTCAGCAGATTGATACTATGAATATTACTTTAAGGAGGGTAATGGTAGTTTCGATGGCGGCGGTATTCTTTGCCTCCGCTCTCGGCGCGACATTATTTGTTGATGATGCGTATGCGGATACGTCCATCGAAATTACGGATTCTACGGGAGAAACAATAACATTGGATGCTCCCGCAAGGAATGTTATCACAATCGGTCGAGGATTTACAACAACAGTTGCCGAGTTGGGCGGAAAAGAGAAAATCGTTGCTTACGATTCATATTCCGTCGGTGTTGCTACAGAATATGGGATAACAGGCGAAAATATAGGATCCCCATATCAGGCTGCTGAGGATTTAGTTACCAAGATCATATCGCTAAGAGGGGGAGGAATTTTCGATGTCGAAAAGGACATTGTTATCACAGACACCAGTACATACATGTTAAACGACGGAAAGGTTAGAGACCTTTTGACAGGCCAGGGTTTTAAAGTTGTATCTTTTGGTGGCGACACTTATGAAGATATTCTGGGTGCTGTAGAGAGTATTGCCAAATTAATAGGAAAAGAATCTTCCGATGTGATAGTCGACATGAATGAAGCATTGGATTCAGCAAAAGAAATGGCCGGAAGTATTGCTGAGGAAGACAGAGTCACAGCAATATACGTCAGTGAATCTTCAGGATTATTGAGAGTTTACAATGAGGGGATAGCCGTCAGTATGATTGAATTGGCTGGGGGAATAAATGTAGGTTATAAATCAGGAGTATCCACAAAATATCATGTTGAGGAAGCCGCCGATATAGTTCTGCTGAATCCTGACATAGTTCTTTTGGATGGCAACCACAGTTTGACCGCGGAAGAGTTTCGGGATACTGTGTTGGAGGCCCCCTTTATCAATGTTGTAAAATTGGATAAGGAGTGGAATAATTATTGTCCTGCCGCTGCCGAAGGCTTAAGGGCCATTTCGGCTTTAATGTCTGATACATATGAACACGACGATTCATATTGGGATGTAAATCCGATAGATTATACAGTAGTGGGAGGCATAATTGCAGCAATACTGATTATTGCGGTAGCAGGTATTTTCATTATGAGACGGCATTGAAACATTTACGAAAGTTCAACTACAGTATAACTGAAAGGAGTCGGTCATAAATGTCAGATAAAAGGTCACGGGTTTTATTGGTCGTAGTCGTACTACTCGTGGCCTTTGCTATTTTAACTTATTTTGAACTGATATATGCTTCAAAATGGTTAACCTTTAATGAACTATGGACGGCAATTTCGAGAGAAAACAGCGTATACAGGATAGTTGTAAATTTTAACGTTAAGCGAGTAGTTGTAGGTTTATTGGTGGGTGGTGCGTTGGCAGTATCCGGCGCTGTGATGCAGGCCATCTTCAGAAACCCAATGGCCTCGCCTTACATACTCGGTTTATCTTCGGGAGCTTCGTTGGGAGCCGCAACCGCAATGCTGTTTGTCGCAACGTCGGCAACACTTATGCTGACAGTTCCTCTGTTTGCTTTCGTAACCTGTATGGGAACAATGTTGTTAGTGTATGGGCTTGCCAGAGTAGGTAACGAAACCCACATGGAAACCCTATTGCTATCGGGTATAGCAATCGGCGCATTATTGCAGGCACTGGTATCTCTTCTGACATACATGGCGGGCGATAAACTCTCCGATATAGTATTTTGGGGAATGGGCAATATCTCCGGGGTCAGTTGGTCGGAAATAGGGATTATCATCCCGTTAATAATAACCGGAGTAGCGGTTGCTATCTATTATTCGAAAGAAATCAACGCCATGATGATGGGAGACGCTCATGCGATGAATCTGGGCGTGGATGTAAAGAAAGTAAGGTTGATTTTGCTCATTTTTGTTTCCATGCTTACGGCCGCCGCGGTATGTTTCGTGGGAACCATAGGTTTTGTCGGGTTGGTAGTTCCGCACATTATGAGAATTTTAATCGGTCCGGATAACAGGACTCTGATACCGATATCATTCCTGGCGGGAGGGGTATTCCTGGTAGGGTGCGATTATGCCGCACACATATTCTCTCAGTCGCTGGGAGTCTTGCCTGTAGGTATACTGACGGCGCTGATAGGAGCGCCGTACTTCATCTATCTGCTCCGCAGACGCAAGAGGGAGGTCGGTTGGTAATGTTGCGCACAAAAGACCTTTATTACAATTACAAGGAAAAGCCCGTACTCGAAAACATAAATTTCGAACTGGTTCCCGGAGAGATTCTGGGAATCATCGGTCCGAACGGCTGCGGCAAAACCACGCTGTTGGGCAATCTCAATAAAAATCTGAGTCCGAAAGGCGGATGTGTCATGATAAGAGACACGGATCTTGAGGATTTGAAGAAAAAAGAAATCGCCAAAGAAATCGCAGTCATACCTCAGACAAACGAAATCAAATTCTCATTTACGGTACGGGAGATCGTTTCCATGGGCAGAATGCCCTTCCAGGAGGCCTTCCAGGGCGAATCCTATGACGATATCGAGATAATAGACGACGCCATCCAAAAAGCGGGGATATCCGATATGACGGAACGTTACATCAACACCATGAGCGGCGGAGAACGGCAGAAAGTGATAATCGCGAGAGCTCTTGCCCAAACTCCCAAGATACTGCTGATGGACGAACCCACTCTGCATTTGGACATAAGCGCTCAGTTTGATATTTTGGATTTAATCAGCGAGTTGTCAAAGAAAGAGGGATTGACGGTGGTAATAGTATCTCACGACCTGTCGATGGCCGCCCGTTACTGCGACAGAATTATGATGATTCACAATCACGGGATTCATGCCATGGGCAACACGGAGGACGTTCTCACCCCGGACAACATGCGCACAGTGTTCGATGTGGATGCCGAACTGACAAAAGATTCGAAGACCGGCAGAAATATGGTCCTGTTACACGGATCCGCCGCAAAAAACTGACGCCGTCTCAATATTTTTTAGAGAATGGCGCCCCGGCCGGAATTTGAATCCGGGTCGGAGCCTCGACAGGGCTCCATGATAGGCCACTACACTACCGGGGCACAAAGAACTGATATTATGAAACAATATATAAGGTTATCAGGTGATTTCACTCTGCACGGCCAGATAAGGCTCGTAACTTTAATGTTCTATGTCCGTGCATACTCATTCGGAGTGAAATGAATGACAGGACCCGTAGTGTCGGATTACATGATCAGAGACGTATTGACGGTCTCGCCCAGCATGACGGTGGGGCAGGTAAGGGATAAAATAATTTCTTCGAGTTTCCACGGATTCCCCATAGCCGAAAAAGGATACCTGTTGGGTTTCATAACAGCCAAGGAGCTTCTGAAATATATCAACACGCCGGATGCGAAAATGCGTGAGGTCATGAATCGCGGAACGCTTTGTGCCGTTCCGTCCATGGCCATAGAAGACGCAACAAGAATACTGTTCAGATACGGTCTGAGAAATCTGCCGGTGGTCGACGAGAACAGAAAACTCGTAGGAATAATTTCCAATATAGACATCGTAAGATCCCAGATAGAAAAAGCCCGTCCGGGCAAAGTAATGACCGTCAAGAAATTCCTGGAACAGCAAAACGGCATTCGGATGCGCGTCGTAAACAAGGATGTTCCCATGGATCAGATGCTGCCTTCCCAAAAGGAAGTTTACATGGACGAACTCATAGGACGGCAGTACGAAATTAAGCGCGGTCTCAACGAACCGATAATAGTCATTCAGAGAAGGAACGGATATCTTGTGGTTGACGGGCATCACAGAGTGATGGCCGCCAAGAAAATGGGACAGTCCACATTCAATGCCGTGGTCCTGGAACCCAACAATCTGGACGTAAAACTCGGTTTGGAGAAAACCGCCGAAAAGTGGGGCCTCAGAACCTTGGACGATATCAGCATAATCGAAGGATCCAAACATCCTCTCATGGAAGCCGCCACCATGCTGTTGCCTGACGAAGATGCCGCATCGATAAACCAAAGGCTGATGGACAACAGCAACCTTTGATCGAAATCAATAAAAATCGGTTAAATGACTTTCTGATTAAAAGGGGGCGAACCCCCTTTTAATCGGAAGAAAATGTTTCTTCCGCGGACTTGTCCGCGGTTCAGAATTTATTATGCAGATCGCGAAGTTGCCTGAGCATAATTCTCTGTTCCGCCGATGCGACGGATTTCTTTGTGGAAATCAGGGTATCGGGGTTAAGGGACATGGAATCGATGCCGCATTCAACCAGGAACTCGGCGAATTCCGGGTATACCGAAGGACCCTGTCCGCAGATACTGACTGTTTTCCCTCTTCTGTGGGCGGTTTCAATCAGCATCTTGATGGCTCTCCTGACTCCTTCGTTTCTTTCGTCAAAGTAACCCATGCGTCCCAATATATCGGAATCCCTGTCACATCCCAGAACGAGCTGGGTGAGGTCGTTGGATCCGATGGAGAACGCATCGCAGTAGTCGCAGAATTCTTCGGCCATGAATATGTTGACCGGAACCTCTGCCATAAGGTAAAGTTTTAGATCCACGCCTCTTCTCAGGCCGACGCTTTCCATCATTCCGGTAATCTCTTTGACTTCCTGCACGGTTCTCACGAAGGGCAGCATTATGTTCAGGTTTTTCAGACCCATTTCGTCCCTGACTTTCTTTATGGCTTCGAGTTCGCACATGAACGCATCCTTGTATTCGGGGGATACGTATCTTGAACATCCTCTCCATCCGATCATGGGGTTGTCCTCGTTGGGCTCATAATCGGCACCGCCTTTCATGTCGCGGTATTCGTTGGTCTTGAAATCCGAAGTTCTGAGAACAACGGGCCTGGGATAGAATGCTCTTGCAACTTTGGAAATGCCTTCCGCCAGTTTTTCGACGAGTTCATCGGCTCTTCCGTCGGCAATAACGTACATCGGGTGTTCTCCGATGTAATTGGTGAACAGGAATTCGCTTCTCATCAGTCCGACACCGTCGCAGGGAAGTTCGGCGACTTCTTCGGCTTTCAGAGGCATGCTCATGTTGACCATGATTTTCGTACCGGTTACCGGCACGGAATCGGATCTGACGTACTGTACGTCGGAGGCATCGGAGGATTTATTTTTCTTTTTGATTTCCCCCTTGTACACAGTTCCGGTTGTTCCGTCTACCGTGATTATCATGCCGTCTTTGAGAACGTCGGTGGCGTTTCCGGTACCGACGACACAGGGTGTGCCCAATTCTCTGGAGATAATGGCGGCGTGGCAGGTCATTCCGCCCTCATTGGTAACAATGGCAACGGCTCTGCTCATGGCGGGAACCATATCGGGCATGGTCATGGTCGTAACCAAAACATCTCCGTCTTTGATCAGATCCAAGCTCATGCTCATATCGAAAACAACAACCCGGCCGGAAGCAAATCCGGGGCTTGCGCCCATACCCGCGGTTATGACGCTTTCCTGAGGCGCGTCTATTTCCCCCATGTCTCCCGAAGAATCCCCCACGGCGGTTATCGGGCGGGCCTGGACGATGTATACCTTACCGTCTTCCACACACCATTCCACATCCATGGGTTTCTCGTAGTGAATTTCAATCTGACGGCCGATTTCGGCAATTTCCAAAATTCTGTCGTCGGGAAGCTTTTGCACATTCGTCAATTCGGGTTTGATGTCGACTTTGACGGTTCCTCCGGTTTTGTCTTTGGAGTACATCCAAGTCTGCGTGGATATTCTGGTTTTTTCGGTCTCGATTTTCATTTCTTTTTTATCAACGGAATACAAATCGGGCGTGACTTCCCCGCCGACAATGGCTTCTCCGAGGCCGTATCCCCCTTCAATAACGATATTGTCGACACCGGAGCTGGGATCCACCGTGAACATGATACCGGAAAGGTCGGAATTCACCATTTTCTGCACAACAACGGCGATTTTCACGTCTTTGGTGTCGTATCCCTGCTTTTGACGGTAGGATATCGCTCTTGCGGTGAATAACGAGGACCAGCATTTCAAAATCTTGTCCAAAAGATCTTTTTCGCCGATAACGTTGAGGAAAGTATCCTGCTGGCCGGCAAAACTGGCATCCGGGAGGTCTTCGGCCGTCGCACTCGATCTGACGGCGACGAATCCTTTTTTCCCCCTGGGGAATAATTTATTGTAATTGGAAACAATCTCTTTTTCGAGATCTTCCGGTATTTTTCCTTTTTCTATACTCGCTCTGATCCTGGCGGAAGCATCGGCCAAACTTTGGTCGGACTTTTCGTCAATGGTCAACAGTTCGTTTTCGACCATTTCCACAAGTCCGTTCTTTTCAAAAAAATAATCATAAGATTCGGTCGTCAATACAAATGCACCCGGAACCGGAAAACCTGCGGAAGTGAGTTCTCCAAGGTTCGCTCCTTTACCGCCCACAAGCGGGATGTCGTTAACACGCAGCTCATTGACGTCTACAATTCTTTTGTCCATCTTGGTCCCTCGTTATAGGAAAGATTTTTTGCACACGCAGTGCTCTGCGCGGAATAAGGGCTTCACTTAATTAGTGTTTGCCTAGTCCTACTAAATTATTGGTAATACGGGGTCTGATTCGGCGATTCGTAGCCATTCATTCGATATTCGTACGATTCCTACCTTTTTCGTAGAAAAAATGCGAAAAACTGAGTTTATCGACATTTTTACGTTGTAAAATATAAAAAATCTATTAAAAACAGCGGAGCCTTTAAATGAGATGTCGCTTTGACATAGCTTTGATGGTTCCCATGAACATTGAAGTAGTATGGCATGGAAGAGGCGGGCAGGGAGTCGTTACAGCAAACGAAATCCTCGCCGAAGCCGCAATCAGTGCCGGAAAATATGTGAAAGCGTTCCCCGAATTCGGACCGGAGAGGATGGGGGCTCCGATCAAAGGATTCACAAGGATCTCTGATAAACCGATAAGGGTCCACAGCCAAGTCTACGAACCCGATGTGGTAATCGTCCTCGACGGTACGCTCATCGGCAAAGTCGATGTCGCTGCCGGACTGAAAGAGGGCGGCATTATTCTCGCCAATTATGACGGTACTCCCGAGGAGCTTCAGAAAGCCATCGGTACCAAGGCGGAATGTCATACCGTGAACGCTACCAAAATATCAATCGAAGAAATCGGAAGGCCTATGGCGAACACGGCAATGCTCGGCGCGTTTGCCAAAGTAAAGCCGGTTGTGGAGTTCAATCTGATTTCCGACCATGTCGTGAAAAAGTTCGGAGAAAGACTTTCCGAGAAAGTAATTGAACGCAACCTCTCGGCTCTGAAGAGAGCTTACGAGGAGGTGCAGTGAGATGAGTAAACTGAATCTTAACAATATGCCCATAGGTGCAAGAGTATGCAACCCCGGAAGTTCCGAGGCGGTGCTTACGGGAGACTGGAGATCTTACACTCCCGTACTCGACCGAGACAAATGCATAAACTGTCTCTTTTGCTGGATGTACTGTCCCGATAATTCCGTCGACGTCAAAGACGGAAAACTTCTGGGTTTCAAGATGTCCCATTGCAAAGGCTGCGGAATATGCGCAAATGTCTGTCCCAAGAAAGCCATTACAATGACGGAGGTGTGATAATGGTCAAGAAACAACCCGAAGATGTCGCAATGAACGGTGACGGTGCAATCGCTTACGCATGGAAACAAATCGATCCTGATGTCTGTGCCGCTTATCCGATTACGCCTCAGACGATTATTGTCGAGGACTTTTCAAAATACGTAGCCGACGGTGCCGTTAAAACAGAGTTTGTTACCGTGGAGTCCGAACACAGCGCACTAACTCTGTGCGCGGCGTCCTGTTCGGCAGGCGCCAGAACATTCACCGCAACCGCATCGCAGGGATTGGCTTACATGTGGGAAATGCTCCCCATCACGTCATCTATGAGGGTGCCGGTCGTTATGGCGGTCGCGAACAGAGCGGTCAGCGGACCCATTAACATCAACAACGATCACGGAGACGCCATGGCGGCCCGTGACACCGGATGGCTTCAATTGTTCGCTTATAACGTTCAGAGTTCCTACGATAACGCGATTATCGCGCCGAGGATTGCGGAACACCCCGATGTTCAGCTTCCGATTCTTACCAACCTTGACGGTTTCATTCTTACCCACGCCGTGGAAAGAATGACCCCCATGGACACGGAAGATGTGAAGAAATTCGTCGGAGAGTTCAAACCCGTATGTCCTCTGCTCGATTTCGATAAGCCGACCTGCCACGGAATGTTGGACGGACCGGATTATTATTACGCGCACAAATATCAGCAAGCCGTCGCTTTCGACAGGGCTCTTGAAGTCGCCGAAGAGGTATTCAGGGAATTCAAGGAACTTACCGGAAGGGAATACAAGCTGGTTGACGAGTACAGGTGCGACGATGCCGATTATATTGCAATTATTCTCGGATCTTCGTACGGTACCATGCAGGAAACCGTTGACAGAATGAGAGACGCCGGCATGAAAGTCGGTGTCGCAACCACTCATGTCTACAGACCCTGGCCGGAGAAGGAACTTGAAAGAGTAATGAAGGGCAAAAAGGCCGTTGCGGTGTTCGATAAGCACCTGAGCTTGGGAGCTTACGGACCTTTGTACCCCGAAGTGGTCGCCGCCGCCATAGATTTGGATGAGATACCGAAGATGTACAATTTCATCTACGGAATAGGAGGCGCCGATGTCGGTGTTTCCCTTCTTATGGAAGCCATGGAAAAGGTGGTTGACGGTACTGCGGACAAATTGAATTACGTGGGGTTGAAAATATGAGTACGCTTAAGGAACTTAGCGAACTGCCGGTCAAGCTGACCAGCGGTCACAGGCTTTGCGCAGGATGCGCCGAACCTATATTTGCAAAACAGATTCTTTTGGGCACGCAGAGACCTTTGGTCGTTTCTCTGTCCACGGGATGTTTCGAAGTTTCCACCACCGTGTATCCTTACAGTTCATGGAATGTGCCCATGATTCACACGGCCTTCGGTAACGGAGCCGCAACCTGCGCAGGCGTCGAAACGGCGTACAAGTCTCTCAAGAGACAGGGTAAAATCAAAGAAGACGTGAACTTTGTCAACTTTGCGGGAGACGGCGCTACTTACGACATAGGTCTGCAGGCCCTTTCCGGCGCAATGGAAAGAGGTCACAAAATGATGTACGTCTGTCTGAACAACGAGGCATACATGAATACGGGTATTCAGAGATCCAGCGCCACGGTGATGGGTGCCGATACCACGACTTCGCCGGCGGGATTGGAATCTTCGGGAAAGAAAGAGTTCTCCAAGGACCTTACCGCCATAATGGTGGCCCACAACATTCCTTACGCCGCACAGGCCTCTCCCCACAACTGGAAAGACACTGTGTCCAAGGCAAAGAAGGGATTTGACTGTGACGGACCCTCGTTCATCAACGGTATCGTTCCCTGTCCCAGAGGATGGAGAACCCCTTCAGACAAGACCATCGAAGTCGCAAGGCTCGCGGTTGAGACCTGTGTATGGCCGCTTTACGAAGTGGTTGACGGAGAATATGCGTTGACCGCCGAAAGCGAGAGAATCGCCGACGGCAAGGCAGAGCAGAAACCGATCACGGATTGGATCAAAACCCAGGGAAGGTTCAAGCACCTCACCGAGGAACGCTGGGCACCCGTTGTCGAGGACATGCAGAAGCAGGTCGACAGAAACTGGGAAAAGCTCATAAAGCTGGCCACAAACTGAAACCATAAAAGGGGGCATTGCCCCCGTTTTACATTTTTTGCGTAAGCGACACATTTATTTCAACAATCAAACGCAGTGTTTTCAACACTCTGGGTCATTCAGAATGTGATCCGCCGCATCGTGAGGGTGTCTGTGGGTTTTCATATGTCTCTTCGCGGCGAGACCGGTCACGGTTTCGCGGGGAACAATCAACGGAATATCTCTGTGTTTTATCACATCAACCTCCATTCCGTAAATGTCCCAGATCAAATCCGGCGTAACAACATCTTTACCGCCGAAAGCAACGATTTCGCCGTCTTTCATGAACATCAGCGTATCCGAGTAGTAAAGGGAGAGATTGATGTCATGCATCGTCATGATGGCACACATATCCGTTTTCCGAACCATTTCGGATGCGATTCTCATCGTAAGATGCTGATTGCAGACATCCATGTTGTTTGTGGGTTCGTCAAGCATCATAACCGCGGATTCCTGCGCCATGGCTCTGGCAATCTGTACTTTTTGAAATTCGCCGCCGGATATCTGATCGATATATCTGAATGCGAGATTTTCCAAATTTAAATCCCGTATTGCTTTGCTGGTAATATCTAAATCATTTTCGGTTACGCCGATGTTGATGTAAGGTTTCCGCCCCATAAGGACCGAATCATAAACAAGGGTTCTGGATCTCGGCATGGACTGCGGAACAAACGCAATATTTTTGGCCAGTTCTTTTCCGGACAAAGACAGTACGCTTTTTCCGTTGACCGAAACATGTCCGGACGAAGGTTTGTGTATGTTGCACATACATTTCATCAAAGTCGTTTTTCCCACACCGTTGGGACCCAGTATAGACATGACTTCCCCGTTTCCGACGCTGAAAGAAACGTCTTTCAGTATCCTGCGTTTCCCGTATGAAAAATTCAGTTTTTCAACTTCGATCATACATTCACCTTCCTTCTGCCTATGAGTATGGAGATGAAAACCGGTCCGCCGATCAGCGAAGTCACTATTCCCACCGGAAGAGTGGTACCCACCAGATAGGGGAACAGATGGGATGCAAACAGATCTGCGAGCAACATTAGGGTCGCCCCCAACAGCATGGATCCCACCAGGGTGTATCTGAAATCGTTGCCTATGATTCTTTTAACCATATGCGGGGCAACAAGTCCGATAAAACCGATTATCCCCATAAACGAAACGGCTATGGATGTTATCAGAGCCGAAAGAATCAGACCGACCACCCGGGTTCGGTCCGGATTTACCCCGAGACCTTTTGCCATTTCGTCCCCCGACTCCATCGCGTTATAGTCCCAGCGTTTGTAAAAGAAGTATATCGAACATACAGCGAGAACAAGAGCAAGGATGATGATTCCCTGATTGGTTATCTTTGAAAGACTTCCGAATTGCCAGAATACGATGGACATCAATGTTGCTTCGTCGGCGAAATATTGCAGAAAAGACAATCCCGCGGTAAAGATTGCTCCGACCGCAATACCCGCGAGAACAATGGTTTCGGGCGAAGCGTCTATAACTTTTATAAGAGCCAGAATAACCAATACGGAAACCATCGAGAACAGAAATGCCGATATGGTGACAACATAGGGATTCTCCACTGTCATGGATTCCATGGCGGCCCCGCTGAAGAACATCATTCCGATGGCCGCTCCGAAAGCGGCGGCTCCGGATATTCCCAACGTATAAGGGGAAGCCATGGGATTTCTGAGGGTTCCCTGCATAACCACTCCGGAAACGCCCAAAGCGGCACCGCAGAGAATCGCTGCTACGATTCTCGGAATCCGCCATTCGAAAATATACCAAACGTTTACCGGGTCATCTCGGTAAATTAAGGTTCTGATAATATCCCTGTATGTCAGATTTGCCGCGCCCAATCTCAGGGTAAACAATATCAAAAAAATACAGAGTATTCCAAGAGACACGAGGAATATCGTTTTGAAACGAATTTTCTTAAGATATCCTTCGGTTATGTTTTTGTAATCATTTACCGAAATATCATCGATATTACGATTTTCCACTGTTTCCTGTTCACTCATTTATTCAGACCTTCACCAGTATGTATTCGTTATTGGATGTTATTCCTACTTTTACTTCGCTGAACAGTTCAGTGCAGAGATCTGCGTGAACAGTCATTCCCAGATTTGCAAAGTATATTTCCATTCCTTCGAGAACTCCGTTCCCTCTTTCTTCACCGTAGAATTTGACAAACAGGTCATTGGATTTTTCTATGACGTCATCCATGGATATGATTTCGTATTCCAAATATGCCAGATGATACGCCGAAGTCAGGGCGCACAGCCAATTTGTGCTGTGGCTTATCATCGGCATCACCATAAACAGTTTGACACTGTTCGGATTTTCGTTATTTCTTTGATATACGATATTCAATACGCCTTGGCTGGGTTTATTTACAAGGAGATTTCCCCCTTCCTTATTGGGGCTGACGGTTGAGGGCTCGATAAACATGTAATCAAAGGACAAATTTCCGAAGTCTTCGGGTGTCATACTTTTGTCGCTTGTATCGTCGCCAAGCGCATTAGTCCCGTTGACAAGCATATGAGGGAGATAAGGGTTGAACGTCGACGTCAGCGGATTGCTTCCCTGATAGACAGGACCTCCGACATAAGCAACGTGAGTGGATGTTTCTCCGATGCAATTATTTCTGATATCGTCCAAAGCATCCTGGAAATACGTTTTGACATTTTCGGCTCTGTCTTTGTTTTTCAATAATGTGCCGTACAAATCTGCCTGGTTCACGAATCTATCGCACAATTGGTAGTCTTTGTCCCAAAATCCTTTTGTCTCCAAATCACTCATGGTATCGATGACAGCGAGACAATTCATCATCGCAAGTTTGTCGCAGGCACTCTTGCATGCCTTGTATGTGGCATCGTTAACGAGTATAAGACTTGGGTTTGCATAATTGATTTTTTCCGATTCTTCAAGACTGTCGTTCGAATGTGTGTCTGCTTTCAACAAAATATCCCCGTATGCGTAACTGTATGCCAGTGCGCCCTGGTTTTCGGCCGCCATGCTGATATCCACCATCGTGACGTACTCGAATTCATCCGGGAAGTACGCAAGCCATCTGAGCGTGCTAAGTCTGCCGATTGTAATAATGCCCCCGTCCAACGAAGTGGGAATAGGGACTTCTCTGCCTGCATAGTCGGTTGCTGTTTCGTCCGATCTGTAATCCACGCGTTCTGTTCGGAATCCCTCTTCAATAAACGCATATGCGGCAACACCGGAAACGCCCAACAATATCGCAACGATAATCGTGAAACTTTTATTCCCCATAATTCTTCATCACGTCTATGTTATAAGAATATTACTAATCGTGTTACTTTATGTGATAGAATTTAAATTAATTATACGCTCATATTATGACTTATCATCACTTTTAATCTGCCAGTATATGGTCGCAATCTCGGTATACGTGGTATCATCAACCATTCCGTTCTCAGAAATTGATCGGAAGTAATCTTTTACGGTTTGTTCATCAAAGTTCAAACCGGCGTAAGAAAACTCATTTCTGTACTTTTCCACGGCTTCATCAACAGTCATAACACCGTCCCACGTCCGGTTTTCATAAAACAATTCGGGATTGAATCCCCTTTGCCATCCGAGCATAAAAGCGCAGGAAATATCTTTGTCGGCAGATGCCACAGGAGGGTTGACGCCCACAAGCTTCCACAGGTTCTCTGCGACAGGGTTGTGGCGTCTGACGGGTTTTGTCATAAAAAGATATTTTTTACTGATATCCATCATTTTTATGAAATCATTTGCAGTGCCGACAGCCGGAGTCATATGCGCGAATACGATGTCAAAACCGTTTTTGATCAGGGGATCCTCCGGCGACATATCGCTCCAATCTCTGTGTTCGAAGGTTACGTTGTTTGCTTTGTTTTCTTTAGCCAGTTCCGCGGCGTGTTTGACCATGTTGCCGGAAACGTCGATTCCCAGAACGCTTTTCACATAAGGGGCCAAAGCAACAGAAAGATGTCCTCCTCCCGAACCGATATCCAGAACGGTCATGTTCGAATCGGGATTCACAATTTCAATTAGTTTTCTGAAAAACAGATGATCTTCAACGGTGGGGACGGGTCTTTTTACAAAGTCGTCGGCTCTGTTGTCCCATCTTTTTTCCTGTGTCTGCGATAATCTGGAATCGGGGGTCCATTTATCGAATATACCCAGTTTCTCAATCCATAAATTATATTCTTTTTCATAAGCCGTTAAATCAGAATTATCCTTAACCACCGGTTCACCTTAATCCACGTTAATGTGATAGTGTTACTTATAATTAATTAATATTACTTAATAATCTATTAAAGTAGATTATTTATTACTTATATTCTAAAACGAACAGAATTTATATACAATTATGAGTGAGAAGAAGAAAAATGGCATTAATTTAAGATTAGACAATTGTTTTATGATAAGTGCAGCTTACGTATATTTTCTAATTTCGATTTCTTTTTTTATACTCAACACATGTACGGAAGAAGGGGCGTGAAAGAATGAAACCGGTCAGACTGAGAATGGTACAGACAAATCCCACATTGGGGGATGTGAAAAACAATCTCGAACAGATGCTCGATTTCATCAACGATAGTTCCGATGTCATATGTTTTCCCGAGATGTGTTTGACCGGTTACAGCTCGGAAGAATCTTCAAAATATAGCATGGATGTTGAAAGCGAACCGATAAGAAAACTGGTTGATGCCGCACGCGAAAACGATGCCGCAATAGTTTTCGGATTTCCGGAGCGTTCTTCCCGGGGCGTACACATAACTCAGGCCGTAGCCGCACCGGGCGGTCGGTTGGAATTATACCGCAAGACTCATTTGGGGAGATTCGAGAAAAAATATTTCGTTCCTGGGGAAGAACTCGTTTGTGCCGAAACCGAAAAGGTATCGATCGGACTGCAACTGTGCTGGGAATCCCACATTCCAGATATTTCCACAACTTTGCGTTATATGGGTGCAGAGCTCATTCTGAATCCTCATGCTTCGTTCAAGGATCCCGAAACAAGAGTCGAAATGTGGAAAAAATATCTCCCTGCCCGTGCGTATGATAACCGTGTGTTCTTTGCTGCCTGCGATATGATTTCCGGCGAGAAAGGAGGCGGCATGATAGTGTTCGATTCCGAAGGGAATACAATCAAGGAATACGCGTCTTCGGATGAACACGCCATTGATTGCGAACTCGATCCGGGTCTTTTGAAAAGATCGTCGCCCGAAGATACGGATACGATGGCGGGGTCGGATTTCTTTCTCAGAAGACGTCCGGAGCTGTATCGTCTGTAATTTATCAAATCGAGGATGAATTTCTATCGGGATATCTGTGATTTCAGAATAAATGTAATCTCTCCGTGTCAATCGAAGAGTCGGATGCGGTTCAATCAATATTATTTGTAGATAATGTTGTAATAATAAGCGCATAAACATTTATAATTCGTATGCGTAGTATCCAATACAGATTACGGAACGCAATTTACCCGCGATCCAACATATCTCCGTTCAAAACAAATTACCGGTGCGTGAAAACGCATCGGGATCTTTTTTAATAAAAATTTCAAAAATGTAAAACACACAGTGTGTTAAGAGAAAAGAGAAAAGTGGTGACAGCGCTCCAGAGTTCCCGTACGCTTGCGCAATACAGTACAGTCAGGAACGCAGGCAGGCTTTACTTCCGGGTTCGGTATGGGACCGGGTGTTTCCCCGCCGCTCTGGCCGTCAACCAATACCAAGGATAGTAGGACAGTATATATTACTTTCTATCAATTCGAAAGATTATTCAAAATTGAAGGTACATTATTGCGGCAATCAGCCCGCCAAACAGTCCGGTCATGAAATTATTCGTGTATTTGGATATGTAACGGTCTTCGATGGTGGCGCCGAACAGACTGTCCAACAGATTGCCGAGCATACCAGCCACGGCGGGTATGAGGAATAACCAACTGAGATCGCGGAACAGTATTGCCCATCCTATGACGGAAACCGCGACGGAGGCGGCGAAGGATATCAGGGAACCCGTAACGGATATACCTCCGTTTGTTCCCGCGGTCACTCTTTTGAAAGTGGTTATCAGCCATGCTTTCGGATCTCTTACGCCGATTTCGCTTGCGACGGTATCCGAAGCGGCAACCGCGATGGTGCTCAGATACGCAACCGCCAACAAATCATGATATCCGGGTATTGCAAAGTTGATTGCGGAAACGATTGCGGGGGCCAATGCGACGCCGGCAATGTTCTTCCATCCCCGTTCTCCGCTTTTTCCTTCCTGCACGCCTTTTTCTTTTTTCTTGCCGAAGGCCACTTTGGTGACCGCGAACCCAATAATCGCAAAGATAACCAGCATTAAAAGCCAGTCCAATCCTCCCATGATGCCTATGGCCAGAAGGACAATGGCGGCGGCAACGGCTCCGTCAGCGGTGAGCATTCCCACTTTCCATGCCGTTAAAGACAAAATAAGGGACAGCGCCACCGTAATGGCGATTGATATCAAAGGGTCCATTGAGCTTGAATTATAACTGCCGGATTTATAAACTATTGTCCGTAATTTCAAATAACTTTCTCAAGAAAAGAGATGGAATATTTTATGCACAGGTTTTTGTCTTTCAGAGGAAAGAACATAATTTTCCCCTGGGAGTACAGCGTGGTTTCCATACCGTTCCACGTGAAGACAATCATCATCCCGTCCTGCTGTTTGATATCACAACCCATATCTTTCAGGACTTTCGATGCTTTTTCCATATCGATTTCAAAAGAATCCTGGGGGATCGACATTAAAGCCTCTCCTCCGCAGAGTCTCGATATCGTAAACTTCATTCAACCAGTTCCTTCATCGTCTTTTCCACCTGACGGTGGAAATCCTCCAATGTGGATTCGTTGATGAGCATGATGTCGGCAAGGGCAATGACTTCGGCCTGTCCCCATGAAATTTCTCTTGTGTCCCGGTCGGCGAATTCAACCCATTCCCTGGGGGCGTCATCCCGCCCTCTTTTCACAAGACGGTCATACCTGGATTCGGGGCTGGAATGGATGGCGATGATGTAAACGTCCTCGCTGAGAGTTCTGAAAGAATCGACTTCTTCCATGCTTCTGCATCCGTCAACCAGAAATACGTCTCCGGACATGGTTTTCATTGCTTCTTTCGCCCAAACGTCTTTGCCTTTTTTCTTTCTGACTTTATCGGCGTATTCCCCGATTGTCAGTCCTTCTGCGGAATGGAAATTGGCAAAGTGTCCTCTGACGATGTCTCCCATTCTGAGGAACGGTATACCCATTTTCCTGGCAACCGTCAGCAATTCTTCTTTGCCCGAACCGGGCATTCCGGTGATGATGAATATTTTCATAGTAAACTGTCCGATACGTTACATAGTTCTCTGTCGCAGTATGAACATCTCAGTCTCGTGGGACGTCTGCTGATGACGGTAAACTCTGTTTCGATAGGTTCGTTCTTGTTGGTTATGCAGTTAGGATTGGAGCATTTCGCAAGACCCACCACATGGTCTTCCAACGAAACTTTGTATTTTTCCGCTACGTAGTAATCCCGTATTATGGATATGGTCGCATCCGGCGCTATGAGGGCGATTTTGTCAACGGTTTTCTGATCCAGTTCGCAGTCCTCTATTTTTACGATATCTTTCCATCTGGAAGTTTTCTGAGAGGACACTCTTATTCCCACGCTGATGGTCGAGTCCATATACTCGTTCACTCCGAGTATTTTCAAAACGTTCAATGCTTCCCCGGTGGCGATATGATCTATGACGGTACCGTTCCGTATCGGAGCGAGCTTGATTTCTTTGGGTTTGAATTCCATCAGAGTTCACCTCCCAGTATGGCTTTGAGCAAAGCCATTCTGACCGGTACTCCGTTAAAGGCCTGCTGGAAGTATTTCGCATGCTCGGAAGAATCCACCTCCGGGGCTATCTCGTCGATTCTGGGAAGGGGGTGCATGACAATCATATCGCTCATGGCCTCTCTTAGCATGGCGTTGTTTACGCGGTACATTCCCGCAACGGTTTTGTATTCCGTCGGATCGGGGAATCTTTCTTTCTGTATTCTTGTGATGTAAAGAACATCTGCCTTTCCTATTACGTCTTCCAGATTATCCGTTTTGACGGGATTGCATCCTTTTTCTTTGATGTGGTTGACGATTTCGTCGGGCATCTGCAGCGTGTCCGGAGCAACCAATGTAAGTTTTGCACCGAACATCGTCAGTGCTTCGGCAAGCGAATGCACCGTGCGTCCGTATTTCAGATCTCCTACAAGGACGACATCCAAACCGTCGAGAGAACCTTTGGATTGACGCATTGTGAACAAATCCAGCAATGTCTGAGTGGGATGGGAACCTGCCCCGTCTCCCGCATTGATTACCGGATTTATTGAAAATTTGGCCGCAAGTCTTGCGGCTCCTTCGTAAGGGTGGCGGAGAACAATAAGGTCGCAGTAAGCGTCGACCATACGTATGGTGTCCGCAAGAGTTTCTCCTTTGGAAATGGAAGTCATCGACATTTCGGACACGTCTATGACATCGCATCCCAATCTGTATGCCGCGCTTTCAAAGGATAACTTTGTGCGCGTGGAAGGTTCAAAAAACAGGTTACCCAGAATCTTTCCGTCAAGCAACCGACTGGTTTTCTCGCCGGTAGCATACGGCATCATTTCTTCAGATAAATCCAGGAGATATTCGATCTCCTCTCTTGTCAGGTCCCTTATGGATACGATGTCCCTGTCATAGAAGTCCATGTAAGTTAATCCTGACCTTTCGATATTAACCCTTCGCCCCATTGCCGCCGTGTTATCCGGCCGGACCGCTTCATGCGACATTTTTTCATTCTTTGTCATC
>DAHY01000037.1 GCA_002498605.1 Methanomassiliicoccaceae archaeon UBA404 | reverse complement strand
CCTTTGACTCTGGAAGACGTTCTGAACGTAATCGAAGACGAACGGGCGGACGGGGTAATCGTTCAGTTCGGAGGACAGACCAGCGTCAATCTCGCTCTCGATCTGGAAAACGCCCTCAGAGGAACCGAAACCGAAATTCTCGGAACCTCCCCCGACAATATGGATTTGGCCGAAGACAGAAAAAGATTCTCGGAACTGATGGATAAGCTGGGGGTCCCCCAGCCCGAAGCGGGCACCGGGTACTCTTTCGAAGACGCCAGAAACATAGCCGAAAGAATCGGTTATCCGGTTCTGGTAAGACCTTCCTACGTTCTCGGCGGAAGGGCCATGGAAATAGTTTATTCGGAAGACGAACTGAAAACTTATGTGGAAACCGCCGTGAAGGTTTCGGACAACCACCCTATTCTGGTGGACAAGTATCTGAGCGAAGCCATTGAAATTGATATAGATGCCGTCAGCGACGGCAAAGACGTGTATGTCGGAGGGATAATGGAGCACGTGGAATACGCCGGATGCCATTCAGGCGACGCCACCATGGTTCTGCCCCCGTTTACTCTCAGCAACGAAATCGTTGACCGCGTGGTGGAAATAACCACAAAGGTTGCGCTTGCTTTGAACATCAGGGGATTGATGAATCTTCAGCTGGCCGTGAAAGACGGCACCGTTTACATGATCGAAGCAAACCCCAGAGCTTCCAGGACCATTCCGTTCATATCCAAAGCCACCGGGGTTCCGTTGGCCAAAATAGCCACCAAAGTAATGCTGGGAAAAACCCTCGGCGAGATGGGACTGTCGGGATACGCTCCGATTAAACATTACGCCGTCAAGGCATCGGTGTTCCCCTTCCTCAAGCTGCCCGGGATCGATTCCATCCTGACGCCGGAAATGAAAAGCACCGGCGAGGTCATGGGAATAGACGACGACTTTTACGTCGCATGCTACAAAGCCCTGATTGCCGCGGGATACGACCTTCCGCTGAACGGCGGAGTCTATATGACGGTCAACGACAACGACAAACCCCGTATTCTGGACGCGGCACGTGATTTGAACGAAATGGGATTCACGATTTATGCGACGAAGGGGACTTCTTCGTATCTCCGGGAACACGGAGTGGAAGTCACCACCGTGTTCAAGCTGGACGAAAAACTGAAACCCAACGCGATAGGCCTTATGAGAGACAACAAGATTGATTTGATCATCAACACCCCTTCCATGAAGTCCGGCGCCAGAAGAGACGGTTACACAATGCGCAGACTGGCGGTGGAACTGGAAATACCGTTTATGACCACGGCTCAGGGGGCAAACATCGCGGTAGGAGCGATACGGGTGGGGCGCGGCAACAAACTCGGTGTCCGCGGAATAAAGGAATTCCACGATTCTCGGGTTTGATGCTGTTTCAATCTTATATGCCGAACATCTTCGGTTTGCCCGCGGCGGTTATCGTAATCGTTACGTCGACTATTCTGGGCTCCTCGAGCGACCTTGTGGTCTTTATCGTGCTGTATACGACATTATCGGTTACCACAACGTCTTCGGCGCCTTCTCTGATTGAAAGTTCCCTTATGTACTTCGCGCCTTCGGTTCTTGCGAACTCCACGCCTTCGGTGATGCTGTCTTTTTCAAAACGTCCGAATTTCGTGAACACTATGCAGGGTGTGTTCATCGTTGCAAAATCAATCTGAGGCTTAATCAGAATTTCTATAGTCTCCACGACTCCGCCGGTCACGGCTCCGACGGCGTTTCCCACTTCCCAGTATTTGGGGAACAGGGCTTCGACGTCAAAAATCTCGGCGACCGGGGGAAGGTATGCTCCGGACGGCGCGCCGATGCCTATTATCGGTTTCTTCAAAGCTATGCTGCACTTGAAATCCCTGGCGGTATTGAACGATATTGCGTTTTTGACTATGTATTCCGTGGATTTTTCGGGCACGTAATCCCCTATTTCGGTGCTGAGCACTTTACTGAAAATAACGGAGGCCAATTTTTCGGTCACAAGACCTTTGGCGATCTGTATGAATTTTTCTTCGGAAATCCCCAGGGCGTAGGCATGATGCATAACGGCCAGTTCGGACGCTTTGTAATCAAACTCGGTATAATCTCCCGCCGCATGGAGGATATCCGTCGGCGTGAGGCCGATTCTCTGAATCAGACCGAGACTCTCCAAACGTTCGGATTTGAACAGCAGAGGGTGGGAATCCAGCACTCTTGCGGCCTGAGCAAGGGTACGGGGCCCTTCTCTTATGAATTCGAGGAATCTTGATTCTTCGCTGTCAAGCTTGACATAGGGATTATCCCTGAGGAATATGAAAAAGTCGGTTTCCTGAATATTTTTACCGTCGAAATCAAACTCCATCCGATACGAGGGTTTCATATGGGCCACGTTTTTCAGGGTTTCGATGATTTCCGGCCACTGTTTCGAAGCTACGCACAGGGGTATGGATCTTACGCTTGAAATCCTGACGCCGTTGGGAGTGGTCACAAAGTGACTGTCCCCTCCCAATCCGGTGGCGGTTATGTCCGCCGCTTTGACATGGGTTCTGGCATTGCCGATGATTGCTCCGTAATCCACAAGATCCGGCCTGCCTCCTCTGAGAATACCGATATCGGTGGTGGTTCCTCCCATGTCCACGATGATTGCATCGTCGATGTTCGCAAGTTTCTTGGCTCCGATTATACTTGATGCCGGACCCGAAAGAATTGTTTCAATGGGTCTGATCGATGCCTCTTCCTCGGACATCATGGATCCGTCGCCTTTCACAATCATAAGAGGGGCTTTTATGTTTCTCTCTTTCATGACTGATTTCACGGCTTCGATTAATTCCCCTATGACGGGAATGAGTCTGGTGTTCATCACGCATGTGGCGGTTCTGTCGTCAAACCCCAAAGTTGATGACAGTTCGTGACCGCAGACCGCACGTACTCCGAGAATTTCGTACGCGAGCTCTCTGATTTTGATTTCGTGTGCCGGATTTCGTATTCCCAGATAACCGGAAATGGCGATGCCTTCCACTTTTCCTTTCAATCCTTCCAAAAATGTTCTTGCGGCATCTATGTCCAGGGGTTCGGTTTCTCTGCCCCAGAGATCGTGACGTCCTTCGATCACGATTTCGGCGTCGGCGGGCTGTTTGCTGACATAGTCGTGACCTATTGCGATAAGCCCTACTCGGCAGCCTCTCCCTTCAACGACGGAGTTGGTGGCCAGTGTGGAAGACAGAGATAACACGCCCACTTCGGAAAGAATCTCGTCGGTCAATCCTTCGATTGCGCCCTTTATTCCGATTGTCAGGTCTTTGTAAGTCGTCGGCGACTTGTTGGAAGCTATCAGTTCTCCGGTTTCAAAATCCATGACGACGGCGTCCGTGTATGTACCGCCTGTGTCAATCCCCAGCCCATATACCATCTTAATGTTCCCCTACTCTCGTTGAGACAAATATCCGACTATATACCAAGTCTGAATTTTGCGTCTAAATTGAATGTTGCATAGTCTTAACGTTCTTAACTCTTATTATGGGTTAACTATAATTAAGCATCAGATATTTTATACGGATATCATGATGGAGGCTCGGTGTTCTGATGCCCGACACGGATGAGTTGAGAGAACAGATCGCAACCATTGACGCAGAAATTATCGACCTTATCGCGACACGCATGGAAATCGCCGATGAGCTTGCCAAAGCCAAAAAGAGATCTTCTCAGAGCTATTGGAACGAAGATAAGGAGCACGAGGTTGTGAAAAGATATCACGAACTCTGCGAAGAAGTCAGACTCTCCGAAGACGAGGCGAGGCAAATCGCCGAACTGCTTCTTAAAATATCCAAAGACAGACAGAAACAGTATTTCGAAGAGTAAGATTATGTTTTTATACACGTCACGGGAATCAGAATGACCCTGGGAGAATACAACAGATGAAAAGAACGCGTGTTGCGGTCCTCGGTGCAACGGGAATGATAGGACAGAGATTCATTCACATGCTGGAGGATCACCCTTATTTTGAGATTGGAGGATTGTACGCCTCGGAGAGATCCGAAGGAAAAAGAATGGGCGACGTCCTGAAAATCAAGGATCACACATTCAAAGAAGATACGCTGGACATGACCATTGAAACCATGGA
>DAHY01000032.1 GCA_002498605.1 Methanomassiliicoccaceae archaeon UBA404 | reverse complement strand
CTTACTCTGTGTTTTATAGGCGATATCGCGGAAAGTGAAGTTCGGGACGTTATCGATGCTCTGAACGAAGCCACCGATGGTTTGAATTCTTTTGACGTTTCTGTCCGCGGAATGGGAACGTTTCCCGGAAGGGTCGGAGCCAGAGTGTTATGGATCGGCGCAGAATCGAAGGGTGTTCTTGAGACATTGTCCGAAAAAATTTCGGACAATCTGAACAAAAAAGGAATTTATCATGACGGCAGGAAATTCGTTCCTCATGTCACCGTCGGAAGATCCAAGGACATAAACGGTTCGGTTACCGCAAAAGAAATCGCCGAAGAAAACGAAAACAGAGAATTCTTTTCATTCTCATGCGATAAGATAACGGTATACAGTAGCGAACTCAGACCTGAAGGTCCGGTTCACAGATCGATTTACGAAAAAATTTTGTGATAATGTCTTCGTAACGTTAACTGTAATTATTCGGATATATACGGATACATTGCAGATGATTCAGTCATGAGAAAACTAAAGCGTCTCATGAGCGGAAAACTGTCCCGGGATAAGGATGGCGGTATCGAAGGTCTTCCGTTGCAGCTTATAATCATCATTATGATTGCAACCATCGGAGCCGCCATAATCATGGGTTGGATGAGTAATATCGACAGCCCGAAGTATATCGGCGGGGTTCAGGTAAGTACCAGCGAAATTGTATTGGTGAACGGAGAAACTGGTAACGGCATAGTTGCGGTTACGGTAACGGATCAGGACGGCAATCCTCTGAGCGATGCGATTGTTATTCTTACCGGACTCGGGGTCAGCATTGACGATAAGACACCGCACGGCAAAACCAACGAATTCGGAAACGTGACTTTCGACGGTTTGGAAATAGTAATGAAAAACAGTACGATAGGTTTCCTGACAGTCAACGTGTCACACCCGACATACGGCGAACACAACAGCACCAAGATTGCGGTGATAGGCTGAAAAATGACAGCAGGGGGGTAATCGGATTGCCGATTAGGCTCACTGTCATTTTTTTAATACTGGCTCTTACGGTTCCCGTTATTGTTGGAATGGCCGAAAACCTCGAAAAAGATGCCGAAAGATCCGATCTTTCGGTACAGGCAAAAATAATTTCGGACACTGCACGAAAAACGTATTATGCCGGAGTCGGCGGTATGTTTACCGCCGACATTTCCGTCAATCACAATTGCAGATTGGATATCGGAGGGGAAAGTTCCGATTCATATGCAATAAAGATGTTCCGGGCAGACGAGGACGTGGGGATGATTGTTATGGACCGGCCTCCGGTGAGAATCGTTGAACCGTTATCCCTTACGGGTAATCTTACTTTGAAATTCGAATGTGTTTCGTACAATGAAAAAACTGCCGTAAAGGTGAGTGTGATTTGATAGAATTCACATATTCCAGAATAGCGTTGTGTGTATGCGGAATGGTTTTGCTGGGGGCTGTTTGCATACCGTTGACGGACATATACTCGTCAAACGAAGACGTAATGATGATTGAAAACGTTGAACGGATTGTGTATATGCTGGACAATATGCACGATTCGGATGTCGATGTGATTTATCTCAAAGGATGGGACATTCTGCCTTCTTCCGATTGCAGTTTATCGGTTGAAGGCCGCAAAGTTATTCTGAATAACTCGAAAAAAGAATATGTTTCGTACGCAACAAAGGAATCCCGTATTACCCTTGGATACAATGAAGAAATTCTGTTGACGGTGACGGACGGGGTTCTTATGCGGTCATGATTTTCCGCCGAATATTTCGGCGGCTTGTCTCAAGGCATTGCAGAAACGGTCGATATCCTCATTGTTGTTATAAAGATAAACGGAAGCTCTGGCACTGCCGGTCAATTTTTTGCCTTGGAACAAAGAATGTGCGCAATGCAGCCCGGAACGTATCATAATTCCGTCCATTTCATCAAGAATCACGGCTATGTCATGAGGAGACATGCCGTCGATATTGAAAGAAAACACACTGCCGCGCCTGTCCGGATTTGCGGGGCCTAAAACACTCAATCCGTCGATGTCTTCGGTACCGGAGGATATCCGCCTCATTAAATCCCGGTCGTGTTTTTCTATATTTTCCATGCCCGCATCGGACAAATATTCTATTGCCGCTTTGGTGCCCGCTATGCCTGCGTAATCCTGCAGACCCGCTTCGAATTTTTCAGGATGCGGCATCAGACTCACGGAATCGTAAGCCGTCATTCCGACGGTCCCGCCTCCGTACATCAACGGCCGGAGTTTTTCCAAACAGTCGGATCTTCCGTACATTACTCCCATGCCGGAAGGTCCAAGCATTTTGTGAACCGATATGCAGTAAAAATCAGGATCTATATCGTTCAGATCCACCTTCATATGCGGAGCGGCCTGAGCTCCGTCTATAACAACCGTCGAACCGTAATCATGCGCGATTTCGGTAATTTCTTTCACGGGCATCACACACCCGGTAACATTACTGGCGTGTTGAACCGATACCACGTCAACCGTTCCGTCCATGGACTCTTTGAAAGCTTCCAGATCGAACTCGCCTTCATCGGTGGTTTTGGCGTATTTTCTTTCGAGCCCTCTTCTTTCGGTAAGAATCAACCACGGAACATGATTTGAATTATGTTCGGAATCGGATGTCATAATCACATCACCTTTTTTCAAAGGAAGTCCGAAAGCAATCGTGTTCAACGCCTCGGTGGTATTTTTACAGAAAGAATAACAGTCCGGGTCATCGGTGTTAAAGAAATCGGCCAGGGCTTCTCTGGTTTCATCCACTGTAATGGATACTTTGGCACCCATGCCGTGAACACTCCGGCCTCCGCAGGAGGGGGTTTCTTCGTAATACCTCACTATGGCCTGTATCACTTTATCGGGTCGCAAAGATTGGCATGCACTGTCCAGATAAACTCCTTTTCCGCTTCTGATGGTGGGGAAATCCTTTCGGAGTGCCGTCAGGTCCATAGAATGGCCATGATACTCTTGTTCTTTACACTTACGCATCCGAACGGGTTTTTAATGTGTGAAGCACATCGGGTGCCAATGGGTAAATTGAAAGTCGCCGTCGGTAAGCTGAATTTTGAGTTTCCGGGAATCGTCGCATCGGGTATAATGGATGAAACGGGAGACTCTATGGTACGTATGTTCAAATCGGGTGCCGGAGCCGTGGTAACCAAATCAATAGGATCGAAGCCCCGCCCCGGACATTCAAACCCTACATTCACTGAAGTCGAATGTGGGTATGTAAACGCAATGGGACTGCCTAACCCCGGCATAGATATGTTTGAAAAGGAAATTAAAACGGCTTCTTCCGAAGGACCTGTCATCGGTTCCATATTCGGAGGGGACGAAAAAGAATTTGCGTATCTTGCCTCAAGGATGGAGGAGTTCGGGGCCGTTGCCGTGGAATTGAATCTTTCGTGTCCTCATGCCGCCGGCTACGGAGCCGAGATCGGTTCCGATCCGGAAATGATAGTTTCAGTTGTGTCGGAAGTCAAATCCTCTGTTGATATTCCGGTTTGGGCTAAACTTACGCCGAATACCAGTTCAATTCAGGCTTTGGGCAGAGCCGCGGAAAAAGGGGGGGCGGATGCCGTTGTTGCCATAAACACGCTGAAAGCCATGGTAATATGTCCGGAACTGCGCAAACCCGTTCTGAGCAATAAGTTCGGAGGTTTGTCCGGACCCGGAATAAAACCCGTGGGCGTCCGAGCGGTATATGATTTGTATTCTTCGTTGAATATACCCGTAATCGGCGTTGGAGGCATAACCTGTTGGAGAGATGCGGCAGAATACATAATGGCCGGCGCATCGGCGTATCAGATGGGAAGTGCCATCGGAATTACAGGACCTGAAGTTTTTAACGAAATCAACGAAGGTCTTGTTTCTTTCATGAAAGAACACGGTTATGAAACCGTCAAAGAAATGGTGGGTGTGGCACATGAATAATGTTGTAAAAATAATCGGAAAGACAAGGGAAAGCCACGACACATTCACGTTTGATTTTAAATCGGACATTCCGGCAAAACCCGGACAGTTTGTAATGGTTTGGATACCGGGGGTGGATGAAATTCCCATGTCTTTGTCCAAAACCGGCGAAGTTAAATCCATAACCGTAAAAGGAATCGGCGAAGCCACGAATGCGTTGCATACCATGAATGCGGGAGATTATATGCGTATAAGGGGTCCTTACGGAAACGGATTCGATCTTAACGGAAAAAAGAAAATTCTTGCAGTTGCGGGAGGGGTGGGCGCGGCCGCTTTGTTGCCTGCAATAGCAGAAACAGGTTGTGATACCGTTATAGGTGCCAGAACCGAAAAAGAAATTATTCTGGATAAACAGGCAAAAGATTATTCGAACAACGTTTGGATATCTACCGATGACGGAACTCGGGGATATCACGGCAATGCCGTGGAATTGGCCAAGGAGAAAATAATTTCGGAAAAATACGATCTGGTTATCGGTTGCGGTCCCGAGATTATGCTGTTCTTTTTACACAAGGCCTGCAAAGAACTCAAAGTAGATTGTCAGCTGTCTCTTGAAAGACATATGAAATGCGGCACGGGCGTTTGCGGTTGCTGCGTTATTGACGCGGAAAGAGTCTGCAAGGACGGTCCCGTTTTCACTTCCGAACAACTGGACGGTTTATCGGATTTCGGAAACAGAAAAAGAGACGAATGCGGCTGTATCATCAATTTGAGGTGAATCCTTGAAAGTTCCTGAGGGGCATATTGAGGTTCATCATGGAACTTTGGTTGTTATGGTTCCCCGCAGCATTTTTAAAAAAGGCACCGGTATAATCGTTCCGGAGAGAGCCGCCCCCTTCAAAGAAATGATAAGAAACCGTTATCCCTGGCTAACTGAAAATTCAGTGGACGTTTTGTTGGAAAGAGCTTCGAAGGAAATGTCCCAAATTCTCGATGAAGAAACCTCCGGACGTTCGGCGGCCCGTTATCTGGACGATGAGGGGAAAACCGAAACTGCGATCAAACATCTAAAATCTATTTTGGAACAGAATCCCGATGATTCGGATTCCTGGTACATGCTGGGAGAACTTCTTTGCAAAATCGGACTTGCCGATGAAGGGTATGAGGCCTTTTCCAAGGGAAGGAAGAAATTTTAATCGGAAAACAGCGCTTTTATTGCTTCCGTTATCTCCGGAACCGTGGCTCCCCACGGCACCAGTGCCACATTGCCCTCGATTATATGACCGGTCTTTATTTTACAGCATCTGGCTATTGTTTTTACATCGTCTTTGGGACAAAAATCCTTAGGGCACGTGTTAATAAGAGGGACGTCGCGTCCGTATAACTCATTGAATATTCTTCTGGATGTTTCACACCCTATTACTGTGACTTCATGTTTTATTTCGGGAAACATATCCAGGAAGTAATGGGGTATCTTGGAATCCAATCCGGAAACCATGCAGGGGAAAACCACCGCTTCGGTCTTTACTTCGGGAAGCATGTCTTCATAATTGATAATCAGGCTCTCGGTAACGATGGGGATCTCGATAAAACCCGAACTCAGAGCCTTGTTTACCAATACTTCGGTCTTTGAGGGATATGGAGGTACGCTGTCAACAATCCTCAAAACTTTGTAATCAACATCCTTTACAAAACTGACATGGGAGAACATCCCCTGAACGATTATTGTTTTACCCGGATAGTCTTTTTGAATCCTGGCTCTGTCGGGTTCGTTCAAAACATCGGCTTCCGGCATATTCAAAAATACCGTTTCTTCCGGGAGAGAAACAATATCCACGGATTCTATCGTTCGGAAAAGCCCTTTCCCGCTCTCGAAATGCTGCTCTGCAACGGCATACCGGCCGTCTCTGGACATTACCACATATTTTGCCCTGACATAAGCTCTGTGTCCGACCAATCCTTTACGGATACCCTCTTCCGTCAGAGGAAAATCGGCTTCAAGAACAGATATGTCTTTGCAGTGCATGAACATGCCGTAATACAAAGAGAATAATAACGATTATCCTGTATCATTTACGAAATGATTTAATATCTCCAATCGATGAAGAGGCCTGGCTGTCGGGATAACACAGAGGCTATGTGGCGGACTGCAGATCCGCATACGGGAGTTCAAATCTCCCTCCCGACCCCACTTCTGACAATAAATAACCCATCATAACAACCTGTCTTTATACGCCAAACTCTGCATATGCCAGCTTCCATTTATTACATTTAAAAAGTGGTC
>DAHY01000051.1:41669-46585 GCA_002498605.1 Methanomassiliicoccaceae archaeon UBA404 | reverse complement strand
CTTGTTCCCGTGGCTTTGTTGCCTATGGGATATCCCGCCGATGATGCGGAACCGAGTCAGTCTCACGGAAACAGAAAGGAAATCAGCGAAACCGTACGGTTCAATTCATTCTGAGTGAATACAGAATTATGGTAACCATGCACGGTTTTTTATCGTTGTGAGTCGGTTGTCATAATATGACAGTGCTATTGGCTTACAGCGGAAAGCCCGCCGCACGCAGAGCTTTGGATTTTGCCATCGAATATTCAAGAATGTCCGGGAAACCCCTCTACATTTACACCTCCATCGCATCTTCGAAAGTGGCAGAGCAGGAAGAAGAAATGGATAAGATTAAGGCTTACATGAAAGAAGCCGAAGATATAGCAAAAAGTGAAAATATAGAGGTATACACCGTAATCGAACCCGGTTCCGTCGGGGAAAACATTCTTTCCGCGTCCACCAGATTCGAATCCGATCTTATTGTTATAGGCAAGTCCGACAAAACAATATTGGACAGAATGGTGTTGGGCAGTGTTTCTCAATACGTTGTGAATAATGCGAAATGTAACGTAACCATTGTTCACTGATTGTAACCGAAGGCTTTCAGAAGTGCCAGTATAATCCTGTCCGGGGACGGGGGACATCCGGGTATGAATATATCGGTTTTCATCGTATCGAATACACCGGTGCCGAACACATCCCCTTTTACGAATATTCCGCCGGATATCGCACAGCTGCCCAAAGCAGCCACTATCTTCGGGCTCGGAACGGCATCGTAAGTTTCCAACGCCGCATTTCTCATGTTTCGGGTCATGGGACCGGTAACAAGCAGCATATCCGCATGCCTGGGCGAAGCCACAATTTTCAGACCGAATCTGTTCATGTCGTAATACGGGTTGGTCATGTTGCTTATTTCGACTTCGCAGGCATTGCACGAACCCGAGTCCAGTTCTCTTATGGCAACGGATTTGCCCAATGCACGGATCTTTGATCCGTCCAAAGTTTCATCGGCTTCTTTGGGAGGATTCGAAGGAGAAAATACCAAGCCGTCTCTGTTCAAAGCGTACAGCGGAGCGGGAATCTTCTCAATGACCGATAACGGACACACGTCTATGCAGTCCATGCAGAATATGCATTTTCCGGCGTCTATGGTCCATTCTTCGATTATCTCTATGGCATACGAAGGACATATGTCTGCACATCTGTTGCATTTCTGGCAGCCTCCGGAAACGTAAGGCATGAGCAGGGGAATTTTTCCCATGTCATCCGTGGATTCCGCGGGTTTGTTTCTTGAAAAGAAATTGAAAAGACTTCTCTTAATCATAAATAAACCTCACACATCGTTCCCGCTGTAAGACAGTCCGAAGCTTTTATTGATCAGGGGGAAATCCGGAATGATGTCTTTCAGCACCGAAACCTCCAATGCGGGCCAGTTGACGAAAGAAGGATCCCTGATGCTGTATCTCCAGATTTCGCCGTCTCTGATTTCGGCGGTATGCAACAGTTCCCCTCTCGGGGATTCGACGATTCCGCATACCGTGCCTCTGGGCATCTCGGGTTCCGTCCAAATATCTCCGTTTTCCATTTTTGTAAGGCATTGAAGTATCAGACTTACGGATTCGGATATTTCATTGGTTCTTACGGTTGCCCTTGCCATCGAATCCCCTTTATTTTCGGTTATGACATTCAATGAAAGTTTATCGTAAAAGTCGTACGGGACTTCTTTTCTGACGTCTGATGCAATACCGCTGGCTCTTGCGATTACTCCGACGGTGCCGAGTTCTTCGGCATACTTTTTGCCGAGAATTCCGGTGGTTTCCAACCTGTCGGTTTCCGAGGGTGAGCTTTTCATGTATTTATCCAGTTTGGCCGCGGCGAAACTGGCCTTCATAACCGCATTTTCAAGTTTTTTGATCTTATCGGAATCAAGATCCCTTTTAACTCCGCCGGGAACGATATTGCCCATAAGAAGTCTGCTTCCGAAGACTTCCTGATTTGTTCTTAACAGTATTTCTCTGGCTTCCTGACCGAAGGCGGCGGCAACGCTGAAGGCGGTGTCGGTGCACAATCCGGACAGAACTTCCAGGTGATTGTGGATTCTCTCTAATTCCGACAGTATGACTCTTATGATACGGGCTCTTTCCGGAATCTCGGTAAGTCCTTCCACTGCATGTGCGTGGGCAAGACTGTGGGCAACCGCGTTGTCTCCGGAAATTCTTTCGGCAAGATGGGACAGATTGCGGTCAATCGAACCTTCCATCAGTTTCTCAAGACCTTTGTGGGTATATCCCAAATGCACTCTGAGTTCCAGTATGGGTTCCCCCGCGGTACTGAATCTGAAATGACCCGGTTCTATGACGCCGGCATGAACCGGACCAACGGGTATTTCGAATATACCGGCTCCTGAAATGAGATTTTTAGGTTTCGGAACTCTGGTTTCGCCGTATTTTATGTATGACTCTTTCTGAAGCGGGAAACCGTTGCCGTTTCTCCAGTATATGACGGGAAGAAGATCCCCGTGTCCCTCCGGGATAATGCCGTTCATCTCCCAAAGTTTTCTTTCGAACAAAGAAGCCGAGGGAACAACAGGCGTTATCGACGGATACGTATTTTCGACATTCGAAGTTACTCTCAGAATGTCCCCGCCTCTGCGGAGCAGGAAATTCATTATGAATTCGGGGGAATGTTCGGACGCAAAAATATCCATGATTCTCCATCCTTCCGCACTGTATCCTCCGATGAGATGGGCCAGCTCGTCGCTGTCGCAGTAAGTGGATTGGTTCAGTATCATGGGGTGCCTCCCGACAGTATCGAAACCATACTGTCAAAGACGTTTGTCATTGCTTCAGGCATGAAAAGCCCGATAAACAAAGCTATTGCTATCAATATCACAATCGCGGCGCTTCCGAAGGGAGATTTCCGTTCGGAAACGTCTTTGTCCGTGGAACCCGAAAGCATCGGGAACAGATTCATCGTAATCGAAGCGAAAACAAAAATCAGCATTATTCCCAGAAATCCCGCCAGATAATACATTCCTGCACTCAAAGCGCCGAACAGCAGCAGCAATTCCCCCATAAACAGGGGGAACGGCGGCGCTCCGGCTATTGCCAATCCGCCGGCGACGGTGGCAAATCCTGTAAATTTCATTTTCTTCGACACGTTCCGTATTTCGGACATATTTCTTGTTCCGTAAGCCTGTGAGATATTACCCGCACAGAAGAATATCAGGGGTTTGCATACGGAGTGTGCCATTACCAGGAAAACTGCGGCAAACAATGCCAATTGGGTTCCTATGCCCAGGGCTATGGCAATCAGCCCCATATTCTCGATGCTGGAATATGCCAGCATCCTTTTGAAATCCTTTGAAATGAAAATGAACGATGATGCGATTATCAGTGAAAGTATTCCGAAGATCAACAGAATGTTTCTCGCAAATCCGGGATTGACGATTTCGGATACGGTGTAAAATCTCATTATACCGTACATGGCGCAATTCAACAGAACGCCGGACATCATGCCGCTGACCGGACTCGGAGCCTGGCTGTGGGCATCCGGCAACCAATTGTGCAACGGAGCCAATCCGGCTTTTGTTCCAAGTCCTATGATAAAGAATGCCGCCGCGAATTTCATCAGCACGGGGTTGAGATCCAACGCATTCAGTACCAACGCGGGCCAATCCAATGAAACATCGTCGGACAGCACGCCGGAAGATGCCGCAAACAGAAGCGCTATTCCGAACAGTGCCAGCATTATTCCCACCGAACAGAGCATTATGTATTTCCATGCCGCCTCGGTGGCGGCGGCATCCTTGTGCATTCCCACCAGGAAGGCCGAAACCATGGTGGTCATTCCGATGCCTATCCAGGTCAGCGCTGCGGATCGTACCGCAAACGTGAACAGAATTACGGCGATGAATACGAACATTGTGAAGTAATAATGACTCAGTTCTTTTATGCTGAATATTTCATTTTCATATTCGGCTTCCATATAGCCCTTGGAATACAGTATTGCGGCAAACGAAATTATCGCCGTGATTACAAGGAAAAATGCGGAAAGATTATCGATATACCATACGGAATAATCAAGAACCCCGCCGGTCAGAATAGGCAGACAAAGGTACAATGAGGTTATCAAAAAAGCAACAGCTCCGATTATGGAAGCGTAAGACAGTGCCATTTGGTGTCTTACAAGCAATAACAGAATACCCGTTATCAAAGGTACCAGAATCATTGCCAAAGGCGTCATTCTTCTTTCAGCCTCCTCAGCAACGTCGTATCCAGTGATTCGAAAGACTTGTTGATTCTGAACGCAAATATACCGATGATGATTACTGCCATCAATACATCTATGAACGCTCCGAGTTCAACGATAAAGGGCATTCCGTTGGATAACGCGATGGCTCCCATGAACAATCCGTTTTCGGCCATTAGCAAACCCACCACTTCGCTTATCGCCTTATGACGTGTGGCCATCATCAGAATTCCGATCAGTATCATTGCGAATGACAGCACCAGAGAGTTTCTCTCAGCAGTGTCAAGTATCGAAACCAAAGGTTCCGCTATGAAATACGAAAGCAGAATGAGTGCGGCGGATAACAGCATGGAACCCGGGATGCCGATGCTCAAAGACATCTCGTCACCGACTTTGATACGGTCCATAATGTAATTGAGGAGTTTCGGAATCACTATTACTTTTATTACAAGCGTCAGAACGGCCATTACGTAGATTTTGGGTTCGTCCTGTGTATATGCAATCGTAAATTCATAAATTGCAAGGAAAACAGACTGTATGAGAAACAATCTGATAAGAGGTCTCATTCTTACGCTGGCCATCGCCATAACGGATGTCAGCAACATGCAGACCGCGAATATGTCAATGAGATTACCGGCAAGTACATCGTACATCTGAAATCCTCACAATATGTACAGGGATATCAT
>DAHY01000051.1:0-41403 GCA_002498605.1 Methanomassiliicoccaceae archaeon UBA404 | reverse complement strand
GTACTCTCAAGCAGAGCAATCCCGAAGGCGATCACAAGCAATTTTACGATAATGACGGCAAATGCGATTAACAGATCCGTCGCACCCAACGTCATGGCGGTACCCCAAGGGAAGAACAGGGTTCCCAGCAGAGTCATGAATATGGTTAATCTGAGCATGGAAGACAATTCCATCATTCCCAGATTTTTTCCGGAATATTCTATAATCATTCCCTCGTGAACCATAGTCAATTCCAGATGGGTATCCGGATTGTCGAAAGGAACTCTTGTATTTTCGGCAATCATAGTTATTATGAAAGAAGTCCCGGCAAGCAGCAAAGCGGGAGATATCGCGACGGCTCCCGCGGTGATAATTGATTCGGATATTGCGGTAATATCGAAACCCGCGCCCGTCATGGCCGACAAAGACATGATTGCAATCAATAACGCCGGTTCAATCAGAACAGACATCATCACTTCTCTGCTGCTGCCCATACCCCCGAACACGGAACCGCCTTCCAATCCGCCCAGAACCATTGCGAATCTGAACATCGTGAATATGTAAACCATGGCGATAACGTCGGAATACGGAGCAATGACTCCGGTGTAAATGAAAGGCGTCATAGCCGCCAACAGTAACATGGATGTCAGACATACCAGGGGTATTGCCCTGAACAACAGGGAAGTATCTTCGGATATTACCGATTCTTTGTTAAACAGCTTTCTCAGATCTCTGTAAGGCTGGAATATACTGGCACCTTTCCTGTGGCGCATAAGAGCCTTCATTTTTCTGATTATTCCGGTAATCAGCGGCGAAATGCCGACCAGGATTGCAACCTGTGCAATCATAACCAGAATCTCGACGGTATTCATAGGAACCTCGTCGCCAGCAACACCGTAACCAGGGTTACGAGTATGTATGCGAAATATGTCTGTATGCTGCCGTTCTGCATCCGTCCCATCTTCTCCGTGAATTTTGTTATGCCGTCAGCGAGAGGTTTGTAAAGGTATTTTACGAAAGGTTCCTTCATTTCCGTGAAAACCGATTTTTCTCCTTTTTCGTCCGACTGAACCGCTACCACGGCATCCCCGTACAGGGGATGGAATACCTTGATCAGAGGCTGTGAAAATCCGATTGACGAATACTGCATGGTTTCGTCCAATTCCCCTCCGCACCCCCATGTGCGAACGTATCTTTTCTTGCTCTTTTTACGGTACGTAATCCAGATAAGGGCGGCCAATACGACTACAATAGATCCGCCCAATATCAACGGAAGCATCTCCACCGTCATCACGCTTCTGTAACTCGGATCCGTCGGAAGTCCGGTCAATGACACGATACCCGATGAAAGCACGTCCATTATTACGGTTGCAAAGAATCCCATTCCCAGACATAATGCCGCCAATATAACCAAAGGAACGATGGTTCCTTTTTCCATAGGCGCGGGGTCAATCATTTTTTCGGATCTGGGTCTTCCCAAAAATATAAACGAGTACAATCTGGCGTACGAAGCGGCCATCATCATACCGCATATGCCTACGGCGGCCAAAGCCAGAGGTATCAAAAGACTCATTCCTTTGGATTCCAGATTTCCTCCCATCAGCGATTGAATCATCAGCCATTCGCTGACGAATCCGTTGGTCGGAGGTATCGCGGCCATGGACAGTACGCCTATAATGGCAACCATGGACAGTGCGGGAAGGGCCTTTGACAATCCGCCCATTCTCCAAATCTTCTTTTCTTTGGTACAGTCTTCGACGGTATCTATCGTCATCAGCATCAACGATTTGAAAACCGAATGGTTGAGTGTGTGCAGCATTGCCGCAATCAGAACCAGTTTGGCAAAAGCCGGGGATTCGTTGACATAAAGCATTCCGAGTGCCAGACACAGAACCACCAAGGCCATGTTTTCCATACTGGAATAAGCCAGTATCTTTTTCGGTTCATCCTGAATCAAAGATTCCAAGGCTCCCCACAAAGCCGTTATCGCGGCGATAGCCATGACGAGAAACGCAATCCAGGACATGGACGGCATTATGCCGATATATGAGAATATCCCCTTAATCAATACAAGAACCGCAACATTGGAACAAACGGTTGAAAGCAGAGCCGTTGTATGTATCGGAGCCGAAGCGTAAAGTCCCGGCATCCATGCATGGAAAGGAATCAGTCCCAGTTTTGCGCCGAATCCCAAAATAAGCATCATTACCAATGCCATGGAGATTCCGGTGCCCATTACCGAACTCAGATTGCTCCATTCCGAAAGAATCTGTGTTCCGGCCACCGAGGACATGTAAATAAAGGCGCACATGAGCAGCACGCCTCCGATATGGGCTATGACAAAAAACAGCCATCTGGATTTTTCGTTGTTTCCCCTTTTGGACATCATAAACGTTGACAGGGTAATCATTTCCCAGGCCAGCAGAAGGACTATCACGCTGTCTGCCGCCATGCATGAAAAACATGCAATAAACAAAATATTCAGCAATCCGCCGTATCTTGAGTCGGAACCGGTGGCGGATCTCATTTCATGAACAACCACGAGAATGAAAATCACCGAGGACATGGAAATTACGGCGGCGGTCAGTTGATCTATACTCAGTACGTAACTTCCCAATGCGGAACTTACCGGAACGGTCATCGTCAAATCAAGACCCAGATACCAAAATGGATATGTCGTGACACCGACGACGCAGGATACGACGCACAATCCAGAAATAATACCTGAAACCTTGGAAGACTTGGGAAAAACACCCAATACAGTACCGATTAATGCGGGTAAAAAAACCGCCGCGAAATAGACCGTTACTATAGTTGTGAGTTCCATATTACGTGCTAAAAAGCCCCATCCAGCAAGCAGTCATACCGCTTGTTATATAAAAATCATAGTGCATTATCGATAAATATACATTAAAAACACTAAACATATGAAAAAAACATAAAATGTATTTTTATAAAAAAATCCGTACAAACGGTAATTTCTTCGGCCGCATTCCCGGAAGCAATTATTGTGTTAATAAATGTTAATCAGCTTTATTCATTTTTTTCTTAAGTTACGGGAAATGAAATCATTGCACCATTTCCCGTCGGGATACAGGTTTTCCAGCTCTTTGAATTTACGTCCGTGAGCGGCCTCCCCGGGACGGTAACCTCTGCGGAGATGGACGGTTTCGTGATACACAACATAATCCAAAACCTTTTCAGGTACTTTTTCGGAATCCAAAGCGCAGGATATCGTCACGGTTCGGAACAGTATGTCGCATTCCCCCACCTTTCTGTAATTGGGCCTGGAGGTCCAGGTGTAATATGCGCCGTCAAGATCCGATTCTTCAACCAAACCCATATCCATGAGTCTGTCCAGGGATTCGCCCAAATCCCGTGCTTTGCCGACGGTATTTCCGGAAATATTTTTGCTTCTTTGCAGACGGATCGGCCGGCAGGATATCAGAAACTCGTCAGACAGCAACCAATCCATCACCTTTGACGGATAGTATTTGTTTTTTCTGAAAATATTCGTTATCATCGTTTCAACATAGGCTTCCAACACATCGTCGGGAGCCTTCACAAGATAATCCGAAATTTTGAAAACATGTCTGTTTCCCGTGACGTACCGGACATATTTGATTTTGGTAAACTTGCAGAATTCGGATTCCCCTGTTTCAATATTGTATTTTGAAGCGATTTCTTTGATTGTCCGGTTCAGCCGTTCATTGTCTTTCATATCCGCGCCCCTTCAGCACCGCGTCTTTCTGTCTCTGTTTTCCGGATGATGAGCGTTCAACGAACACTTTCTCGCCTTCTGGAGTTTTTCCCGTGTAATACATCAGTGTGGAAACGGTGGAAGGCGTGGGTGTGAAGATTTGAACCTGTTCGGGATTTGTCCTTAGTTCCGTACGGCAGAATTTGCCCAGATTCTCCATATCCCGCTGAGTGCAACCCGGATGGGCGGCCATCGTGTAGTATGTAAGAAACTGTTTCCTGTTCTGTTTCCGATTGGAATCGTCAAACATTTTTTTGAATCTCAACAGATCCTTCTTTCCGGGTTTGCCCATGTAACCGAGAACCTTGTCGGATACGTGTTCGGGGGCAATCTTTAACTGTCCGGATACATGATTTTTTACAATCGCATCAACGTATTCCCCGCCGTGTTCTTTGTCGGCCAGAATCATATCGTACCTTATACCGGAAGTGACGAACACTCTTTTCACTCCGGGGACGTTCAGTGCCCGTTCCAAAAGCTTCAGCTGACGGCTGTGATCGACCTTCAGGGATTTGCATACCGACGGAAACAGACATCCCCTGTCTTCGCAGGCCCCGGAAGCGATTTTCTTTTCGCATTCTATGCCGTACATATTTGCCGTCGGTCCGCCCAAGTCGTATATAATTCCGTTGAAATCGGGATTTTCTGCGTATCCTTCGATTTCTTTTATTATCGAATCCTCCGAACGGCTGATGACTCTCCGCCCCTGATGAACCGCAATGGCACAGAAATTGCATCCGCCGTAACATCCCCTGTGCGTGGTTATCGAGTTCTTGATTGTATCCGCGGCCTTCACGTGGCCTTCCTTCAGACACAAAGGATGAACCTCGTTTCTGTATCCCAAAGAATGAAACAGATCCAACTCTTCGGTTGTGGGGTCTCTCTGAGGGGGATTCTGCACGAGATACCTATTACCGTGTTTCTGACAGAGTCCTTTTGCGGTTACGGAATCGCAGTTTCTGTGAAATGTAAGATAAGCCTCGGTGAATTTATCCGGATTTTCCGAACATTCCTCGTAGGACGGGATTTCAATATGATTTTCCGGACATTCTTTGGATATGTAGCAAATCCCTCTGATGCCGTCGGTATTTTTCGAGTCCCTCAAAGCATCGGCCAGTTCCAGATTTGAAAATTCGGCCATGCCGTATGTGATATAATCCGCTTTTGCGTCGAACAGCACGCTTCTTCTCACGGTGTCGGTCCACGCGTCGTAGTGGGCAATCCTTCTCAGGGACGATTCGATGCCGCCGAGAACAATGGGTTTGTCCTTGGAAAACCGTTTGATCATATTGGAATAAACGATGGTCGCACGGTCCGGACGTTTTTCGTTCATTCCGCCCGGAGTGAAATCGTCATGCCTTCTTTTCTTGTTGTTTGCCGTACGGTTGGCAACCATGGAATCCACGCATCCGGCGGATACCGACCAGAAGAGATTGGGTTCGCCCAGCCGTTCTATGTCATCCTGCGACGGCTGGGGTATGATTCCCACTCTGTACCCGTTGTGTATCAGCCATCTTCCGATAACCGCGGTTCCGCTGTACGACGTATCGTAATAAGTGTCTCCGGACACCATAATGATGTCCAAAGAATCCCATCCCCGTTCTTTCATTTCGGCCCGTGTGACGGGAATGAAAGGATTCTTCTTTCTTTTAACGGGAATGCGGGTATATTCCCTGTCCTTCCCGTCTTTGTTGTCACGGGTTTGATGCATATCTCTCAAAGGACGTTCTTAACGTCCAATTCCATTATGTGATCGTTCATAAAGTACCCGTTGCCGATGTCGGTGTCAACATCTTTTACGATTGAGAATCCCCAGTGTCTGTATGCCGAAATAGCGTTTTCGTTTCCTCTGTTGACGGTAAGATAAATCGAATCGATTTCCGCCATACGGCAGATTCCCAGAACACGGTTCACGGCGTAAGAGGCGAGACCTTTGCCTCTGAGATTTTTCCGTACGTAAATTTTGCTCAGGAACATTTTCTCCTCTTCTCTTCTGTAAGCGAAGAAACCCGCGTCTTCGCCTTTGAATTCGATAAATTCGTATGTTATTCCGTCTGCAACGGATTTTTTTATGGATTCGGGGGAAAGGAATTTTTCCAGCATGTATTCCAGTTGTTCCGGGGAAAGCAGCTTTCCGAAAGCTTCGGTCCAGATTTCTCTTGCCATGACCGACAGATTATTCACGTCTTCATCGGAAACAACGGTTCTGTGACCGTTAAGGGAGTTTACTCTTTTACCGAAATCCGCAAGTCCTTTTTCGAAACACAGACCGTGGTCGGTATTATATCCGCCTTCCAAAGAATTCACGATGCTGGTTATCGTCAAATCTTCGGCGATGTCGACGGCTTCGGACAGCGACCACCCGTTCACGAGGGAAGAAACCAGTCCGGACCCGAAAATATCCCCGGAGCCGTGATAGAATCCCCTGACTCTTTCTTTCATAATGTAATCAATCTCGTCGGTTTCTTTGTCGTAAGTGGCGGCACCCAAATGTTTTTCGTCAAAATGAACTCCGGTCAAAACAACCTTTCCGGCGCTTAGAGTTCCTGTTTTTCTGATAAGTTTTTCAACATATTCTTTCGTGTAAGGACCTGTTTTGAACGGTTCCTTCAGCATTCTTGTGGCTTCGGTGAAATTGGGTATGATTATATCCGCGTCTTTGCAGAGTTTTGCCATTTCGGCGGGGAAATCTTCGTTGAATGTTGAATAAAGATCCCCGTGGTCTCCCATGACTGGATCGACGTAAACCCTGGTATCGGGATTTTTGATCATGCGTATCGCTTTTCTGACAACATCCACCTGCTCTTTTGAACCCAGGAATCCCGTGTAGACGGCGTCAAATTCAAATCCCATGTCATTCCAGTGTTCGACAACGGGAATTATGTCTTCGGTCATGTCTCTGTATGTAAAATTGGGGAAGGGTCCGACAAAGGTTGACAGTACGGCAGTGGGTATTATCGGAGTGTTTATTCCCGCCGCCGATAAAATCGGAAGAGCAACGGTAAGAGAACATCTTCCGTAACAGGATATGTCGTGAATCGCCACGACTTTCTTTTGAACCATATCAACTCAATTACACCGCCCGTAATAAAGACTTCCGAAACCGAAGTTGACTGTAACCCTTTTATCAACCTTGCTTTATGGCATATGCGATGATAAGGTCCAACACCCATCTTGCCGAAGCATTGGAAGAATACAACGCCAAAGTACACGAATGCGAAGAAAAAGGTACCGAAGAGCAGAGGCTGAATGCTTACATAATGAGGGGAACGATTCTGTCCATGATGGAATCCTACATATCCGCTTTGACCGATTTTGACGATGCCGTCGAAATAATATCGTCAATCGAGTCCAAAGGGACAAGGGTGGATCCGGGAAGTTTTATCAAAGCTCATGTTTCGAGAGGCGAGTTGCAGTATGCCGACGGTGCCGTGGGAATGGCAGACGATTATGCCGTTGCCGCCGAGCGTCTGACCGAGTTAAACGAGAATTCTAGATACTTCGATCGGAAGAAAATAATCAAAATGTGCATTGAGTGCTGCGAAGATCTTCTCGACGAGGGTTATCCGAACAACGTCAGACCGTTTTTTGAAAAAGTCGAGATGATGCTGTTCGATAAAATCGATCCCTGGTCCGAGAACAGATATGTCGAAGCTCTGAATTTCATGGGACAGGCCGAACAGGACTTGAACGAGTTCGGAAATTCACTGGAATACCTGGACAAATCCGTAAAAATATGTCAGGAATTAATGAAAAAGGATGCGCTGGAAGACGAAATGGCTTTTGTTTTTGCGCTGATGCTCAGAGGAGACGTGGGTGTTTTCAATGAAGATTTCGAATCCGGATTAAGAGATTTCGAAGCCGCAATATCCGTGTTGGAGGTTATGCTGGCATATCACCGTCCGGAAACCAAGGAATTGCTGATTCAGACCCACAGGGATGTTTCGGATTTATTGATCAAAATGGGCGAGGATTCGGAAGCGGAAAAGCATATGCTGAGGATGTTGGAACTTGACGTGAGCGACGGTTTGAATGAATTTGACGATGTGTGAATCCATTTTCGGTGTTTTCGACCAACTCCCGGCAACGGTTATAATAAAGGTGCCGATTCAATGAACATGCAAAGCTTATTTTGCAAACGCTGCGAGAGTCTGAACCTGCCGGGCTCGGAACGTTGCAGGATTTGCGGTTCCAAACTCGAAAGCGACTCCGTCAGTGCCCAAAGTTCGCTGACAGGCATAAGAAGTCCTTCGGAAGACACTTATTTTGATATGGAAGAGTACGAATCTTCCGATGATTCGGATGCTTCCGAACGTGTATTCGCCGATTCGGAGAATGCTGAAGCCCCCTATCTTCCGTATGTTCCGCGTCCGGGACAGATTGCTATAATAGAGGATATCAGAGGATGTCTGGATTCCGCAAGACATATTGTCATGGAATCCGGCACAGGAACGGGAAAAACCATAGTTTCCCTGGCCGGAGCTTTGGAACACTCCATTCCGAGAAAGAAGAAAGTGGTGTACCTTACCCGAACCATTTCACAGAGCAATCAGGTCATGAGGGAGCTGAAAGCGATATCCACGTTCAGACCCGTCACCGGACTGCCGATAACAGGCAGGGGGCGGTCCTGCCCTCTGTTCAGAACGGGTCCGTATCAGGAGCCGTACCCCGCCAATGTGCTGTCCTCCCTGTGCGAAAATCGAAAGCGGGGAAAAGGGGGATACTGCAGCTATTACATTAAAACCAACGATATGGTCGACGAGGTCTGGGATTTCTGCCGAAAGGAATTTCCCACGTCGGAAAGGTTGGATAATTTCTGCGAGGACAAAGGAATCTGTCCCTACGAAGCCAAGAAGGTTTTGATGAAATCCGCCGACGTAATAGTCGCACCTTACATACACATCCTTTCGGAGGACATAAGGGAAACATTCCTCGGCAATATGGATGCCGACAAGAAAAGCATCACGGTCATCGTGGACGAGGCGCACAATATCATCGATGCCGCCAAAGAACAGGAAAGTTTCCGAATATCGGTAAGAATGGTTGACGCTGCCATCGACGAATGCAGCACCTTCAAAACAACATCCATAGGTCAGGGAATCAGGATGGACGAGTTCCTGAAAGAAATAAAAAACATCATCAAAAATACCGCAAACAAAAAACTCAGCATAACCAACCAGGAAGCGATAATCGAGATCGATGTTTTGAAACACGGGCTTATGAAAAAATTCGGAATAAACGAAAGAAGTCTGGATGTGGCAATAGTCACTTTGGTCGACTTGGGTTCCGAAAGATCGAGGCTGCTTGCGGAAACCAACGCACAGAAAATATCCGATATCGACACAATCGCAATATCGTTGCAGAACTGGTTGGGGGCCACCGGAGACAATTACATCAAAACCATCAAAGCCTCGGACACCGGAGAGTATCTTTACGCCGCCTGCATAGATCCTGTGGATGTTTCGGATTTCATGAGAGGGCTGGACGGCGGAGTCCACATGTCCGGAACCCTCAGACCTTTGGAACAGTACGTTAAAACAATGGGACTGCCGGCCGGAACGATAAGCAAAGTCTATCCCTCGCCCTTCCCGAAAGAAAACCGTCTGGTCGTATACATGAACGACGTGACGACCAGATACAAAGACATGCAGGAAGACCCCAGCATATTTTCGAGAATTCAACGCAGAACTTCGAAACTCTGCAACGCCGTAGGAAAGAACACGCTGGTGTTTTTCACATCTTACAGAATAATGGAAAAGATGCGTCCTTTCCTCGAAAGGGACATCGAACTTCCGATGTATTGGGAACATTCCGGAAATCCGCGACTTACTATGGAAGAATTGGAAAAATTCAAAAAAGGCCGCGGCGGAGTGTTTTTCAGCGTTATGGGAGGTTCCGTGGCCGAAGGAATGGATTTCCCGGGTGACGAGTTGTCTCTGGCAATCATAATAGGCATTCCGTATCCGCCTCCGTCGCTGGAAGCCAACGCCCTGTCCGAACTGTACGACGAGAAGTTCGGACGCGGTTCGGGTTGGAAGTTTATCAGCGAAGCTCCGGCCACCAGAAAGATAAAACAGGCTATCGGCCGTTTGATAAGAACCGAAACCGACAGGGGGATGTGTCTGATACTGGATAAGAGAACTTCCCGGTATGCCAACGACCTTGATGCCCGGGTTACCGCCGACCCGATTGCCGATGCGGAACGTTTCTTCGGCAAAGGATAAATCTTAGATGATATTGACTCTGATTTATGGGAATTATTGATATACTGAGCAATCTGAAAGTCTGGATAGTATTCGGATTCGTTGCCGGTATTCTCATAGGGCCGGTTGGGGGGGATTACACCTCAACGATAATGCTGATCGTCCTTATTCTTCAGATGACCGTTTCCTTCGAAGGTCTGGAATTCGTCAAAAATGATTTTATGAAGTACAAAAAACCGATGATTCTCGGTATGGTTTGCTGTTTCCTGGTCAATTCCTCAATCACGATTTTAATGGGATCCATGTTCATTTCCGTCAACACCGCCCTGTGGTACGGCTGGGTGATGCTGGCGTCCGTCCCGTCCGCTGTATCGGTGGTTTCCGCTTCGCTGTACCTCGGCGGGGATACAAAAGCCACGGTGTTCATGACCAGTGCCGTTTATCTTTCCGCGTTGATAATTACGCCTCTGATAAGCTGGATATTCATCGGTTCGGCCATCGGCCCTCTGGAGATTCTGAAATACATACTTCTGTTCATCGGAATTCCTTTGATTGCCTCAAGAATATTGAAACGGCATGCTCTTCCCGCCAAGGGAAGAATAATCTTCATCAACGTGATGATGGGAACCCTTCTTTTCCTGGCCTTGGGTTCAAACAGGGATTACATGTTTTCGCAACCCGACATAATACTGTGGGTAATCCTTGTCTGCCTGATCAGAACCTTTGTCATGGGCGCTCTGATGACCTATATGCTGAAACACAGGGGAGTCGACAGAGACATGGGAATGATTTACGTTCTTTTCTCGGTCTGGAAGAACTCGGGAATGGCAACCTCCCTCAGCATGGTTCTCCTGTCCGGAATGCCCGAAGCCGCGGTTCCGGGGGCGGTGTCCCTGATTATCGAAACCGTATGGTTTTCGGCCTTTACGAGTTACGGGGAAAAGATATGGCCGCATTCGGAAACGCCGAAAGAAAGTCTGCCGTCCTGAAGTAAAAATACCCGCCGATACGATGTTTAGGTCTTTACTCAGTAGAGCCGATTAAATATAGAGTCCCTTATTATTCGTCAAAGCGGAGATAGCTAAGCCCGGACCACGGCGCCGGTCTTGAAAACCGGTGGCATTCTGCCTCGGGGGTTCGAATCCCTCTCTCCGCGCCATTCCTTTTACGGATTTCCGCGGAAATCGAAAATTCAATCCGCATGCCGATTTCTGAAATTTTTATAAAAATTATCCATCGGATTTCTCTGTGTATAAATGCAATCAGTTTTTACATAAAGTCGCGATATATGACTCATGAATCAGGTCACAGAGTGTATCGATACCCGGGTTTCCGTGCGGAATTATAAAGATGAGAAAATTCCCGAAGATGTAATACGTGAGCTTTTAAGACTCGGATTCAGAGGCCCCAATGCCATGAACAAACAGGCGCTGGCGTTTGCGGTTGTGGAAGACCGGGAAAAAGCAAAGGAATTTTCCGATCGGGCCAAAGCACTCAGGATTGAAGGGGAAAAACTGAAGAGCGAACCCGATGAGAAACTGATTGAAACTCTTTTGAACGATGATTTCAATATATTTTTCAATTCGCCCGTACAGATATTCATATTCTCATCGCCCGAAGGCGTCAAACCCATCGAGGACGGTTCAGTTGCGGCGGAGAATATCACTCTTGCGGCCCATTCGATGGGATACGGCACCTGTTTCATCGGCTTCGCCCAGGGGCTGGGAAGAGACAAAAAATTCAGATCCGATTTAAACGTTCCCGGGGACTACACATACCTGATGGCAATGACGCTCGGCGTTCCTGCCGAAAAGACACCCGTTACTCCGAGAAAGGATTTGGAGATACTGAGCTGGCTTAAATGAAATACAATAAAGTTTCCGAATCGATTTTCCTTGAAAGACCGAACAGATTCATTGCGAAAGCCGATCTTGACGGCGAAACCGTAACCGCCCATGTGAAAAACACCGGCAGATGCAGAGAAATTTTGATACCCGGAGTCAAAGCCATTCTCGCCCACTCGGACAATCCCAACCGGAAGACCGCTTACGATCTTGTCGCGGCTTACAAAGGGGATTTGCTGATCAACATAGATTCCCAGGCTCCGAATCAGGTGTACGGCGAATCGCTCGTAAACGGCGATATCTACGATGAAATAATCGCCGTGAAACCCGAAGCAACCCTGGGAAAATCAAGATACGATTTTCTTATCGAAAAATGGGAGGAAAAGATTTACACCGAAGTGAAAGGCGTTACTCTGGAAGACAACGGCACCGTACTGTTTCCGGACGCTCCCACCGAACGCGGCGTCAAGCATCTGAGAGGTCTGACCTCATTGGCGTCGGAAGGGTACAAAACATCGGTCGTGTTCGTGGTTCAGATGGAACGCGCGGATTACTTCACGCCCAATTACAAGATGCACGAAGAATTCGGCATTGCCGTGGAAAAAGCGGCTGAGGCAGGCGTCGATGTTCTGGCCTACACCTGCCGGGTTACCGAAGACTCGATGGAACTTGCCGACCGGATACCGGTGAAACTGCGTAACGGAATCACTTTATGATTTCGCGGATTCTTTCCTGAGTCACTTCCGCCGTTGTTGTGGTATTCACCAAAAATATTCTGCATTTATCGAAGAAGTTCCTGAGGAAGTTCAGCCTCAGTTTTCTCTTGTCTTCGGTGCAAACCATCTGGTGGGGATTGCACATGTTGTTTTCGATCATGTACTTTATCGCCTCGTCGGTATTGAGTTCAATTTCCAGACGGGGGTCGTCGAAATCGCGTTTAAGGAAAATCACGGTCCGTATGGATGTGGAAGTTATGACCGAAGAATTTCCGTGAATCCATCTGATATTGGCGACGCGTCTGCCTTTGTTGTCGAATTCCGTGTGAGTAACCAGGGGCTTGTATTCTTCCCAGACATCGCCTATATCGGCGTCGATGTAACAGTTTTTCTCGGAAGCCAAAGCCGTCGGCCGGTCTTTGCCCAAAACAACGAAATACCAGTCATCGGAAATCAAACGCGCGTTCGGTTTTCTCAGCAATCCCCAGGATTGGGTCGTCTTGCCGGTCTTGGACGGGGCAATCAAAGTCACTCCCGAACCGTCTATGTCGATGGCGGCGCCGTGTATGGAATAGACGTCGTGAACATCTTCCAAAAGATTTCCGGTAACTCCGAGGGCGATGCTTTTAACCCATCCGTAATAATCGAAATTGTAGATGAATACGGTGGCCGAAACAGGGTCGTAATCCACGTGAGCGTCCTCGTCCGGATCGGAAATTTCATAGGCTCTGGCATGAGAACGGACCTTTTCGCTCATTGAGTAGAAATTTTCGGTCCACATTTCTATATATTTTTTATTTTCGGTATATAGCTGGAAGCAGATGCCCCCTATGTCGGCCTTGGAACTGTAGAACTTTCTGTCGGAATATTTTTCCTTAAGTTTGCGAACCTTTTCGGTTGTTATGATATCGACCCTGTAACTCATCCTATCGGTATCCGAATGCTGATGCAGATATTAAACCTGACATGGTTATTTATTCATTAAATGAAAAACACAGTTCTTAATCGGTCGGGGCGGATTGAAATAAACATCCGTTAATTTTATTTTTTTCATTGGGCGAAAACGATTCTTGTTCATGAGACGGCACAGGCAAAAACTCCTTCGGTTTCTATGAACGACAATATCAAAAGAGCATTATATCATGTGCATCATAGTATTATCGGGCGGAAGCCCGGGGGAACGAGTATGTCAGAAATAATAGCAATTATCAGCAGCCCGAGAACCGGTTGCAATTCGGAAACCATAGCCAAATCCATCGCGGAAGGTGCGAAGGAAAACGGAAAAAAAGTAAAATTTGTTTACATGAAAGACCTGGAAATGAATCCCTGCAAAGCCTGCAACTACTGTAAGAAAAATGACAGATGCATTCAGAAAGACGGTATATCCGCACTTATAGAAGACATCAGAAACAGCTGCGGAGTCATTTTAACCGCTCCGTTGTACTTCGGACAGACCTGTGCACAGTACCGCGTATTCGAAGACCGTATGTATTCGGCCATCGGACCCAACGGAAGCAATGTGCCTGCCGGCAAAAAAGTTGCCGCCGTGGTTACCTGCGGCGCGGATGCCGAAGTCGCTCAGAGCGAAGCCGATCACATGAACTTCGTGTTCCAGAAATACTTCGGAGCCGAACCCGTGGGATCTATCGTTTTCAAAGATTCCGGCGATAAGGATGCCGCATCCAAAGACGCGGAAATTCTTAACAAAGCCAAAGAACTCGGTAAAAAGTTCTGAACACAACTGCGGGGCATCGCCCCGCATCAAACAAATTTTAATTCACTTTAATATAGGATTAAACGGGGTTTTGATATGAGTTTATGCTGGGTTACGCTGTCCACGGACAAAATGGACGAATCTTTGAAGTTTTATACGGAAATTGCCGGTCTGAACGTCGATTCCAGGTTCAGTCCCGATGAAAATACCGACATTGCGATGCTGGGCAATCCCGATTCCGCCAAAGTGGAATTATTGCACAGAAAGGGCTGTACTCCCGCAAAGAACAGTGAAGGCATCTCCATAGGATTGAGAGTCGGATCTCTTGACAAAATAATTGAAACCGTCAAACGGAAAGGCATTCCGATATCGTCCGGTCCAGTTTGTTTGGCTTCAGGTATGAAATTCTTCATGGTTTCGGACCCGAACGGCGTTACCGTTCAGTTTGTCGAGGAGAAACGTTGAGTTTCAATCCCAACCTTTATTATTCCTCTTGATTAACGTTACGGTGATATGTCGTACAGGTATGAGGGTTTGAGGGATTCCATCGTCAAAGCCGTCAAAGACGATTGCGAGGGAAAAGACGTGGGTGTCGCGTTCTCCGGAGGTCTTGATTCGGGTTTGGTCGCCGCAATAGCCAAAGATTACGCCGATTCGGTTACGCTTTATACCTGCGGTACCGACACATCCCATGACACGATTATGGCCGAAGAACTGTCAAAAGAACTGGATTTGCCCTGGGTTCACGTGAAAATTTCGGAAGATAACGTAGAATCCCTGATAAGGGAAATGATTTATTTTTTCGAAATCCCGGATCCGTTCACTATCAGTTACGAACTGCAACTCTATTCCGTATGCAAACAGTCCGAAGAGAAAACAATTCTGTCCGGACAGGGATGCGACGAATTCTTTATGGGCTGCGCAAAGTACGTTGACTGTCCCGATCCGGATTACGATATTCTTGTACGGGCCGGCGTCGAGAGACTGTACAATGTTTCCGTTCCCTGCGAAAAAGCCATCGTTTCGCATTTCGGACAGGAGATATGCTACCCGTACCTGAACACCGGCGTACTGGCGGAATTGAACGAAATAGATCCCGCCGAGCTGAGACCTGCGGACATGGATTCAAGAAAAGCGGTACTCAGGGACATAGCCTCGGATTTGGGGTACGGCATGATATCCGAAAGGAAGAAGAAATCTTCCCAGTACGGCTCGGGCACAACCGACATAATAAGATCTTTGGCCAAGGCCAACGGCATGTACTTCAACCAATATGTTTTATCGATTTACGATGAAATCATGAACGGTAAAAAGTCCTGATTTCTTACTTTTTGAAACGGTGCGCATTAATCCGCCTTACGTCGGTATCGATGCCCGGCGTTCCCAAAAGAATCACCCGGCTGTCGGCTTTTTCTTTTAGAATTTCCATGTCCATCAGTTCGCCCAAGTCGGACGAGAATTCTCTGATTTTATCGAAAGACGGCATATTCGACATGGAAAGACGCTGACGGGATCCTCCCACGAACACATACCCTTTGGGTTCAATCAGATCCGGATTCCCTCTTTTGTCCAGCTTTGCGTATCCTTCGACGTCGTACAGGTTCAGGCCGTCGACCAGCGTATGCCTGATTACGGTTCTCGTATCGAGCGAGGGCATCAGATCCAGGGTTTTCATTATCTGTTCCCAGCCGTTGTCGATTTTGGGTCTGCAAACCTTCCGGTACGTTTCTTTATCGGGCGCCGCAACCGTAACGTAAAGCTGACAGGGAAGTTCGTCCAAAGCCTCCAACCGTTCGGGATATGTCCCGTTGGTCACAAGAAACGTGGTCATTCCTCTTTTATGGCATTCTTTGAAAAAGTCAGAAAGATAAGGATATGTTATCGGCTCTCCGGCCAGAGAAACCGCAACCTGATTCGGATTGCTTGCTTCTTCGAACAGATCGGGGGTTACTCGGGGATCTCCCTTGTAACCTGTTATCAGATCCCGCTGACGTTCGATAAGACAGTCCAGCATTTCGGCGGGTTCCATCCAATCGGTCACTTCGTAATCATGTTCCTGAACCCTCCAGCAGAATGAACACATGTGACTGCATTCGTTTATGGCCGGAGTCATCTGAAGGCATCTGTGACTCGTAATACCGTAAAAATCCTGTTTGTAACAGTTCCGTCTCCCGGTTATGGATTCCTTTGCCCAGTGGCAGAGTTTTACGGCGGCGTGCTCGCCGCAGATACGGTACTGCTGTTTTTCCAACAATGCTTTGTAATCGGGATCCATGATTAAACCTCAGAAATCAAACAGACTTTTCTGACCCTCTTTCGGAACGGGTTTCTCTTCGATCGTAACGGGCTCGGTATATAATTCTTCGATTCCCCGGATTTCTTTTTTCTTTAAGGTTTCGGGGGTTGCCGCTTCCATGGCGTCAACCACAACCGGGGAATCGATTTTTTTATTCAGTACGAACGCCAGCTGTTCCGAATCCAATCCCACGTTTTTCACCAAAGAGATTCTGAACTCTCTGTTGTTTGCGGCTATTAATTTCATATACGGCAGAATATCCAATTCCACTCTTTTGGTCGAAGTGTGAAGATATACGGCCAATTTCATGGTAACTTCCTTTTTCATCGTCCGAACGGATTTGCTGCGGGACATTTTGGTAAGATATTGGGGGAAACGCAATTTTCCCCCGCCGGACAGATTTGAGCGCTTTGCCGAAGCCACGCCGAAAGAAATCATATCCCCGGCATAAGCCCAGAATCTGTAATGCTGGCGTCTGTGAACTCTTCCCAGATAAATATCCGCACGGCTCAGTCTTTCGTAACCTCTCACCAAATCCCCCTTGTCGATATACTCGTAAGGAAGATTTTCGTCGACCCACAGTAATGCGGTCCCCGGATCGGAATCGGTTTCGTTCAGTATTTTTCTGGCATGGGAAGGATTATTTTTTCTAAACACGGCATGAACGAAATCGAACATCGAACTTCTGCCGTCTCTTTCCGACAGCATATCGGCCACGTTTTCGGTGACTTTCTTTCCGCTCTGAGCCACGGACTGAAGATCGCTTATTGCCGCCCTCAGATCCCCGGAGGCGTTTTCGGCTATGATTTTAACGGCTTCGGGACTGATGCTGACATTTTCTTTTTCGGCAATGTTTGCCAAAGCCCTTGCAACCGTGGAAATCTGGGGTCCTCTGAAGTTAATCTGCAAAGTTTTGTTTTTGATAGTGGAACTTTTCCTGCTGAGTTCGTAAAAATCGTTGACAATGAGTATGACGGGCTGTTTTGTTTCGGTAATCAGTTTGACGATGGCGGGCATGGCACCCCTGTCCTGTCTGGAATACAGACTGTCCGCCTCGTCCAACACTATCAGTTTTCTTCCGCCTTCGGAAGATCTGAGATATTCTCCGTTTTCGGAAAAGGTATTGAACATCGCACCCCGAAGGGCAATATCCTCTATGGCGCCCCCGGTTCGCTGATCGGAAGCATTCATCTCCACATATCCCCAACCCTTGTCGGAAGCCAATGCCTGTGCGGCGGATGTTTTTCCTATGCCGGGGCTGCCTATCAGAACAACGGCCCGTTCTTTCGGTATTCCCGAATCCCAGGAGTCAGCCCAATCTTTCAGGGTTTTAACGGGACCGGGATTGCCCAGAACTTCTTTCAATGAAGCGGGACGGTATTTCGAAGCCCAATCTTCGGACAGTTCAGGACCTCCCGTACGCTATATTCGTAATCTCCATTGATTGTTTAAAGAATATTAACAGTGAAATCATCAGAATAAGTGCCGGGAACGAGCCTACGCTTAGGTAAATATACCAATTAACGGCAGACATGGTCAGAAACATGAATCCTCTGGACCATCTTTTGAGAATCAAGTGTCCCACCCCGTAAATTCCGAAGAAACCGAACAGGATGGACGCCATCATGGCAATTCCGCCGTTCTTTACGAGAACGGGCGTGCTCGGGTAACCGTATGGATATCCCTGATAGCAACTGCCCTGAGAACAACTTTCCTGAGAATAATTATTCCGGGAAGAATAATTTTCGGGCCGGGCGGTAACGGTATCCATTTCGATACCGCAATGTCTGCAGAATTTTGCCCCTTGGTCATTGGGTTTGCCGCATTCCGGACAGGGCTGCTGACCGTCCGGACTCTGCGGACTGCCGTAATCGATCACAAACGCCTTGCTTTTGAGGCTTCCGCAATGGTAACAGAAATCCGAATCCGGAGGTATTTCCCTTCTGCATTCGGAACAGATGTACGTTTTCACTTGTCCATCCTCATGGAATACAATCCGTTATTACATTGAACATTAATAGACTCGTCGAACAACTCACTGATTTTCTCCGAAGTAAGTATTTCGGATTTGGGGCCGTCGGCATATATTTTTCCGTCTTTTATCATAACAATCCTGTCCAATGACAGGGGAATGTCCGTCAGATCGTGAGTGATCATAACCATATTTACGCCGGTTTCGGTCATCAGATCGAACATTTTGCGGAATTTTGATTTCATGACTATGTCCAAACCCGTCATGGGTTCGTCCAAAACCAGCATTTTCGGAGAGGTGACCAAAGCTCTTGCGATAAGGGACCTTCTCATCTCGCCCAAAGACAGTCCCGCCAGGGTTCTTTCGGCCAGATTGCGGATTCCCATGTAATCCATGGCTTTTTCCGCGCCCTGCATCATTGCGTCCGTTATTTTGTAAGTTCTGAATATATCAAGACTGCTGAAATATCCCGACAGGACAACGTCTCTGACGACGGTTTCGTCCGAAAACATATTTTGCAGGTCCATGGACACTACGCCCATTCTGCTTCTGACGTCATACAGCGACCAATTCCCTTCTCCGAATATTTTCATTACCGGAGGATTTTCCTCGTCGTAGTAAGGATATATATCGCCTCTGAGAAGTTTTATCAGCGTTGTTTTGCCTGAACCGTTCGGGCCTATGACGGCCACATTCTCTGTTGCACCGATATCCAGGTTCACAGAGTCCAGAAGCTTCTTTCCGCCTCTGACAACTGAGACATTCCTCAGCTCCATGGCTTTTTCCATGAACAGGCTATACTCTCAATATACCTAAAACTGACGGATTTTCCCGCAATGTGTTTAAACGGAAAAAATTGAGATGTAAAATGTTTCATACCGTCATCGGTTCTTCCGATACATTTTTCCGGTTCAGCAAAAGCACCAAAACCATGGCGATTACCGAAATCGGCAAAGCAACGATAACCGCATCCAGGGACGACAGTATCGAAGCGGGGAAAAGCACGCTGCTTCCCGTCAACAGTTTGCATATCGGAAGGAAGGTTGCGGTTCCCGCATTCATGAACAGTGCCCAGAACAGGTAAACGGAGGTTCCGAGAGCCATACTGACTTTGGCGGCGGTTCTGTTCGGGGATTTGGAGTACAGACCGTGGGTGTATGCGGGCAACAGCGCGGCGGCGGTTATTCCCATAAACACCGAAGTCGCTTTGGCGATTATGTTATTGGGCATCAGGTAACACACCGCGACAACCGCAATCAGAACAAGCATCGTGAATATTCTGTTGACTCTGATGGAGCGTGCGTCCTTTTCTTCGTCGAACAGCCTGTTTCTGGCCAGTGTGAACAGATCGTACCCGCCGGCAACACCGATTGTGTGCATCAGCGCGCTGAGCGTGGATATGGATGCCGACAGCAAAGCCAACAGGAACAGGGAAAGGAAGAGATCCCCGAAGGTTGCGTTTGCGAAACTTCCGAAGACTTCGGTCAGGAACTGGGGTATGATGAAGTCTATACCCAATCCCATGCCGGTTATGTATTCGTAAGCGCTCACTCCGTATTCGTTGATGAAGTATATGTTGCTCAGAGGGCCTATGGTGTAAGCGGTTCCCACAACGACCAGCATGAATATGCTTCCGATTACCATGGATTTGTACAGAGTCTTGTCGTTACGCGCGGACATGAAACGAACGACCAACTGAGGCTGCGTCAAAGATCCTATTCCGACACCCATAAGGAACGTGGTCACCACCAGCATCCACTCTTCGGAACCGAAATCCGAAAATTCGGTCCATCCTCCGGCGCCGGGCAACACGCCCATCTGTTCGAAAATACCGGCATTCCAAAGACCCTCGAGTTGGGAGTGGGCGGATGTGACGCCTCCGAACATGTAATACGTCATAACAAGAATGACAATCATCCCGACGAACATGATTCCGGCCTGCAACGCGTCGTTGTACATCACGGCTATGATTCCGCCGTAAACGACGTACAGAGCGACTATGACCGCAAGTAAAATCAAAAGCAAATCGTAGTATTCCGTCAGACCCGTCATGACCGAAAGCGAATTGACGGCTCCCTTGAGAACCGCCGCACAGTATATGGGCATCATCACAACAATCAGTATTGCCGTGAATCCGCGGATGCCTTTGGATTTGTAAATTTTACCCAACAGATCGGCGAACGTGGATGCCCCCAATTTTTTTCCCAGTCTTCTGGTTCTCGGACCGAAAACTATGAATGCAACTATCACTCCGACAAAAATATTCAGGAAACACAACCACATCAGAGACATTCCGTGTACCGCGGCCTGTCCGCCGAATCCGATGATGGCCGATGCGCTCAGAAAGGTCGCTCCGTAAGACAGAGCGATTATCACCGGACTGGTTTTATTCCTTCCCAGCATGAACTGTTCGCTGTCTTTGGTGTTTCTGTAACCGTAGTAAGCGAGGACGGCAGTTGCAATTCCGAAAATTACGGCCATTATGCCGAATATCGTAAGATTCACTCCGTCACTCATCGTCTTCCTCCTTCTCGGCTCCGCGTCCTTTGACGAATCCGAATACTATACAGAACCCGACGGCAATTATGCAGCCGGCGTAAGCACTCCAAATCCATGGGTCGGTCAGTCCTAACATTTTTTCACCGCGTACCGTGTTAGCACTTAGCACGGTTGAGCCCACTATGGATAGGATGTATTTAATCAATTTGCAGAGAACGACGGAAAAGGGTATACGTAAAAGAGAACGTTGCCGCTGTATGGACGACGCAAACACCGACGTAAACAGGCTCAAGACGATGGTACGGGAGTTCTGTGAGGCAAGGGAATGGGACGAATTTCACTGCCCCAAGAATCTGGCCGCGGGATTGGTTACGGAAGCATCGGAACTGTTGCAGATATTCAGATTCAAAAACGATGAGGAAGTCGTTGAAATGATGAAAGACGAAAGGTATCTTACGATGATAAGAGACGAACTGTCCGACGTATTCTATTTCGTTTTGAGGTTCGCACAAAAAAACAATATCGATCTTTCCTCTTCGTTGAAAGAAAAACTCAGAAAGAACGATATCCGGTATCCCGTTGAAAAATCCAAAGGTTCCAACAGAAAATATGATGAACCGCCTATCTTTTAATTTCAAATAAAAAGTGCGATTGATATGACGTTTTTTAGGTAATATTTTACAAATAATGTAAAAGTTATTTATACAATATACGTAAATACAGTGACTGTGAGAGAAAAGATACGCAGTCTGAATTTGAGCCTGTCCGATTTAGCACTATATCTGAACGTATCTCGCCCAACCTTGTACAAGTACATGGAAATGTACGAGAGAAAGGATCGAAAACAGATACCTGGTGATGTGAAGAAAGTATTCACATACATTTCCCGTAAAGGTACAATGTCGAAGGAGCAAGTCATAGTGTACATTGTCAACGAAATACACAGAAAAGACGATTCTGAAACATGTCCTGTACGGGATTATATGGATTCTGTTGAGGAAAACGATTTTAAGAAAGTTTTTATTGAAAAATTGGTAGAAACGGATTCCTTTGATCCCGTTCTCCCTTATTTTTCAGATTGTATAGATTTATTGAAGGGCGATAAACTCACTGAAGATGATGTGAAACAACTTGCAATGTTTATTGTGTTCAGAGATAAGATTATAAGAAATGTTTCTGCGGTAGATGAAGATGTGGAATTGACCAAGAGGCTGTTGTGATATTATGACAAAGAGTATAATAAACAATCAAAATGAAAATGAGTTTAGAACAGTTAATATATCTAATTTTAGAAATTTGGGAGTTTTTGCAACAAACGATAACAAAGACGATAGAGCATTTCTTAAAATAAATCGATGCCTTGAACGCGAACATATCGGCGGACTCGTCTTGTTGATGGGCCTGAACAATAGCGGTAAAAGTAATGTCCTGGATGCTTTAGAACACATAAATGATCCTAAATTTACAAAAAATGACACTCCTGATTTCAGTTATGAGCCACTCAAACCAAAAGTCGAATTGAATATCTCTAATGGAAAATATGGAGACGACTCCATTATTCATGAGTTAAGGATGGATGCTGCATTCCATGAAGAGGGGCTTTCTGATTTTATAAAGAGGGTATATTATAATGAGGATGCCTATGAATTTTTAGGACATAAAGGAACATTCTCGACTCCCATTCATAGCAATTATAAACTACTACCCCACGAGGTTTCGTATGATGCATATCTAAAGTTTCTTGATTCCTTCTTTGAAGTTATGACAGATTCGAACATACCGATTCCCAATAATGATTCCCTTAGTGCGTTCAGGTATCTGATAATGATTAAGGAACTAATTTCATCAGATTTTTGTTATAATATCACACATAAGAAAGTTATTCTCGATACAATAGAAAGTTTATCGGCAGGCGCAAAAACCTCTAGATATTACTACGATCAGGTCGGTCCTATCGACTCTGATTGGCGAAACCAGATCATTGATGCCTGGAACAAGAGATTGGATATGGTCCCCAAGGACGTTTTTCTTAGAGGGCGATTTGAGACAGAATACGACTATAAATTAAGCAATAGAGTGTTGCGATACAAAGAAAAACCTTTAAAACATAATATTTTCAAATGTGTTCCACAAGAACCTAACGATTTTTTTAAGCTACTTTTACGCATAACCGGAAAGGAACCTGAATCGTACAAACATATATATGAGTATGATAGAAAGGGTATAAGAGATTCCTTTAGGGACGAATTTAACAAGGAATTGTCTGATATTTCCGATGATTTCAATAATCTTTTTACAGCTGATCCTGAAAACAATTATCGATTTGAGGTGGACTTTGAAAGCATGCTTATGTATTTTTTAATATACAGGGGCAAGGTCGAATTGAATCTGGATAGACAATCAGAAGGCTTCAAGTGGATGTTCAATTTTTACATGAATTTCTTAATGACTGAGGATTTTATGCCCGGGGACATTGTATTGATGGATGAATTTGGTTACAATTTAAATCCTATGAGTGTAAAAGAAATCATTAGTATGCTTCGAAATTTTGGTAAAAAGCATGGCGTTACGTTCATCATAGCCACACAAAATTTCATGGTCGTCGATGTCAATCATTTGGACGAGCTGAGGTTGGTAAAAAATGAAAAAAATGGCATTTCAACTATTCTAAATAATTTCGAGCAGTTTGAACATGAAAATCACGACATATTGGATCCTATAATGGGCGCATTAACCGTAAGTCGAAATTTCCTTAAGAACGAAAACCAAAAAACCATCTTCGTAGAGGGTTCGTCGGATTATTTCTTCCTAACGGCTATGGCAGAAGGATTACGTCATTATAATCAAGAAAATATAGATGTCGATTTCATACCGATTAATGGGCTTGGAAGCAATAAAAAAGATTATGCTGAGACGATAAAGCAGTTGCGCTCAATAGAATCTCATCCAGTTGCGCTAATCGATGCTGATAATGCAGGAGAAGCCTTTTCCAAAGCGGCAAAGGATTCCGGGGTTTCGATAATCCTCCTTAATGAGATTGTGGGCGATAAATCTGTAAAAGAAATCGAGGATATGTTTACCGAGGAAGAGCGAGAAAAACACCAAATCGGTTTAAAATCGTTTGATATCAACGCGTGCTTCGCTCAAAACATTATTGAGAACTATGCAGAATTGAGTGATGAAACTGTCAAGAGATTCAATCGGATAATGAATAACCTTATGATGGGTTAAGTAAAATAAACTATTCAAACAATTTCAATTGAAAGGAGATAAGCTCCTTTCAATTGAAAAAAGAGTTTGCTTTATTGTTTGTTTGGGCGGCTCCCATTCACATTCGACAGGGGATGTGATGGACCCATCCGCTTTCATTTCTTTGAAAACTTTGTCGACTTCCTTTTTAACAATACCTGTTTCCTTGTGGACTTCGATGGCGCTCATCGGTTTGCCCGTTTATTTCATAGCTTTAAGCATTGCTTCCTTTGTCATAATAATCGTTTAGAATAATATTGATTCATATTAAAAAAAATATTAACAAACATTTCAAAAAAAAACTTATTTTACCAATCCCTGAAACCTGGAGTGATTGCTTCAAATTCAGATTAATACACTAAAATAATTTTTTTAATCCGATGTGAATTTGTAAAGACTATGTCTGAAACTCATCTAATAATTTTAGATGGTCATTTTAACAAGCGGTTAAATATATCATCGTTGGTTAAAGTAACGTTTGGCTTGACCGGGGAGGTCGGCGTGCCCTATACCTGAAATCGTCGATATGCTGGGGTGACAGCATGGGACGGCCCCGTTGAACGTTCAAGCCCGCATCGGGACAATGAGATCTTGTCCTGCAGAGTCAGAGTATACGGTTGAAGCGGTCGGAGGGTCGCGGAAACGTGCTAATTGGGGAAACCGGGCCAGGTCCTGACGGGAGCAGCCTTACCCTGAACTACTGACGTTTGCGGGATTGCAGGGTCGAGAAACGCAGCGGACCACTTGATCTGGATTCGGGGTCAACCCATGTGGCCAAACACTTTGTTTATTTCTTGGGTCTGCACCCGGTAATGATATCTTTTTCAAAGTCGAACAGGATTTTTGTTTCGCCGTTGAGAGTGAGTTTCAGTTCCGAAGAGCCGTCGATCTTTCCCACAACCGAACCGGGAGCTCCGACGGATTCGCAGAGTTCGATTACTCTGGCGGAATTTTCGGGAGGACATGAGAACACAAATCCGAATCCCTGATACGAAAGGCACCAATGTTTCAAATCCACATCTTTCGGCTTCAGTATTTTCGACAAATCAACCGTTCCGCCCACGGCGGAAGATTCCAGCATCATCCCCAAAGTGCCTATGTTTCCGGGATTGCTCATATCTTTGGCGGCATGAACAAGACCTTCGGAAGCGATTTTCGGTAAAATCGCAATCTGTTTCTGTACCGTATCGGCATCTTTGAGTGTGGTGGTATCCCATGCCAACGGCAAATTCTTAGGATAAAATCCGTCCAAATCGGCAACAAAAACAATATCGTCGCCCGGTGCGGCGGTTGTACTGAGAATGATATCTTCTTTGGGAACCGAACCCACAATGGAAATTTCAATTGAATTTATTTCTCCGTCGGGATGAGTGTGGCCTCCCACGACCGGCACTCCGAATTTTCTTACGGCCTGTTCTACGCCTTTGAGCATCTGAGAACAGACTTTGGTGCTGATCATGGAAATAACGTCCACCATCGCAATGGGAACGCCCCCCATTGCGGCAATATCGTTGATGTTCACCAATACTGCGAAGTATCCCGCATAGAACGGTTCCAATCTGACGAGAGATGGCATAATGCCGTCTGCCGCCATCAAAAGATACTTATCGCCGAACTCAACGGCGGCCGCGTCTTCGCCTGCGGCGGCAACAACCTGCGGAAATCTGTCCAGAGGTAAAAGATTCACTATCTCGTGGATAGGATTTTTTCTTGTCACGCCGGGAAAAGTGCGTATAGCATGCACAAGTTCATCCAGAGACATGCACGGAGGATTAATCAACCCCGATAAAAGGGTATTGTTCGATTATATCAACTTTGTTTGTTTTGTCAGAAGCACAAGATGATTGGAATCAGTACTGTCAACGAGTATATTCATAATCACTTCTTTCAGTTCTTCGGGATATTCGGATCTCGAATGGTACGCGTTGTGGGCGGGCACTATGTTCCCCGAACGTTTCAGCAATTTTCTGCATTCGGTTATTTCCTGAGATTCTGCGACTCGGCCGTTGTGTTCCGTCACGCCCGCAAGCAACAGCTCCGATTCGAATATCGGACGTTTAAGTGTTTGATTCAAAACATAAATAATCAAATCCTGATTGTTCGGGTATTTTTTCCTGCATACCCTTCCCACGGTTTCGTAGATGTTTTCGGTGCTATCCTTAATCACCTGGTAAATTTTAGAAGGCGGAACGTTCTTCTCCCGTACGATTTTAAGATCGGTAAGTGCACGCAGATATCCCGTCAATATCAATCGGTGATGCTTGAAACCTTTCTCCTCCAACTCCCTGTAAAGTGCGCTTATCGACTTACCTTCTTTGCCCAAGCATTCCAAAAGTATTCGGTAAAAATCTTTTTCAGGATTGAACACGGTATCTAATATCTATTCTGATGACTTAAACTTAATGCAGAATTCCCTGTATTTTGACCTCAATTTTTTTATTGCCCATAGATGAATTTAATTGGATGAATGGCGGTATAAAATTATACATTTCACTCATAAACTGAAATTTTTAAAATCTGGCCTGTTTAAAATTACCAAATCTGATAACATATATGGTAACAAATGTATGTTTATGTTTTACCAGTTATAGTTCAAAAAACGCTTTATATCTACTAGACAACACTCTAAATCCGACCGGACAAAAAGGAAGGGAGAAATATGTATACGGACACAGAGAGTATAATCAGAAAAAATGCAGAGTCGACCGACATAGGGCTCTTCGTAAGATCATCGGATGAAGACCTTAAGAAGTGGGACAAGAAACGTATCTATGATGTTCTTTTGCAAGAAACGGACATATCCGAACTTAACGCAATGATCATAGCAAACGACGTAGACACTATGATCAAACAGATCGACGTCAAATACATCACAGCCCCTCTGATAAGAGAACTTACAAACGCCAAGCTTATGGAGCGCGGCCTCGAGAATATCAGAAAGCAGCATACCCGTCTCGGTGTCCCGGTATACGATGCAAGAGAAATCATAATGTCTCCCAACAAGGAGAATGCCAATGTCCCTCACGGTCCGGAAGCGACAAACCTTACGTTGGCTGAAAATATAAAGAAAGAATTCGCTCTCCTGGAAGTTTTCACCCCCGATGTGGCCGATGCGCACATGGAAGGTTTGATTCACCTTCACGATCTCGGTATGATAGACCGTCCTTACTGCAGCGGTCAGTCCATAGAATACGTTAAGAAATTCGGTCTTAACCTTCCGAACGCAATGTCCATAGCAAAACCCGCAAAGCACCCCGAAGTTCTGATAGAGCAAATAATCAAATTCTCTGCCGCCCTTCAGGGGCACTACGCGGGCGCAATAGGATGGGACGCGTTCAATGTCTTCCTTGCACCGTATCTGGTCGATGTCGACGACAAAAGAATGCATCAATTGGCTCAGATTCTGATATACGAATACGCTCAGCAGGCAGTTGCGCGCGGCGGTCAGTCGATATTCAGTGATATTAACATATACTGGGAAACGCCGAAGCACTTCGTAGGCGTTCCCGCCATAGGTCCCGGCGGAGAATATACCGGCAAAAATTACGAAGACTACGAACAGGAGTCTCAGAGATTCGCCATGGCGTTGATGGACGTATATTTGGAGGGAGATGCCAACGGAAGGCCGTTCTTCTTCCCTAAGCCTCAGGTACACATCACGGAACGCATGTTCAAAACACCCGGCCACGAAGAGTTCATGGAAAAGATCTGTAAACTTGCCGCGGAAATGGGCAACACGTACTTCCTTTTCGACAGAGGCGATACCGCACGGGTATCCGAATGCTGCAGACTTTCGTTCAATTTGGAAGACAGCGATATAGAAGACGCAAAAACGCCTTGGAAAATGCGTTTCTCAGCCATGCAGAACGTAACCGTCAACCTTCCCAGAATTGCATACATGTCTTCCGGAAGCGATGAGGAACTTTTCAAGAACCTGAGCGAAACTATGGAACTTGTCGCCAAGGCCCACAGCCAGAAGAAGGCGTTCATACAGGAACTGCTGTCTCTGGGTAACAACGGCCCTCTCAGTCTGCTCACCATGAATCTTGACGGCGAGCCCTATTACAGGATAGAGAAATCGTCCTACCTTGTGGGTGTTCTCGGCCTGAATGAAATGGTTCAATACCACACGGGAGAAGAGATGCATGAATCCAAAGCCGCTCTGAAATTCGGTCTTAAAGTCATATCCTTCATGAGACAGGAAGCCAAGAGACTTTCCGAAAGAGACGGCCTCAAGCTTACTCTTGAACAGACACCGGGAGAATCGACGGTGTACAGGCTGGCAAAACTCGATCTCAGAGACTTCCCGAGGGAAGCAGGCTCGGTTGTTAAAGGAAACAGAGACGCGGGCGAGGTTTACTACACAAATTCATCATACCTCAATGTAGGGTCTGATGTCAGCCCCATCGAGAGAGTGAAGTACGAAGGGATGTTCCACCCGATTATCGACGCAGGCGCTCTTACGCACGTATGGTTGGGCGAATCCAAACCTTCCGTGGAAAGCGTGGCGGCCTTTGTTAAGAATACATTCGAGAAAACACAGAACGGGCAGATTGCTTTCAGTCCTGAATTCACATCCTGTCTTGATTGCTCGAAGACGTCCCGCGGACTGTCCGAAACCTGTCCCCATTGCGGTTCCGCAAATGTAGAAGGCATAACGAGAGTTACGGGATTCTTCTCCAAGATTTCCGGATGGAACAAGGGTAAGAAGGGCGAGCTTGCGGATCGCCGTAAGGGTCAGTGCTTCTGAACCGCAATACTTACACGTACCGCGGAAAAGGAAAACCGAAGAATCAGCACGCGCGAAGCCTTACGACGGGTCGTTGTTGCCGTGCAAGGGAATATCTCCCTGGGAGGTCCCTTCACGGCCTTTCTACGCCCGCGCTTCATCCTCCGCAGAGGATTCTTCGCACACAGCTTACGGGATTATACCGCACTGAGACGGTATTTGCCGTTCCTGTGCGCTGTGGGGCTCCGGACGTTCAAAAGAGGTAAGTTGACAGAGATGTCCGCAACTGTCTTTCTGGTTCGTCCTTGCGAACTCCACGCGTGCAATGTATATTAGGAATTACCAGTATAAATAATTAACTAAGTTATATCCAATCACTGATATATTGTATCCGTTCATGGATGCAATACAGCGATTACATAATCCGGCCGATCGGATTCTGAATCTGTTATCTCCATAAATCCTGTTTACGGAGATATCGTATGCTGAAATAGATTATGACAACCATCAGAAGTACGGTAATCAAAAATCCTGCCGGATGCTGGGTACCGGGAATATAATCAAAGTTCATTCCGAAAATACCGGATATCATCGTAGGAATGGAAACCACCAAAGTTATCGAAGTCAGGAACTTCATAATTCCCGTGGCGGTATTGTTGATATCCGCCTGCACAAGCTGCCTCGTACCTCTTACGATTTCGCTGTACGTTGTGGTCATCTTCAAAGCCTGATCGACTTCAACGTTGACTTCTTCCAAAAGATCCCGGTCGTCGGGTTCTGTTACGAATTTGAATTGTTTCTTCAACCTTTCGACAACCGAAAGATTGACGCTCAATGATGTTTTGAAATAAACCAGGTTCGACTCCAATTCATGAAGTTCGAAAAGATCGCTACGTTGAGTTTTATTCCGTATGGAAGCTTCAATGGCCATACGTTTCTTTGCAATAAGTTTCAGATATCCCTGGTATTGAATTGAAACCCTGTACAGAATAACCAATGCAAAATTAATTTTGCTTTCTATGTTGATGGGATGTGTTTGTTTTTTATTCTCGATTATGGAATTGATGGAATAAAATTCATGCAAAGACACGGTGATTATTGCGTTTGGAATTATGATAATGGACAAAGGATATGTGGCATATTCTTCGCGTTGATTTCTTATTTCAATGGCCGGAGCATCGATAAGAATCATGGAGTATTCGGTTTCCATGTCTATTCTGGATTCTTCTTCGTCGTCCAGAGAAGTCATTATGACACTTTTCTCGATGTCGAGTTTCATGCTGATTTCGTTGATCTCGTCTACCGAGGGACGGACCATATTTATCCATATATTATCCTGAATCTCGTCCGTCCTGGTCACAAGGCCTTTTTCCATTTTAAAAATTTCATACAATTCATCACCCCCGCAGTTTCAATACCACAATACCACAAATACGATTAGTATTAATAAGAATGCCATTACACCCGAGACGGCACTCGCGATATTCTTTGCGGCCTCCTCACGGGCTTTCTCATCCTTGTATCTGATTTTCTCAAGTAACTGAGTCACCCAACCCCTGAACAGATATCCTCCGTCAAAAGGTATCAGCGGCAATGCATTGGTTATTCCCAAAAGCAGGTTAACCCAGAACATCCAGTACATAAGCACGGCACCGCCCCAGAACAGATTTCCTCCGGGGGCATCAAACCACCATTGGAATTCTTCGGGTACGGGCGAATATCCTTCCATTCCCCTGAACGGATAAGTCAACGCCGATGACAAAGCCCCGGATATTGTGGTTGTGTTGTACATCGGATTGGATGCCACTCCCAAAACATGTCCCGGCGTCACCATCTGCATACCGCTGTAAGTCAGATACACTCCCATGTACGCTTTGCCGTTGTTGTTTCCCAGATTGAATTCGATTTCATCTGCGGTATTCTTGGAAAGATCGGTATACGTCATTTCTATTTTATCGCCCGTAGATAAATCGCCCAGTACATCGTAAAACGATGCCAGATCCGTTATTGACTTTCCATTAATGGTTTGTATAATGGAATCTTTCGGCAATCCCGCAAGCTGTGCGGGAGAACCTGATACCGTGCCGCTGACATAGACCCCCAGCCACATTTCTTTGGATGCGGTTCCGTTCGGAGTTTTGTACTCAACCGTAAAAATTCCGCCTCCGACGGCACCATCGGAAATAATTTTACCCGATATATTTTCATCAAGGCATACTTCTTCCCCGTCAATCGTCAGAATGACGGAACCCACCGACAGTCCCGCAAGCTGTGCGGGAGAACCGTTTACCAAAGAGTACACTCCCGCGCTGTTGTCTTCGACTCCGTCCACATTACTGAGGGGAGCCAACAAAAGCACGCTGAACACCAGGAAAGATATCACGGCAACGATGAAATTGGCGGATATTCCGGCGGAATAGATACTCATTTTCTGTTTGAGCGTAGCCTTGTCGGAGTCTTCTTCATTCATTTCCACGAAGGCTCCGAGGGGAACAACAGCGTACATCAGCCCGGAAGACTCCACGCGGACATCGTTTGCCCGGGACTGAGTGCCATGGGCAAATTCATGGATAATCATAGACACGAAAAGTGCTATCACTCCGAAAATTATGAACTGGATGTAATTCATCCCCAATCCCGTTATGGAAACGGTACCTGTTGTACCCAGAATCTTCGAAGGTATGCCGACGACCGACATGATGAGGAAAACCATCATTACCCCCATCAGAATTATAGCAACAATATTGGAAAAGGACGCAAGAATTCTGCAAAACTTACGGTGAGATCCGATACGATCCATCGCATTCTTTCCGCGTTGGGTCTTATATACCACTATGGGGCCGCGCAATTCCAACCCCAATTCTTTTGCTTTTGGAGACTGCCATACCCATAACAGAACGGGCACATAAATCAATGCAAGAACAATGAGAAGTATCCAAAGTATAATCCTATCCCTCAATCGTACAATAACTAAGGCATATTAATCTTTATTTAGTTTTTATTCAAAATTCTGCTTATATACGGCAGACGATGTTCAGGGACGGATAATATCTGTGCCGGGACGGTTCATTTCAAATATTATTTTCTCTGCCCATTTAAGCTTCCTGAGAGATCTTTCCGCATTGTCGCCATTTTTCAGGCGGGGGTTGTCAAAATCGAATCCTTCCAACAGTATTTTCTTGGCGCCGAAATGCCTTGCGATACATACGGCACGGTCTCCGTCGGTAAATCCGCCGTAATTCATCAGAATTCCCGCAGGACGGCTCTGAGTGGTGATTATAAGAGGACCTTTGAAAGACGCTATGTGTTCCGCAACGGCTTCCGTATTGTCTCCGTGGGCCAAAACCACGGTTACGGCACCGGAGTCGGAAACTTCAATCTGACTTTTTATGTCCCCGTCAAGATCGGTAACGAGAATGTCCGGAGCTATGCCCGCCTTCAATACCCGTTCAGTGGCGGAACCGGCGGATATCAACGTACCTTCCGGAGGCAATGTTTTCAAATCACCCTCCAAATCGGCGGAATCCCCGAAAACAGTGACCGTATCGCCTATGAGATTCTCCAGAATATCGTCCGATACGAGATTGGAATTCAAAGTCAGCATTCTCAACATTCTTGCGGACTGTTCATCGGCTTCAGAATAAAAATTCAAATCCGAAAGTATTCTTCTGTAAACGGGCTCCCACTCATTGAATTCCAACTTCTTTGGCCTCTGTTTCTGTATGGGATATTTGAATTTTTAAGAATCTTCGAACCACTGTTGCGATAAGCGCCAATCCTATCCCGATGGCTATTTCGGCCGCTATGGGAGCAATGGCGGAAGGTCCGATATCGACATAATACATCATCAGATCAAAAGCCCCCGTAAGCACCATGCCCACGGCAAGGAGATTTATCGATCCGATTATGAAACTCAGTCTTACGGAACCTTTGGAGATGTATTCGTTGAGGAAACTTCCCACCATGACAAACAGGAATCCGAATATGATCGGCCAGAATGCCGCGGCACCGAATCTGAGGAAAACCTGGTAAAGCGTCGGTGCGTACGTGTTCTGAACCGATAAGGCGCCCAAAACAATGCCCGAACCCACAAGAGCGATTGCTATGAATACAAATGTAACGACTATGCTTCCCGATTTGATTCCGAAAAGCCATTTGGATATGCGTTTCGATATCTGGGATAGTGCGCTGTATCCGTAAATCAGAAGGGCGGAACCTATAATCAGAATCATCAGAGACCCTGATATTCTTGAAAAATTGGGTGCATTGATTCCGTAGAAATAAAGCATCGGCAGAATATACACCAATGCTATCAGCACAAGAATCCAGCCCACCGGCGTGAGGAATCTTTTCCTTTTGATGGGATCTTCAAGCATTTTTGTAATAATATATACGTTTCCCTCTAGCCCGGGAGATTGTTTCACAACAACCTTTTTAACGGAATCTATGGGAACTCTGGATGAAATGATCGGATAAACGTATTCGTCTTCCGCTCCGTCGCCCACCAGTATGATTCTGTCCGGATTGACTTCGTTCATAACTTCTTCCAATTCCTCTATAATCGCGGAATCGGACTTATGGCCCACTTTTTTATCCCCGCACAGAATGGCGATTTCGACTCTGGATCCTTCGTTCAGCATCTCTTTGTAAATGTTTATTGCCGCATAAACCGAGTTGATATCGGAATCTTCGGGATCGGCAATGCCCAATGCCGCGGCTGCAACAGAACAGTCTTCAACGCCGATTACGGGTGTTGCGACTCCTCCTTTTGTGCCGAAGTCGTCATCCCTGTCAACTACGAGGACTAAAGTCTTTTTCACGATTGGAAATTGTATATGATTGATAAACACTTTGCCATAGCGCCACCAGAAAATATTATACAAGGGAGGTTTGTTTATCCGTTATGCTCATCAGATGGCACGGTCATTCATGTTTCGAGTTCGGATGCGAAGACGGAACCATCGTGGTAGATCCCCACGACGGCAAATCCATTGGAATAAAGGCTCCGTCTCCTGCCAGCGCTTCAGTCGTGCTGATGACGCACGACCATTACGATCACAGTGCGTCCCGGGTAATCAGCGGAGATTTTAAAGAATATCTTGGAAAAACAGGCAAATTCAAATGCGGTCCCTTCGAAATAGAGGGATTTCCGTCTTTTCATGACGAAGAACAGGGTGCAAAACGCGGTTTGAACACAATATACCGTTTTGAGATGGACGGCATAAGTGTTTGTCACTGCGGGGATTTGGGCGCGATACCCGATGACAAAGTAATTGACAAAATCCGTAACGTGGACATACTTTTTGTTCCGGTCGGTGCCAATTACACCATGGAGCTTCCCGAAGTCAGAACCTTCATAAATAAAGTGGATCCGAAAGTCATAGTTCCGATGCACTACAGAGTTTTCGGATTATGCATCGCGGTACTCCCGTTGGAGGATTTCCTCCAAATGGTACCCGCGGAAAACGTGGATTACGTCGGAAACGAAATCGATCTGTCTTACGACGAATTGCCGGAACACAGTGAATGTTGGGTATTCGACCGTTAATCGTAAAGGTCGAGCCCTTCTTCTATCCGTCCCATTTCCAAAGGCATTGTCTGGTCGCCGACCAGCGCTCCCTTTGTGTTGGCGATTATTCCGGAAGCAAGGAAATCCACTCCGTGGTTTACGGTGGTTTTGACCGGCCTTACTTTGAAAATATCTTCCAGTAATTCCAGTTCTTTGTCGGTGGCGTCGATGTGACAGACGCATCCTTTGTTTGTCACAACGCAGACCGAACCCACGGTGTCGCATCCCGCAATCGATGACCGGATGCATTCCACTCCGAAAATATCTTCCAAAGCCTTTGCGGCATTGTCGGAATACAACGGGTTGATCAATGCTCCGCGGTCGTTGACAAGTATGTTGTTTCCCGCGGCGTTATAACGCCCGGGCACGGTGTACACGTTGTCAAAAACCTCGCTTATGCGCTTTATCTCGTCTTCTTCGGCGAGACCGGACAGGGCGATGCCGTTGGAATTCATTGCCGTCAGCGAACCTACGACAAATGACCCCGCAACGGTGGTTAAAATGGTTTTTACGCCGAGGGCCGTCTCCAGATCTCTTACGAAATCCGGTTCGGCATCCCCGGCGACGATGGCCAGATTCTCTCCTGCCGCGGCGTAAACGCCTATATTGCAATTTCCTCCGTAACGGGAGAGTCTCATCAAGTTATCACTCAGCCAGGGTTACTTCTACAAGTCCGTCGTCAAACTTGATTGCCTTGACGGCTATCTTTGACGGTGGGTTGCGTATACCGTTTTCCCATATCTTTTCATTGAGGGCAGTGTCCAACCAGACATTCTTTTCCTCAACTTTCATATGTCTCATGATATGTTCTTTGACCTCTTTAACGGCACGTTTGGCCCTCTTGGTGCGAGGTGCGTTCTTCGTTGCCCTGAGGGGAATTATTATGATTCTCTCGATATCATCAGCCATTGAAATCACTCCTTAAGTTTTCCCATGCGCCACGATCTCCTCTTGGGGTGGCGGAGGAATTGTCTGTTGGTCCTCATCATAACCCATGCCGGTACCCGGCGGTTCTGTTTGACCTTTTTGTTAAGCCTGCCTTTCATTGCAGGCGGTTTTGTACTTGACATTCTTATCTCCTCTCGATATTGATTTCTCTTCTTTTGGGGGCTACTTTCATGAGAAGTTCTCTGAGCATCTCATCTGTGATGACCTTCTGCAACCTTCCGGACTGTGCAAGCTGTATGAGCTGCGTTTCAACGGATTCCGCATGAGCGGGATCTGCGAGTTTTACGTTAGCCAACCTGTCACGGGCTTCCGGAGTGAGTATCTGCCTGAGAATCGCTTGCCTCTGCTCTTCGATGCGGGCCCTCTGCTCTTCGGCCTGCTGCTGGGCAATCTGTTGCTGCTGTGCGCCGGCCTGCTGCTGTTGCAGTTCGGCCATTCTTCTTTGTCTCAATGCTTCAAGTTCAGGATCATCCATTTTTGCTCAACTCCTCATGCGTTCATTTCGTCATAGACCTCTTTAGCCGCGTTATCGAGAAGAGACTGTCCGGCAGGAGATATTGCCCTGCCCTGTTTCTCTTTGGATACCAGCAGGCCTGCGGCCTCAAGCTGAATCATACATTTTCTTACAATATTGCGGCTTCCTTTTACGGCCCTGTTGGGTTTGGCACCCCTGTCGGCGTAACCGCCGTATTCGGCGGCTAGACGGGATGTTCCCATAGGTCCTTTGATATACAGCTTCCTGAGGATGGATGCGGATCTTGTGAACCACCAATCATCCTGTACGGGAGCCTTCTCGGTGTGCCTGCCTGTTCTCACATATTCGGCCCACTCAGGGGGAACAATGTTTTCGTTTCCCTTGAGTTTTTCGGCTGCTTTAAGTATGAGCTTTTCGGCAGGGACGTCATAGACAGTTACCATGCTTGTACCTCTGTAGTATCCGACATTACTCGGATAATAGGCACTGGTAGTGTAGTATTGTATAAAAGCATTGCTAGTAAAATAAAAAATGCTCCAATTTCGCACGTTCAGCCGACGGCTCCCGTACGAACTGCGGACGAAACATCCGCCACGGCACCCATATGCATGAGCGATATCCGTAGAAACACCGATTACATAGGGGTATATTAACTGTTTGTATCCCGAATCGATATCGGGAAGGTATTAATCAAAGCTCTTGTATTAATCGTCATGACCGACAAGACAGGTAAGTTTTGTACCCGTTGCGGAGCGCCTGCCCAACCTGATTCGGCATTCTGTCAGGAATGCGGAAACCCCATCGAAGGGGTTGATTCAACATATACAAACCGTCCGGGATACGTTCCCCCCACCTTCAACGGATACTATCAGAATGCCGTCGTATTTCAGGCAGAAAGACGTTTGAAATTTGTCAAAATTTTATCGGTTGTATATTTATTATTAGGATTGTTCATGGCCTTTTTCGGAATATTCATCGACACATTTATAGATGCAATTTCTCAGAATCCCGATATGATGGCATCCCTGGGAACCGAAATGTACGATGAACTTGTCGCATCCGCCGGTTTGATATACAGATCCGGTGTGATTTTTGCCGTTTCATCCCTGTTGGTATTGGGAAGTCTTATACTGTCCATAATGAAGAAATACCACATGGTGGCGGTATTGTTGTGCGCCATAGGTTCACTTATACTGTTCCTGATGTCCGACGGTTTATTGCTGGCCCCCATAGGGTTAATCGTAACCTATCTGCTCTTTACGTCAAAACAGGCCTTTACTTCATAACGTCGGCAATATTTTGATTTGCCCCGTAGCGATAATGCGTTAAGACAGCTCAGCTGAAACTGCCGGTAATATATTCCCGGGTTAGTTTGTTGTGAGGATCGTTGAAAATCTGAGCGGTTTCTCCGAACTCTTCCAATTTGCCGAGATACATGAACCCGGTGTAATCGGCGACTCTCATGGCCTGTTGCATATTGTGGGTGACCATCGCCACAGTGTAATGCTCGGCAAGTTCCACCGCCAGTTCTTCTATCTTTTTTGTCGCAATGGGATCCAGAGCCGAAGTTGGTTCATCCATCAGGAGAACATCGGGATTTATCGAAAGAGCACGTGCGATGCAGAGTCTCTGTTGCTGACCCCCGGACATTGCCATTGCGTAAGTATCCAATCGGTCTTTCACGTCATCCCACAAAGCCGCTTTTCTTAGGGAATCTTCAACGATGTAATCCAAATCGGATTTATTTTTCACGCCGTGTATTTTAGGTCCGTAGGTAATATTGTCCCTTATCGTCATAGGGAAAGGATTCGGACTTTGAAATATCATTCCGATTCTGGACCGGATTTCCAAAACGTCCGCATCGGGAGCGTATATGTTTTTACCGTCGAATTCGACAAACCCCTCAACTCTGGTTCCGTCAACCAGATCGTTCATCCGATTAAGTGTTTTCAGCAAAGTGGACTTTCCGCATCCGGAAGGTCCTATAAGCGCGGTTATTTTATTTCTGACGATAGGCATGTTGATGTCGAACAAAGCCTGTTTCTCCCCATACCAAAGATTCAGGTTTCTCACGCTTATCGCCAAATCGATTTTTTTCATTTCAATTCACCATCTGTTATGCTTTGAATAATGATTTCTTACCAGTGAAGCCAACAGGAACATTGACAGCACCATAACCAACAGAACCAAAGCGGTTCCGTACGTGTTTTCCATTGCCTGCGGCACTTCCATCGCCAGATTATACAAGTGGTACGACAGAGACATCACGGGTTCGAATAAAGACATTGAGGCCGCGGAGCTGAATGCCACGGTGGCGGTAAACATAATCGGAGCGGTTTCTCCCGCCGTCCGTCCGAGACTCAGAATCAATCCCGTTATCACGCCTCCGGCCGCCGCGGGAAGGACTACTTTGTAAATGGCCTGCCATTTGCTGGAACCCATCGCCATCGAAGCCTGCATAAGATTCACGGGCACGGAAGAAATTGCCTCTTCGGTGGTTTTGATTATAACAGGTAAAACCATCAGCGCCAAAGTAAAAGAACCGGCAATCAAAGAAGGTCCCCAACCGAAAGCCAGTACAAACACAGACATTCCGAACAGACCGAAAACTATTGACGGGGTACCGTTCAGCGCGTCAACGGCCTGACGTACAATATTTGTGAATCTTCCTTCGCGGGCATACAATGCAAGATAGATTCCGGCCCCCATTCCCACCGGGAAGGCTATCAATGACGACAGGCCGACCAACTGAACCGTACCCACGATGGCCGGCCAGATTCCTCCGGAAACCCCGCTGTCCGAAGGAGAGTCAAATATGAATTCGAAAGAGATTGCGGGCAGACCTTTGACAACAATGTCTCCGATTATTACCCCCAATACAACAAGAATCAAAACGATAACAAGTTTAAGACCGCCATACGCCAGGACCTGCCTGTCCGTGGAATTCAGACTGTTCACGAATACGGTTGCGGCTATGTACACCGAAGTGGCAGAAAGTCCGATGACTATCGAAAACAGATCGGACACCATCAATGTGGACATCAAAGTAACAAACGTGAATATCAAAATAATCCAGAATAACGAAAACATCCGAGACCTTTGCATCTTTATCGCGTTAAACAATCTGTTATCGGAAAACACCTCAATCTTTTCGGACAGATTCGGAAAACGTTTGGATTTTTTGCCGATGCCCATTTTTCTTTTTGTGCGCTTTCCTACGGCATTAGCGGTCAGATTCACAATCAAAACCGACACAAGCAGTATCAGAGCAAGCGCAAACAACGAAGAGTATTGAATACCGTCGCGGGCAACTTCCGGCATATGATTGACGATGGCCGCCGTCAATGTGGTAATATTAGAAAATATGTTATAGAGCGGTTCCGGGATGATGGGGGACGATCCCGTTACCATCACAACCGCCATGGTTTCTCCCATGGCTCTTCCGATGCCCAGAATTGAAGCCGTTATAATTCCGGATGATGCAGCGGGGAGCACAACTTTTCTGATTGTCTCCCAATCCGTGGCACCCATGGCAAGAGAGGCATGACGATAAGAACGGGGTACCGCACGCAATGCATCCTCGGTGACGGATATTACGGTGGGTAACGCCATTATTCCCAATATCACCGAACCGAGAAACCAGGAAGAAGGATATTGAAACAGACCGGGTAACAGTCTTACAAACATGGGGCCGAGAACTGCCATTCCGAAAAATCCGTAAACAACACTGGGAATGCCCGCAAATATTTCAATTACGGGTTTCAATATATTTCTGGCCTTTTCGGTCGCTATTTCAGATATGTATATCGCCGCTCCCACTCCCGCCGGAACGGCTATCAGCACGGAACCCGCGGTAACAAGTATGGTTCCCAGAATCAGCGGTTTGGCACCGAACCTTCCCGGGTCCGGATCGTCGGCCGGATAATTCGGGTTAAAATACCATATATCCCCGGTTAAAAAATTCCAAAGACCGATTTCTTTGAAAGCGGGAAGACTTTCCCCCACGATATATATTATAATGAAAAATATAATCAGAACCGCGGATAACGCCAATGCCGTCAGAACCAATCTGGGTACAAAATCCGGATCAATCAGACGGCTTCGCCTTTTCTTTCCGAAATCGAATTTTTTACCACCCGATTCGTCAGAATTTCCTCCGATCGATTTCTCAGTTGCCTTACCCGAAACCATTGCAGTACCTCTGCGGAAACAATGTGTTCTGTTACATCGACCGTTTGATTCCCCGATTTATTAAACGGTCAGTCTGACATGCATCACAGGTTTTTAGCACCGTACATGTTGATGTATCCTATGGCTCCGTTGGTATTACCGGCATACGAAATCATAGAACCGGTGGATCCCATCACAGGGTAACCTCCGGATATGTACTTGCAGGTAAGATTGTCAAAACATTCATCGAGCAAATCCATAACCATAGCGTCGAGAGTATTGCGGGTACCGGACATAATATCCCTTACGATGGGGTTTATGGCCATGTCGTTTCCGTATGTGCCCGTGTCGTTTTTGTAAATCTGGTTCCAGTTAGTGTAAACTCCGGCAAATATTTTTGCAATTTGGTCCGTGGAAAGATCTGTTATGTTGGCGGATTTATCAACAATGATAACAACACCGTCAATGGCAATAGGAATAACGTTGAGAGAAGTGTCATCGGTTTTGAGATCTTTGGAAAGCATACCTATATCCGCATTACCGTTTTTCACATCGTTGACTCCTTTACCGGAGCCGCCGCCCATAACGTTCACAGTCACATTGTTTGATTTTTCGTATATTTCCACGAGTTTCGTCATCAAAGGCAGTACAGTGGTGGAACCTGTGATGGTAACCGTGCCGGACGTGGCGGATACAACCCTTTCAACAGGATCGATGGATACGAAACCGCTTTCTCCGACGATTTCCTGGCCTTCTTCACTAAGAATCCAGTTGATGAAATCTGCGGCAGCGGGTTTTAAATTGTTTTCATTAATCACAAGTGCAAGATCCCTGCATAAATCATAGGATCCGTCGGAAATGTTTTCGGCAGTGGGCTCCACGCCGTTTACGGATACGATAACATTCTCGATATCCGAAGAGTTATCTCCCCAGATTGTAGATCCTGCGCCCAGGCTCAGCATCAGAGCGAAGACAACCCAGACCATTGTTTTGCTTTCCAAGATTTAACACCTTAGTTATGAGTATTCTTGGTTTGCATATATACCTCATCGAATTACTCTATATCCCAATACGTAGCAATATATCTGATTTAGAGTCTATATAGAAGATATAGACAATATACCAAAAAGGGTTTTTTTGAATATTTTTAACGAATTTGTATTCGTCAAATGCACATTGACACCCTGAACTTATAACCTCCAGAAGCAAAAATACGTTTGTGCAATCAAAGTAATTTCTAAAATCTATATATTTTGAATCAAAATATACATATCAATATA
>DAHY01000052.1 GCA_002498605.1 Methanomassiliicoccaceae archaeon UBA404 | reverse complement strand
AGCCATCCGTATGAAATATGAAAATAAAAACAGTGAGTTTTTTTGAAATAATAGAAAAAAAGATATCCATAGCCCGTGAACCGTTAGGGCCACGTTAAACGCAACCGATATCACGGGGCTTATCACGATAATTAATCACGGTGCTATACAGTATTTAATCCCGACTCTTATACAATAAATCCAATTGGCGGCTATTGACAGCATCACTGTTTAACGTATTCAGAACAGAAAAGAAATTCAAAAATACCAATACAGTAAATCGCATTCACACTTCACAAAACAAATCTGAACCGGGACTAACCGACAATACCGTATATTCGAAAATCCGGTTTATTTTTATTCATATTTGGGATAAAGGCAGATTGAAACTTTAGCGGAAATCGTTCTTTTTCATTTCTTCCAAATATGTTACGCCCCATGATTCCATGGCAAATATAATCGGCCTCATGGATTCTCCCAATTCGCTCAGTCTGTATTCGACCCTCGGCGGAACCTCCGGATAAGCGGTTCTTATCACAATACCGTCCGCTTCCATCGAACGGAGATTTTCGGTCAATACTTTTTGACTTATTCCGGGTATGGTTTTGCTGAGTTCGTTAAAACGCTGAGTTCCCGTCAACAGATTTCTCATTATGAGCAGTTTCCATATATTGCCTATCAGTCCCACCGTCGTTGCGACGGGACAGACCGGGAGTTCTTCTTTACCCAATATCGATACCGCTTCCTTTCGTTTATACCGATTCCGATGACGGCATCGTTTCCTAATAAAGAGTAGGTTACATTAAGAAACCATCTAACGGAAAGGTTCCTGTTTGTTTTATTAAAAATCAAAACTTTTTGAACGATATGCGACGTCCTGACGGCCGCATCGAGAAAGGAGAAAGAAAATGAGCAAACTTGAAAAGATAAACGGATGGAACGGAAAATCATCGTACGTTGCGGTGAGAGACGCACAAAGCTACCTGAACGAAACTCACGGGAAGACGGCATGTTCCTGCGGTTCCTCCTGCGGATCGGGAGACAAACCCAAAAGAAGTTCCTGCGGTTCATCCTGCGGTTCCGGTGGCAAATGAACAAACCGTCCCGGGACACCGGGGCATCCTTTGCACCCAACGATGAAACAAAGGATTTGTTCGCATTTCAAATCCATATAACCGAGGAATGCGACCAGCGTTGCGAACACTGTTACATTTTCGCCGAAAACAACGATGTGGAAATCCGTCGGATGAGTTTCGATCAAATAATTGAAACCATGAACAACTGCATGGATATGTGCAGAAAATTGAATCGGGACCCGTATTTCTACATCACCGGCGGAGACCCCATTTTACACAGGGATTTCTGGAAGTTTCTTGAAGTTCTGTCCGAAAACAACATACGATTTTCAATCATGGGAAATCCGTTCCATCTGAACGGAGAGGTATGCAGGCGGTTAAGCGATCTCGGATGTGAAAAGTACCAGCTGTCGATCGACGGCATGAGGGAAACTCACGATTCCATTCGGAAGAAAGGTTCCTTTGATGCAACCATCGAAAAAATAAAAGACATAAAATCGGCGGGCATGGACTGTGCCATAATGACCACGGTGTCGGGATCGAACGCCAAGGAAATGCCGGATATAATCGACACCGTGGTAAAAAATCACGCTGACATATTCTCGTTCTCGAGATACTGCCCGACCGGAAACGGGAAAAGCGTCGGACTCACCCCGGAAGAATACCGGGAGGTTCTTGATGCCTGCTGGAAGAGATTCGAAGCACACGAAGAAAGCGAAACCTGGTTCGATCTGAAAGACCATCTCTGGACGCTTTATCTTTTCGAGAAAGGAATATTCCGTATTCCGGACGGTCTTGAGGATGACGTAATTTATGACGGCTGCAACTGCGGGAACTGTCATCTGACGATACTTCCCGACGGAAACGTCTACGCCTGCAGAAGGATGGAAAGTCCGGTGGGAAACGCGTTTACAGAATCTCTTTACGACATATTCACCGGTGACAGAATGGACGGTTACCGTATGTACAGCGATTTTAAGAAATGTTCAAAATGCGAACTGCTGAGGTTCTGCAGAGGCTGTCCCGCCGTAGCATTCGGCGGAACAGGGGATTTCTATTCCGCGGACCCGCAGTGTTGGAAGGTGTTACCATGAATGATACATTGAAATCCATATTCGGAAGAAGAAGCGTAAGAAAGTTTACGGAACAGAAGGTGGACGATGAAAATCTGAACATCATCGTCGAAGCGGGACTGTACGCCCCCAATGCGGGTAACAGACAGACAACCGCGGTACTGATTTCCCGGAACGGGGAAATCAACGACAAACTAGGAAAAATAAATAAAAAAGCATTCAAAGGCCGCATATCCACAACGGACAGTTTCATATCAAAAGACAATCCCAGCATAGCCGATGACACTACCATTGAGAGCGGATTCTACGGCGCTCCCGTTGTGATAACATTATTCGGACCGAAGGATTTTCTTTATTCCGTGCCGGACTGCTGGGTCATGGCGGAGAACATGGCTTTGGCGGCATATTCCGTGGGAATAGGATCCTGTCTCATTGCACGCGCCGAAGATACTTTCGATACTGATATCGGTCAAAAAATTCAGAACGAAGCCGGCGTACCTCCGGATTTTGTTGCCAGGGTTCACATAGCCCTGGGTTATCCGAAAGACGGTTTCAAAGAAGCAAAAGAACGGAAGAGAAAGGACGAACGGATACTGATTGTCGATTGATTACGAAAAGCGTTCCGTTCCGGCGGTTCGGAATATTCCAAACATAAAACACGGGTATGAAAATCAAAATTTGTAGAATTTTGCGTGTTTTTTCGATTACGCAGAAACAGCGCAGAAAATTCTCTCCGCGAACCGTGTTGTCAGCGCAATCCGATTTTTTTACATCTGTCTGACAAGACCCATTCATAATGTTTTACATCCCCGAGCGCGCAGAAAGGATTCAGTCTATTCGTGTACCATCGGTTGTTGTTTTTTAGTCAAATTAAAAGCACCGGTTACTCTATGGATGCAGTAAAAGCAATCCAACGGAGTTTTGCCGAGTTCGGAAATTTACTTTCGATTTTTCGAAAGTAATTATCTCGGCCCGATTACGTTTTCCGACAAATAATTTGTTTCGTATACACCCGGTGTACTTTTGGACAACTATATGTATAGCTATGATTT
>DAHY01000026.1:22016-111352 GCA_002498605.1 Methanomassiliicoccaceae archaeon UBA404 | reverse complement strand
GTTTTTAGGCTAAAATCTATTGATTCGGCTCTCACAATATTGATAATTACGGAACTCAAAAAAATATACTTCGTGCCCAACAGATAACACTATCCTGCAACCATACGGTTTTTCTCATTAACAAATCCACCTGACCCTCAAGGGGAAAAAACGTCACATTATCTGTTTCCGAACGTGTTCGGGAAAGAGGGTTACTTCTCGTCCAATGACGTCAGAGTAAAGATACGAAACCTGTCCGAACTGGCAGGGGTTGATTCAGTCTGAAGGATTTCCGGGCGGCCGGTACGAATTTTATCGTGACCGTCGACAGAACAGAACCGAACGCGATATCCTCGCGGCCAAGACATTCGAACGTGGAAACGACACTACGCTATTACGCGGACATCCGGAGGACGGAAGCGTCGCGAAAGACTGAGGGTACGTGGAAAAGATTACAATAAACCTAGATCAAATACCTTGAACCCAAACCGATTACAATCATTCCCCTTATAGGGGAATGATTGTATTATTTCCATATTTTTTACAAAAACAGGGGATTTCAATGTACAAGAAGTCCAAAAATACCATAAAAAACAGATCAAACGCTGTCTTTCCGAAACAGAAAGTTCAATATGGCGGGCCCTCCGGGATTCGAACCCGAGTCCTCGGCTTCGAAGGCCGACAGGATATCCACTACCCCAAGGGCCCTGCGTCCGACCTTAAGCAGAAGGATTATTTTACTCTGCCCCCGAAAGGGTCCGATAGGACAAGTCTTTAATCACGCTTATTCATGTCGGGGACATGGCAAAAGTCGTAATGAATCACGGGGCGGGCGGGGAGGCCATGCAGGAATTTCTGTCAAAGCACATAGTGTGCCACTTTCCCAAGGTTGAATCCGAAGTGTCCCTGGATTCCATGGACGATTCCGCCGTGGTCGACGGCATCGTATTCACCATAGACGGACACACTGTGAAACCATTGTTTTTCCCCGGAGGGGATCTCGGTAAAATCTCCGTCGCGGGAACCGTCAATGATATTTCGGTCATGGGAGCAAAACCTCTGGCTATCGGTTGTTCGACAATAATCGAAGAAGGGCTTGAAATTTCCGTAGTCGACGAAATAATGGCAAGCGCAGGAAAAACCAGCGCGGAATGCGGCGTCCCCATTGAAACGGGGGATACCAAAGTCGTGGAAATGGGCGCCATAGACAAAATGTTCATGGCAACATCCGCAATCGGACGCAGATCCGAATATTTGGACGCAAACCTTGACACGGCGAAACAATACAGAACCGTCAAAGATAATTGGTGCACGGATTCCAATATCGCTCCGGGCGACGCAATAATAGCTTCCGGATATTTCGGAGATCACGGAATCGCTCTGATGTCTTTCAGGGAAGGTTACGGTTTCGAAAGCGAAATCAAAAGCGATGTGGCTCCGCTGAACAAAATGATTGAGGAGGCACTCAAAGTCGGAGGCGTGGTTTCAATGAAAGACTCCACCCGCGGAGGTCTCGCCAACACGCTGAACGAACTGTCTTCGAAATCAAAAGTAGGAATGGAAATCGAATACACCTCCATACCTCTGAGAGACGGCGTCATAAATGCCTGCGATCTGCTCGGCATAGATCCTTTGAGCATAGGAAACGAGGGAAAATGCGTAATGGCCTGCGTGCCGGAAATGGCCGACGAGGTTCTGAAAATTCTGAGAACCACGCCGGAAGGCAAAAACGCCGCAATAATCGGATACGCCAACGACGGACCGAATCGGGTAATTCTCAGAACCGAAATAGGCGGACGCAGAATTCTTGAGCCGCCGATCGGAGATCCCGTGCCGAGAATTTGCTGAAGACCGCGTTCATTTGAAATATACGTAACATGGTACTTTGACCGAACAGATATGGTTACTTTCATACCTTTTTCGGGATACAGACCCGCAATCAGTGACGGAGAATCCATAAAGGACCGCATCAGCCCGCCTTATGACGTGATTGATGACGACTATCTTGCGGAACTTCAGAGCAAATCTCACAATATTACGAGATTGACATTGAACCCCGACGACGACAAAAGATACCGCGGTTCAAGACGGGAGCTCGAGAACTGGATTGCGGAGGGCGCTTTGAAACAGGATTGTCCTTCTTTCTACGTTTACGAACAGACCTTCGAAGACGAAGGGGAGAAGATGACCCGCATGGGAATCGTGGGACTTCTGAAAACCGAACCTTACGAAAACGGATCGGTTATTCCTCACGAGGAAACTTTCTCGAAAGTGAAGGCGGACAGACTGAATCTGCTCAGGGATATGGAGACCCATCTGGAATCCATATTCGGAATTCACGATTCGTTCAACAAAGTACTCTACCGTAAGATAAGGGATCACTCCAGATTGGTTTACAGGTATGTCGACAACGACGGAGTGGAGCACAGGTATTCCATACTGGAGAATGAAAAAATCTGTAACGAGATTACGAGCGAACTCAAGGATCAGAAAGTGCTCATTGCCGACGGACACCACAGATACGAAACCGCACTGGCATATTCCCAGGAGAATCCCGATTCCGAAAAGAAAGGTTATGTTTTGGCCACTCTGGTGGCCACCGACGACCCGGGTCTTGTCATCTGGCCGACCCACCGTTTGGTAAAAACAGACAGCATATCCGAAAAGAATGCGATTCAGAAAATCGTCGATTCCATGGAAACCAAAGAGGTTTCCGAGGAAGAGATGCTGTCCGAGCTAAAAGATTGGATGATGGGTCTGAGGTTCCGTTCCGGAAAATGTTATTTGGCACGTTTCGGCGGCGACGGACTTTACACCCTCGATACTTACGTGGTTCAGGAAAAGATTCTGAAATACGTTTACAAATGGGACGAGGACAAATGCGTGGTGGATTACGACGCGGAAATGACGTCCGCCCTTAAGAAAATGGAAGACGGTCAGTACGATTTGGCCATCCTTCTGAACAACCCCAAACTGGAAGATGTTTGGGGCCTTTCGATGAAGGGTCTGCGTATGCCCAAGAAGACCACTTTCTTCTTCCCGAAGATTTGGTCCGGATTCGTAATATACAGAATGGTCTGAACCGCAAAAACAGATTGGATTTCACCGGCGGGCTTTCGTGCCTGCCGGGTTGAATAATTTGACGAATTTTGATAATAACTTACAGTTTTGATACCAGGACTCTTGCTTTGTACAATGAATATGCACAGAGCCCGAGCGCCGCAATCCACCATAGCCACCTGGATCCGGGAATTATCGCATTGCTGAAAAATTCGGTCATTGCTTCCATGTTGTAAGACATTTTATTCACCTGGGTTTGAGACCTTTCTTGAGATCATCCAACTGTTCAAGTCCTATGTTTGTTATTCTGTACAACGTAAGAATACTGCCTTTCCTGAATATACCTTCAACATCTTCTTTCATATCGAGTGCTCTGATGAACCCCGATGCCGCCATTTCAATCAATGCATAATTCAGAACGTTGCGTCCGTAATCATCCTTGAAATCATCGTATTCGTTCTTCATCACGTCGATGATTTCATAATTCCAGGCTTCTCCGTTTTCGGCTTCTGAATACAATTCCAGAAAACGGAATTTCACCGGCATTCCTTCCATCATAAAGATTCCTCCTTTGAATCCAGTTCTCTTAGACTTTCTATTCTGGATGTTTTTTCCGTGAACATTACGAAGGTCCCCGTTATGCAGAGGGCGGCCCCCAGCAGCAAAGTCCAGCTCTGACCCTGTCCGACGAACAGGAAAAGAAAAACCACGGCAAACAAACCGTACAAACTCCCGAGACTCTGCCCCATACCCACCCCCAATAACGGAAACGCTCTGTACCAGGTAACATATGAAAATCCGAATGTGAATCCCAACACTGTCAGAACCAACAAGGTTATCGGATCGAAAATCATGAGCGTGTACTTCAACACGGGGAATCCGAGAAGAATCAAAATCGGTATGATGAATAACCACCATATCGCCACTTCCATAATGAATCTGATTGTGAGAGCCACATCCGAATCGGACACGTCAAGTCCTTTTGCCGCCACCGCCCCTTCGATGCCCCATCCGATTACCGCCATAAGCCCTCCGATATATCCCAGCGGACGGGCGTTGCCGGAAGTGATGTCTTCGATCAAACCACCGGCGTAAATGGATAAACCTCCGAGCATGACGATCAAAATACCCAGAAATATTCTCCGGGTCATTTTTTGCTTGAGCCATGTCATGGACAGGACCGTTCCGATAATCGGGTACACCAGTGATGCGCAGGCCGCGAATCCCGCGCCTACGAATCCTGTTGCAAGGAAGGTCCCGGTAATGGCTATCGGCCCTCCGCAGGCGGCGGCGAAAAAGAAGTATTTCGTTGTAAGTTTTGTCTGTCTGATGGTTCTTTTGATCTCTTTGAATTTTCTTACTCCGATATTCCAGACTGAGAGGGTCAGAACAATAAAGGTCGCGTTGAGCGCCGTTATTAGAAGTGCCATCACAATGAATGCGGCATCTTTGCTGTGGGTCCCTTCGATATCGTTCATCATGCTGACAAACGGTTCAAGACTCCAAACCAAGTCTCCGGGCACGTACCATATGCCCCAAACAACAGCACACAGAAGTGCACAGGTTATGCCGATTTTCATCCTGTTTTTTATTGCTTTGTTCTTCAAATCTTCGTAACTGATAACCTTATCCCCCCGATCGGTAACTGAATCGTATCGATTGACGTATTTTTTTAAAGATTTTGAATTTTATACCAAAACTTACAAAATCGATATTTTCAACGCATATTTCAATCAATTACATACTGTATGTATGAAATGTATCCGTTTGTATATTTTTAGTACTATGTTAAAAAACTGTAAACATTCAGTTTATTTTTAAAACTTAAAAAGCACGGCAATAACAGCGTTATCGAAACATATGCCGATAATTTAAGAATAACAACCGCAAATAATCCAGACTAAAATTATGGAGCCGCTGGAGGGAATTGAACCCTCGACCTGCGCATTACCAATGCGCCGCTATACCACTTAGCCACAGCGGCCTGCGAGGTGCTATTCGGTTGTTATTGATAAAGGTTTCTGGTATGCAAAACATGTGCCGTTTATTCATATGAACCGACTAAACTAAATCATACGTGCATAATCCGTATTCCATATGAAGAAAGAAATGAGTTCCCTCGATGTACGGTCCGTCGTTTCCGAAATGGCGGATTTGGAAGATGCTCATATGGACAAAATATTCCATTGGGGCGCAGGGAACGTGCTTTTCCGAATAACCGTGCCGGGCGGCAAGAAAGAATTGTTTTTCAAAGACAAGAAATGGCTGTATATTCCGCCGAAAAAGCCTGATACGCCGGTCATGCCCACCTCCTTCGCTTCGTTCCTCAGAAAACGTTTGGACAACGCCAGAATCGGCAAGGTTTACCAGGCGGGTTTCGACAGAGTCGTGATAATGGAACTGCAGAAATCCGGGGTGGATTATCAGATGGTCTTCGAAATATTCGGAGGTGGAAACGTATTGTTGATTTCCGAAGGGAAAATCGTTAACTGTCTGATTCATAAAACATACAGAGACCGTGCAACAAGACCGGGAGAGGATTATGAAATTCCGAAACCCAGGTTCGACCCGGGATCTTCCCCTTACGACGAATTTGTTTCACTTTTCCGTTCGTCCCAGTCCGATACCGTCAGAACCCTGGCAACCTCCGTGAATCTGGGAGGGCAGTATGCGGAAGAGGTCTGCGTCAGAGCGAATGTAGAGAAGAATATCCCCGCTCTGTCGGTTTCGGAAAAAGAATTGGAAACCATGTTTGAAAAGATAAGAGAACTGGTTTCAACGGCAGAAACATCTCCCGAACCCGCATTATACAGAAAGGACGGAAAAATAATCGATTTGGCCCCGGTCCGACTGGTGTCTCTGAAGGACGCCGAGGCTGAAAGTTACGAATCGATTTCTCTCGCCATAGACGCGATGATGAAAGAAGAAGAGCAGGATGCCGTCAAAGAATACATGGATCCGGCCATAACAAAACTCCAACGCAGGATTGACAGACAGCAGGAAACCGTTGATGATTATACCGACGACGCCGAAAGCTTCCGTCTTCAGGCCGATGCGCTGTATGCCGATTATTCAAAAACAGAGACTCTGCTTAAAGTTCTGAAGGAACAGTCCGAAAAACTCACCTGGGAAAAACTTACGGAAGGAGCCCTGAAAATCCCTTATGTCAAATCCGTGGATCCTTCCAAAAACAGCGTTACCGCGGAAATAGGCGGTTACACCACGACTCTGGATTACACCAAAGGCCTGGACACAAACGCTTCCATCATTTATCAGAAGGGTAAAGATATCGGTGAAAAAGGAAGAAGGGCGGGTGAAGCTCTTGCAATCAGCCGTCAGGAACTGGAAAAACTGGAAAAGGGTTTCGAAAAGAGGAAAAATTTGGAACTTACGCGTGCTCAGCCCACCAAACAGTTCTGGTTCGAACGTTACAAATGGTTCATAACCAAAGACGGAAAACTCGTTGTCGGGGGTAAAAACGCCCACACCAACGATAACGTGGTAAAGAAGCACATGAAAGACAGCGACATTTACGTTCACGCCGATATACACGGAGCCCCGTCGGTAATTGTCAAGGACGGGAACAAAGCCACTCCGGAAGAATTGAGACACGCCTGTGTGTTCGCATTCTGTCATTCCAAGGCCTGGGTATCCGCAATGTCAAACGGAAGCGCTTTTTGGGTGTATCCCGACCAGGTCAGCAAAACCCCCAATCCGGGTGAATTCGTACCCAGGGGAGCGTTTATCATACGTGGAAAAAGGAACTACGAATATCACATAGAAACCGAATTGGGCGTAGGGGAGATAGAATACGAGGATGAACGCAAAGTCATGTGTGGCCCCGTGGATCTGATTGAAAACATGTCGGAAAAATATTTCATAATCCGTCCCGGAAGGGGTAAAAACAAACAGACCCCCAACGAAATCGCTAAGGCTTTCGATGTTCCCGAAGAAGAAATTTCCAGAATACTGCCTCCGGGAGATTCCGAAGTTATCAGGAAAGTCTGGTCCGAAGACGAGGAAGAACCTGAAGAGTGACTTAAAAAGCGCTCGCGCCGGAATTCGAATCCGGGTCAAGAGATCCGCAATCTCTCAGGATATCCAGGCTACCCTACGCGAGCAAAAAGTGCGGAAAGTCTTGCGACTAAATTGTTTATATCTCAGGATGAGACATGTAACGTACAATGTATCCTGCGATTCTGTTCCTCATTGTGATTGAGGTTACGTCCGTAAGAGCGCTGACCATCTCTTTGTTGTTCTCAAAGTCAGTACTAAAGACCTGAGGATACTTTTCCAAGAGTTCGATAGACACTCTCTTGATATATGTGGGTCTGATTCTTCCCATTATCTTCACCGAGTGAAACCGATTAAGTGGATTCTCTATTTAATGCTTTTTAACTCTTTTGGGATGTCCGCAGGACTTTTCGCCCTCGGGACACGGCCCCGTAACGCAGGGCGGACCGGCGTCCCTGAAAATCGTCGGAGAAACTTCTTTGCACAGACGCAGCATTTCTTCGGCCATCTCCCGGATTTCCCACTGGGCTCTTTCACAGCACCTGAGAGCAAAAAAATGAAGAAGCTCCCTGGCATTCATCGTTATGGTTATGTTTGTGGTGCAGCCGTTGGGCAATATGTACCTTGCGTCTTCCACCGGAACTTTTTCGCTGAGTTTCGAATAAACGTCCCAAATGTCTTCCATGGCTTTTTTATAAATCTCGGATATTTCGGGATCGTCGGCGATTGTGTGAGGTGTTACGTAATCGGGTTTGTTCAAAGAAACGTATCTCTGGGACTGTTGTGAAAACGAAGCGACTCTGTGTCTTACCAACTGATGCGTCAACGATCGGGATACCCCGGAAACCGAGAATGTGAACACCGCATGTTCTATGACGGAATAGTGACCCATGCCTACAATCGAGTTCAGGGTTTTTTCCGGATTCCCCGTTCCTATTATCTCGTCCGCGGGTTTTTCGGAATAACACGATCTGCCGGCCGCGGCGCATATTTCATCGGCGTCTCTTGTGTAAGACAACAACACAACTTTCATTTTACTCAAACCTGTCATACCATATATCCGCCATTATCTTTGAAATTCTTTCCTCGTCTCTGATTTCCGCAAGACGTATGGTCCGTATGTCCATGTCTTCGGGAAGCAGTTCGATTAATCCCAAAACGTGAGCATCGCCGACGACGGCAACCATCCTTTCATGTTTTTCGGATGCTTTGATGATTTCCTTTGCCATGTTTTCGTTTCTTTCGTCATGAAGGATTCTCATCATGGTGGGATATCTGCGTCTCAGAAACTCTATGTGCTCCTTTTCCTGTTCGGCAAAGTTTTCATGAGACTTTTCCGTGCTCTTCTTTGAAGTGAAACTGTTTTTCAGTCCGGAGAATTTCCAACGTAATTTTTCAACGAAAGACATTTCGTTCCACATTCTAACAAGGAACTCCACGGCATCGCCGTCCATAAGAATCACTTCGGCGCCGGAGGCTTCTCCGGTTTTGCAGGCTTCAAGCAATTCGAAACCTGTCTGTGCGCCGAACTGAGCGGAGGTCCTGTCCTGATTTCTTCCGATTCTCTTTACCATCCGTGGGATTTTGATGGGTTTTGCATCCTTCGGATGTTCGTAGGTACCGTCCATCGCCTGGTATCTTTTTTCATCCAGCTCTACCAGCACGGCATCCGGCCAAAAATTCTTGATTATAAAGCGTATGGGCTCTTCGATCTTGAACACATGCCCGGTGCCTATTATCAGAAGCATCGCATCTCCATGTATGTAGGTATTAAAAATATTGGTTTTTTTGAGGGCGGTTTCGGGGATACCGTTTTAATCGTGACTCTGCATCAAAAGGACGTGAAATACGAACTTGTCTGTTTCGACATGGACGGAACGCTGACCAGAGTCAACAGTTCATGGGGATGGATACACGATTACTACGGAGTCGACAACGCGGATTCTTACGAACTCTTCTGTACGGGTTTGATCGACGAAAAGGAATTCATGCGCAGAGACATCAGAATGTGGTTGGAAAAACATCCCGGAATCACTGCGGACGATGTTGCAAAACAATTCAGATCCATGCCTTTGATCGAAGGGATTCAGGAAACGGTTGCCGCCCTGAAATCGGAAGGATTGAGGAATGTGATAGTCAGCGGCGGGATTGATTCCGCCGCCAGAATGATTGCGGACGAGTTCGGTTTCGATGATTTTGTTGCCGATTCTCTCGAAGTCTGCGATCGGGGCATACTGACCGGCGAGGGAATCATGCATGTGGACCTCAAAGACAAAGGCGTTAACGTGAGAGAGTTTCAAATCAAATACGGAATTGAGAAACAACGCACCGTATCCGTCGGAAATTCATTCACGGACGTGCCCATGTTTGACAACAGCGCTTTATCCATTGCGTTCAACCCCATAGACGAAAAGGTAATCGAAGCCGCGGACGTTACGGTCGAATCGGATAACCTTGCGGATGTGTTGGATATAATCTTTGAATGACTTATTCGTCATCAAACTCCATAACGGAATATTCTTTCTTGCGTATTTTACCGTATATACGGGTTATCTCGCCTGCTTCGGCGGAACCGTGACGCAACAGCCTCTTTCTGGTTTTGATGGCGTGAACGTGACAGTCGAAATCTTCGAAGGGCACAATCATTCCGACGGCGAATATGTCTTCCGGCTCGGCTTCCACGTGTGCGGACAGAGTCCTGTGATTGTCATTGATTGAAAACTTGACGTTTATGACTCCGAACTGTTTGACCCAGATTGATTTTATATCGGTTGCCAGGGCTTTACGGGCGGATTTGCCGGATAAAGTGTCTATGTGAGTTACGCGTACCCGTTCCCCGCTGTCAAGGAAGAAATCATCGTCTCTTTCAACGATTTCATTGCTCATCAGCACCGTCTCGGTTACCGAAGTTTCATCGCCGTCGCTGTAAAGCACTTTGATTGTGATTTCTTCGGGGAGACGGATTGTGGTCGTAGATACGGTTCCGCATTCATTGCACCTGAAGGTGCCGGTAACCGATGCCTTTCCGAATCTTCCTTTCAGTATCTCATGGTCTGTGAAATCGTCGCATTCTTCGCATTCGAAGACTATTACATCCGGAAGTTCTTCATTAATTGTCATGGTTTCAGATACGGGTCGGAAACGGGGACCCGTGTCCCGGTATTACTATGTCCGCGTATCCCTTTATCTTCTTAATACTTTCTAAAGCCAATTCTTCGTCGTAATTGGAGGCGGGCGGCGTCATTTTCAGTAAATTGTTCTTTGTGGGTATTGCGTCTCCGGCGATTGCATACTTCAGATCCGCGTCGACAAAAACGCTCATTGAACCTTTCGTGTGTCCTGGGGTATGAACCAGCAATACGTCCGGATCCAACCTGTATTCGTCGCCGGTCACGGAGATTGCCCCGGGGATGTTTGATTTTTCGCCTTCGTGAACATAGATTTTCGCATCGGTGAATTTATTGAGATTTTCGGTATGGTCTCTGTGCATATGGGTAAGAACCACGGTATCCACGTCTTTCAATCGAAGCCCTATCTGTTCAAACGATATTTCAATCATCGGCCAAAGATATTCGGTGCTGGTATCGACCAGGATTGTTTTTTCGGAGGTTCTTACAAGGGTGCAGGTGGAATCCGCTTTTGTGACCTTTCCGTTCGGGTCTCTTTCGAGAATACCTATGGCCATAACATCGAGCACCGTCATGACTGCGTATCTGTCTCGGGAAGATATACGCTTTCCGTTTGATTTATTATCGGGATATACTATATCGGCTTTGCATGGAATATGACCCAGATATTCTTATCGATGAGGCGGAGGATGTTTATCCGCCCTCCGAGGACAGTCTGTTACTGATAAGAAGTCTCGACGTCGTTCCCGGCGAAACCGTTCTGGAATTGGGTTGCGGATCCGGTATTGTTTCGTTGCATTGCGCCCGATCCGGGGCCGTTGTCACCGCCGGGGACATAAATCCTTCGGCAGTGAAACTGACTGAAAAAAACGCTGAAAAAAATAATCTGGATATTGTTGTTCTGCTGACCGACTTATTCGGTTCCGTGAACGGTAAATTCGACACTGTTGTATTCAATCTTCCCTATCTTCCCGTAGATGACGATATCCCTCTGGCCGAAGCATGGTCCGGGGGAAAAGACGGATTGGGACCGTTACCGGAGATGTTGGACGGGATGACGGTTCACGGTAACAACGGATGGAGAGCCGTTGTGGTTGTATCTTCCCTGATGGACGAAGAGAGGCTGAATGACGTTCTCAAACCGTACAAAGTCACAATTTTGGGAGAGCTGCCGCTGTTCTTCGAAAAATTGAGGGTGTTGCAGATATCAGCCGATGAGTTTTGATATCTCCTCTGTCAGAAGTCTGTTGGCTTCTTTGCCGTCGACTTTGCCTCTCAGCGCCCCCATCACGGGGCCCATAAGCGGTCCTATGGCCGCCATTCCCTTGTCGCGGACGAATTCTTCCCGTTCTTTGACTATCGACGCGATTATGCCTGCGGCTTCGGAACTGTCCATGGATTCAAGACCCAGCTTGGACGGAACCTTCGAAGGTTCGGTGCCTTTTGCGACTTCCCGCATTATTTCCGGCAAAGCTTCTTTGGCGAATTTGTTTTCATGCAGCATTCCGAATATAGCCAGCATTGCATCGTCGGTTATATCGGACACCGGAACGCCTTCCCGATCCAATTCATTGTAAGTGTTCGTCAGGGTTGCCGCCACAATCTGAGAAAGGTCCCCGTATTCGGCCGCCAGCTTTTCGAACAACTCGTTGTTGTTCTCTCTGATCAGCTGATGAGCCTGCTGTTCGTTGATTTTATATTCCGCAATCAGTCTCTTTTCGATTTCTTCGGGGAATTCCGGCATGTACTCCATGATTTCGGCCAATTTTTCATCGGTGATTATCGTAGGCGGCACATCGGTTTCCGGATACATTCTGGCGGCTCCCGGCAAAGGTCTGGAATATCTCGATATTCCGTCCGGCAGAGGATCTCTGGTTTCTTCCGGAACGCCTTTGAGTGCCGCGTTGGCGCGTTCCGCCGCGGCGGTAATTGCCGATATTGCGGTCTTTTTGGGTGCCGCGCATATTGCGAAGGCATCGAATTCTCCGTTCATACCCAGATAATTTTTCAGAGCATCCACGTATTCCTGTCCTATGCCGTAATTGGGCAGTTCATCGGAATGGAAAATCCCTTTTACGCCGTGGGTCATCGCATATTGGGCCATTTCCGAACCCAATCTCAATTTTCCCGAATCCCCGTTCAGCAGTCCTGCGAATCCGGGAAGTTTGATTGCCATGATGGCTCCTTTGCTTTTGAGCGCCCCGGAAATTATTTTTGACGGACAGTCTTTGAACACTTCGGTAACGTCCAGCGGCTCCGTTGATACCGGGGTAACGTTGCGCTCTTCGAGAATACCTTTGATTCTCAGAAGCATTTTCTGTCTGTTTATTTCGTTGCGTACGAAATCGGGCAGCAATCTGAGTTCCTGAACTCCTTTGATTTCAATCCTGGCACCTCCGGGGATGGATATATTCAGATCCTCCCGTATGGTTCCTATTCCCCGTTTTACCATCTTGGTTGCGCGCAACAGGGACCCGATTCTCATAGCGACTTCCATAACCTCTTCGGGGGTTCTCATATCGGGACCGGTCGCAACCTCAATCAGAGGGAAACCCAGTCTGTCCAATCTGTAAGTCACTTCGTTGCCTTTGGTTTCTATTTTTCTGGCCGCATCCTCTTCGAGACAGACCGACAGAATGGATATTTTCCTTCCGTTGACATCCACTTCTCCGCCGGTGGACACGAGAGAGGTTCTCTGGAATCCTCCGGAGTTGGATCCGTCTATGACGATTTTGCGCATAGTGTGTATTTCATCGATAATGTCCGCTTTGAGCATTGCCGAAAACGTCAGCGTGGTGTCCAAAGCGTCTTCGTTGAGGGGCTGAGGCGGTTCTTCGTCAAAATCGACCAAACACGCGGAATCGCAGGACTGGTATCTGAAACTCATCTGTCTCTTGTGCTGAGCCAGCGCGGCCCTGTCAATCTCCCCGGTTTCGCTTACCGTGGGTCTTAGTTTTCTGAAAACGTTGCCGCGACCTTCGTCATGCAGGGTGGTTTCGCAGGAACAATGAAGTTTCCTGGTGTCCAACTGCTGATGGATTTCGATACCGCACATCATTTCGTAGTCTTCCATCACAACACCCTCCTGTCACTTGTTTCTCCTGCAAAAGAAACGTTCATTATCGATTCGGTGGCATCGGCGGGGTAATTACCCAGTATCCACATTAATTTCACGAGTGCGGTTTCGGGAAGCATATCCTCGGCGGGAATGGCTCCGGCGGCGAGTATTTCTCTTCCCGCGTTGTATACGTTGAGGTTGACCGTTCCTTCCAGACACTGGGTCGTCATAACCACGGGAATGCCGGCCTCGGTTGCTTTCCGTATCAGAGGAATCATGCTCTCGTTCACATGACCGAGTCCGGTTCCCGCAAGAACGACGCCTTTGCTGTTCATGACCGCATCTTCGAAGGATTCGGGTTTCATACCCGGGAAGCAGTAAAGAAGCAGACAGTTTTCTTCCATTTTCGTATCGGCTTTGATTTTGCGGTCGGAGACGGGTCTGCATTCCGACAGATGTTCGATTTTCCCGTCCCTGTCGATGCGCGCGACAAGAGGGACGTTCATGCTTCTGAAAGCATCACGGCGGGAAGAATGCATTTTTCTTACCCTGGTTCCTGAATGTACCGCAAACAGATCGTCTCCGATTGTTTCATGCATGACAACAAACACTCCGGCTTTGTTTCCGTCGACACAGAATCTGGCACCTGCAATAAGATTGCCTGCCGCGTCTGTGGATGGACGGTCGGAAGAACGCTGAGCTCCGACCAGAACAACGGGTTTGGGAACGTTGTACAGCATAAAGGACAACGCTGCCGCAGTGTATCCCATCGTGTCGGTTCCGTGGGAAATCAGCACTCCGTCGGCTCCGCTGTTAATTTCTTCCGCCACTGCAACGGCTATTTTCTGCCAGTGCTCCGGGCTCATATTATCCGAGTAAACCGAAAACAGGGATTTGGATTCTATGTTCGCCACATCCGAGATTTCAGGTATCAGGTTTAAAATTTCGGAACCGGACATTACGGGTTCAACCCTTCCCGTGCGATGATCTATGCGGGATGCGATGGTCCCTCCGGTGCCGAGCAATACCAATTTTTTCAATCCTTTTTTGAAGGTCGGGACTTCTGTTTTTTCAACCGCTTTGACGGGTTTTTCCAAAACCTCGATTGAAGCATCCGAACGCATCCGAACGCCGATGTTGAAACCGCTGTCAAGTTTCAGTACCAATGTGTCAGGAGCGCTCATATCGTGACGGGGCATCATCAGACCCGTATACGTGCGACCTCCGGTCTTTACAGAGAGTTTGCAGCCCTCAGAGGCGTCCGCCGACGCCAGAAGTTTAGATAATGATTCAGTATAGCTCATTTGAACACCCCCCCATCTAACTTCGGCTTTATGATTATTTCCGCATTTTCGCGGTTAGTATTATTACGGGAAATGATGTTCACGATTTATGCACTTCGTACAGGTGGGTATGGAATTCGATGTCCTCAAGGAAAATTCCAAATTGGCCCATAAGAATTATCGTTTGCTCAAAGAGCACAATATCAAATCCGTCGACTTCATGGGATCCATAGGCGCCGGCAAAACTTCACTGATAATCAAATTGGCCGAGAAGCTAAGGGACAAAGGCGTTCGGGTACTGGCAATCGCGGGCGACGTTATCGGTGATGATGATTTTGCAAGAATGAAAGCGTCCGGGATGGATGTGATCAACTGTAACACCGGCTCCGAATGTCACCTGGATTCCAATCTTATAACAAAGGCTTTGGAAAAGGCAGATTTGGAAAATTATGATGTTTTGTTCATAGAGAACGTCGGTAACCTGGTTTGCCCGGCGGATTTCCCGTTGGGCACGGATTACAGAGTCGCGGTGATATCCACAACCGAAGGGGATGATATGGTCAGAAAACACCACAGCATATTCCTTCATTCCGATTTTGCCGTTTTGAACAAAATGGATATTGCCGATGCGGTCGGGGTCAATCCGGAAATCATAGCCGAAGATTACAAGAAACTGATGGGCGGCCTGAAAGAAATATACAAGTGCAGCGTAAGAACCGGCCAAGGCGTGGACGAAATACTGGCTGCTCTGAATATGTGAGGCTGTTTCGATGAAGGTACTAACCATTGGAGGCGGCGGAAGGGAATGTGCCGCCGTGGAAGCGTTTTGCAGAGCAGGATCCGAAGTGTACGCCGTAATGAAAAACGGTAATCCGGGCATCATCCGCATGGCCAAGGATTTCATGTTCTCCGATGAGGGGGATATTGGGCGCATAGTCGAATACGCAAAGACGAAAAACGTGGATTTGGCTTTCGTGGGTCCCGAAGCCCCTTTGGAAAAGGGCATTGTCGATGCTTTGGAAAACGCGGGCATACCCTGCGCGTCGCCCAACAAAGCCGCCGCGCGGATAGAAACGTCAAAATCGTTCATGAGGGACCTGGTTCACAGATACAACGTGGACGGCAATCTGGGTTATGCCTCTTTTGACAGCCCGGACGGAATAGAGGACTACCTTAAAACCCTGAATTACGAAATTGTGGTAAAACCCGTGGGACTCACCGGGGGAAAGGGAGTAAAGGTCGAAGGGGAACATCTGCATTCGCTGAAGGACATAATGGAGTACGTTCACGAAATCTTCGATCAGAATATCGGAAAAGCGGGTGTGATTATAGAAGAAAAAGCCGTCGGAGAAGAATTTACTCAAATGGTCTTCTGTGACGGAAAAACCATCGCACCGATGCCGATCGTCCAGGATCACAAAAGAGCTTACGAAGGGGACGTGGGACCGAATACGGGAGGAATGGGATCTTATTCCGATGCCGATCACCTGCTGCCTTTCATCAACAAAAAAGACAGAGAGGGCTCTTTGAAAATTCTCAGGCAGATTGTAAAAGCGATGTCCGATGACGGATGTCCGTACAGAGGAGTGATGTACGGTCAGTTCATGCTTACCCGGGACGGCCCGAAAATCATAGAGATAAATGCCAGATTCGGAGACCCGGAGGCAATGAATGTTTTACCCATACTCGAAGATAATTTCGAGAAAATCTGTTGGGACATGGCCAAGGGGACTTTGTCCGAAAATGTCAGGTTCGCAAACAAAGCCACGGTCTGCAAGTATGTGGTCCCGAAAGGATACGGAACGGTTCCCGAACCGGGTCACGAAATAAGAGTCAACGAAGAGAGAATCAAAGAATCCGGCGCAAGGATGTACTATGCCAACGTGGACATAAAGAACAATAAGGTTGTGACGGGGACTTCCCGTTCCATCGGTATGGTAGGCATAAGCGATTCTCTGAAGAACGCGGAGTGGAACTGTGAAACCGCTCTTGAATTCGTGATGAGCGACGGAATCACAGTCAGACACGATATCGGTACTCTGGCACTTATACAGCGCAGAGTGGACCACATGAAAGAGATCCGCGGAGATGACTAAGCTTGCAGTAAAAATCGCCTATATGGGCGAGGGGTTTCACGGGTCTCAGAGACAGCCGGGATTGCGAACCGTGGAAAGCGAGATTCTCAGGAATCTGATTACCGTATACGGTTCTGACAACATTGATTTTTCATTGAAGTTATCCAGCCGGACCGACAGAGGAGTGAACGCCCTGGGAAATGTGGCTATGTTTGAAACAGGTACGAAAGATCCGGATGCTCTTCTCAGATCTCTGAACTCGGTATCCCGCGGCATCTTCTACCGTTCATACGCAAAGGTGCCCGAGAATTTTAAACCCAGATACGCCTATCTGCGCCATTACCGTTACATAATGCCTGCGAAAGGCATAGATGCGGACCGGGCGGAAAAATGCGCTTCCCTGTTCCTCGGAGAACATGATTTTTCCAGATTCTGCAAATATGACGGAAAGCCCACATTGAACAATGTGGTATCTTCCGAAATTAAAATAGAAGATGATTTTTTGATTTATGACTGCAGCGCAAGATTCTTTCTTTGGCAGCAGGTAAGGAGAATGGCTTCCGCCATCGCGATGGTGGGTATGAACCGTGCGGATTTCGATGAAGTTCTGAGGGCACTGAACGGGGAAAATATTCACATGGGAACCCTCAGAGGGGATACCCTGACCCTGATGGATGTTGTGTACAACGATGTCGATTTCCGCAAACCTGTAAAAACAATGTACGAACGTAAATTGAACGAAGAGATTTACAGAAACAAAATCAGGGATACGTTCTTCGCTTCTCTTTAAACCCCGAACGCTATGTCGGGGTATGTCCGAATTCGAAAAGGCCTTGATTTCTGCCGCCGACCGCTTTGCAGAAGCCGAGAAAAGCAGAGAGAAAGCCATACGGATGTCCAGGGAAATCATCAGAAGCTCCAAAAGAGTGATTCATTCCGCCCACAACGGTCAGATTGATAACGTCGAAACCGAAAAAATGAAGGAACTTGCCCGTGCGCTTGTGTCCGATATAAAGGAAGAACCGTCGCTCGGATGCGCCGGCCCCGCTTCGGATGCTTTGTCCGAATATGCCGAAGCTGTAATTCTCGGCGATATAATTTTTGAAAACAGGATACCGTCGTTTGAAGATTTATCGATTGACGAAGGTTCCTGGATATTGGGATTGGCGGATGTTGTGGGCGAATTGAGAAGAGTCGTTCTCAAGAAACTGATGACCGGAGATTTGGACACGGCAACTTCCGTATTTGAAACAATGGAGTATATCGTTCAAAGCGTACTCATGTTCGATGTTCCCGATGCCATTATTCCGCTGAGAAGGAAACAGGACATAGCCAGAGGCGTTATGGAACGTACGCGTTCGGACGTGGCTACCGCTGTCGTAATGTCGAAAATATAAAATTATGGGGTTTCCCCCATATTGATGTTTAACGTCTTCCCTTGGGCTTGCCGTAGTTCTTCACGGGTTTGCGGACCACGTATATCAGTGCAATGAGCAATATTACGAACAGGATTCCCATTATTATGGTCGCCCATTGGTAATCCTTGTGTCCCAAGTAGAACTCGCCGGTTTTGATAATATCCCCGTCTTCCGTTACCAGAGTATACGTGTGTCTTCCTTCGCCGAGAGAATCGGTCACCCATTCGTAAGTCACGGTTTTCTTGGCGTTGAACGCAAGTTTTTCCACGGTCTGCTCACTGCCTTCCACAAGTTTGCCGTCAACCTGGAACATTACGGTTTTTGAACCCATGGTGTTACTGTTATTGACTATTTCCGCGGAAAGGGTCAGGGGTACCACAACTTTGACGGCGGCCTGACTCATGCCTTTCTTAACGTCATCCCCGTTGGTTTCGTATTCCACCACCAACCGGTAGGTTCCGGCCGTACTCGGTGCCGTAACAGTTACCGTTTTGGTATGGCTTGTTGTAGTAGAAGCCCAAGTTGAAGGCGATACCGCGCCCGATTGCTTGTCTCCGTTGGAATTAACCAGATATGCCGTGTAATTCACGGTGGCGGATCCCAGTTCGCTGTCGTAGAACTTTGCTTCGTACTTGACCGTACCGCCGGTCTTTACGATGAATTCATCGTCGGGATATACGTCGAAATATTCGGCGTACGAATCATCCACGGAGACCATTGCAAACAGTCCCACCAACATAAGCAGAGACACTGCTCCCAGTGTCTGAATCACTTTCTTCGTGAGAACACCCCCCTCTTGGAACCTAACCATACTATCAGCGCTATCATTATAATACTCAATACGGCAAACACCCAGAATGCGGTTTGCATTGCGTTTCCGGTATCATACACGTTGTTACCTTCAACGGACAAGGACGAATCCAGTTTGATTTCTTCCGGTTCTAGCGTCAGAACATTCTTGTCTATGACGACACCCGCAGGGACTGCCACATTAACGGTTACTTCGGGAATGTCCGTGAGTCCGCCGTTAACGTTCATGAGTTTCACATGAAGAACCGTCTTTGAATTGCCGGACAGTGTCAAACCCTTTTCAACTGAGTAGTCGGTTACAATCTTTCTTCCGCTTTCGTCGGATACAACGTAAATCCATTCTCCGCTGACGCCGGATACGCTGAGTTCGACTGTCACCTCTTTGTTGGCATAATTCCTCATGGTTATGGCATAGATGTACTCGTTGTCGGTAATCAGATCGGATGCCGCTCCGTTGTCTCCGGATACCGTTACAGTCACCTTATCCGCAGGATTTTCGGACGGCATGTATATACCGGATATCTCGCCGGTGGCTTCCGCTTTTCCTTCAAGGTTGACAATAGAGACTTTCATGTCCTTATCGCGGTCGTTTACATTGGACGGGCTGAAAATTCCGTTGATTGTCAGGTGCTCGACTGTCTCGTCCGTTATTGTGAAAACATAGGATTTGTCAAGCTGCCAGGGTCCGACTGCCTTTACTGCATAGGTCTTTATGCCTTCAGAACCGGCAGCGGGCGTAACCGTCATTTCAAACGTGAATCCATTATCGTCGATATGAGTGATATCGGCCGCTATCACGAGTTCATCGCTTGTTACGGCAATTGTGCCGTCTCCCCTCAGGTACGCGTTGGTCGTGATTACCTGAACGTCTTCTCCTTCGGATTCGGGTATACTGACAGAGAATGTGCCTGCGTATTCGTAAGTATATTCGGAATCGGACGGCTTGTACGTCAGTTTGACATCGAAGATAGCCGATTTACCTGCCATTTCGGGCACGTCCACCGAATAAACTCCCTTCTTTACTTTCGTAAATAACTTGACACCGTCAATATCGATTTCGGCGACACCGTCACCGTCGACCCCCAGGTATCCTTTGAGAGTTGCTTTCTTCTCAAAGTAGGAAGTAAGATCGACAGTGTCCGAAGAAGGAACAGTGATCAGTGCGTATGATATGTTGTCATCCTTTACGGCCTTGAACAGATATTCTCCGTCTGTCATAAGATATTGTATCGTATCGGCGTCGAACTTAACCTTGTAGTATTTCGCGCCTTCGGAATCCGGATGGGCTTCGACGGTTACTTTTGAATCATCGGGTGCCGTAACCGTCAGAAGACTGAGATTGTCAACAACGGTTTCGGAGTCGTGATACAATTCATCGTGTCCGTAGTACACTTTTACTTTACTGTAAGTGTACAAACCGCTGCTTTCTTTCACAATGCAGTAGTATGTGCCGGGACTGACTTTCACTTTATTGTCCGATGCGTCGTCCGCGACTTTGTAAGACGGCTTTCCGCTTAAATCGGAAGAAGGCCAAAGCCAGGTGTTCTCCAGATCTATTTCCGGCTTATCCATCTTGGAACTGCTTACACTGAAGGTTGTGGAAGTGCCCGTACCCACATCGTTCTCTTTGGCGATCCACTCCATTACTCCGATTCCGCCGTCGTCTATTGAAACTTTGACATTGGCGGATTTGGGAACCGTTACGGACGCCACTCCTGACGAATCGGTGGTTCCGTAAATTGTGTATTCCTTGCCTTCGGTTTCAACTACAAACTTTACTTTCGTAAACGGTACTCCTTTGGAACCGTCCGTCGAAGAACTGAACGTGAAGGTAGCCTTCACGGTGCGGCCGGTGTCCGTTTTGAACACGGTTGCGTCCTCTGCCGTCGTGCCCGGAACCACTACTTCATCCTGAATCAAGCAGGTTCCGTTCTTGCCTACCACCGATACCGTATACGTGCCCGGCAATACTTTGGCGGTCACTTTCCCTTCCTCGTCGGAAGCATACGTGAACGTCACTCCGTCTTCGCCGTAGAACGTTATCGTTCCCTGGATCGCGGTATCGGATTTTGACTTCAGTTCCGCGTTAAATTCAACAACGTCATTGACGAATTCACTAAATCCGTCTTTCACGGAATATGTTCTGACTTCGCCGTTTTTGTAAACCAGTGTGTAAACAGCATCCCCTATACCGGGCAACAGAACATCGCTTTGTCCGAATGACGAATATCCGGGAGCCATGACGGTTATGTTATTGCCGGTTTCTGACACAGTTTCGAATATCGTTATGCTTGCGGCGGCGGATGAACCTGAAACCTTGACTTCGGAAGATGTGCCTATTGTGTCTTTCACGTAGACAATGTACATTCCGGTGTTTTCGATATCGTCATTCACCTTCATTACTTTGAATTCCGCTATTCCGTCTGCTGTGGTTTTTGTAATGACGGTGCCGTCGTACTTGTTCACAAGCACAACCTCTCCGTCCGTCGGTACGCCGTATATGTCTTTGACGGTAACTTTCAAAGTCGAAGACAGTCCGAAATCCACTCCGGAATTACTGCCGGGGTATACCGTAATCGTGGTCGTGTCGATTGTCTTGCCGTTAAGCTTGAGATACACGTCATACTTGTCCGGTACCAATCCGGATATTTCGTATACTCCGGTATTATCGATTTCTTCCGATTTCGTGGTGCCCGAGTACTTTCCTACGGCTTCCACAATCATACCTTCAAGATCCCCTTCAACGCTTCCTTTTATGACGGAAGAATCAAGGCTGAAATCGAAATCGGAACCTGTGTTGTACTTAAGGTATGTGCCTCCCACCGTCATTTCGGTTGAAACGTAAACTCTGATCTGATAATCCGCATCCGGCACCATAACGGAGTATTCGCCGTTTTCATCGGTGAAAGCTGTGGAACGCTGTACCCATACGCCGTTGGGGTCCTTTTCGAACACCGCAACCTTGGCTCCCGCAAAAGCGACGCCACCGGATGTAACCGTGCCGGATTTGACATTGGAATCGTCTAAATCGGATACTTTGAGTACCATGATGCTTGAAAGGTAGTTGATCAGACCGCCTTCGTTCTTCTGTTTCTCAACGGCTTCGTAACCGTTCATGTATACCCATCCGCCGTCGGAAAGGGTTGCATCTTCATCCGGGTTGTATTTGACCTGCCAGTAATCGACTTCAAAGCCCGTAAGGCCGAGTCCGGGGCTGGCCGCCAAGGTACCGTCGCTGAGTGCCAGCGACACCGCGGCATAGAAATTGATGCCGGTTTCGCTGTTCAACCCGATGAGTGCCTTCCAGATGAAGGATTCGAACATCGCGTCTGTGTAATTGAGAATGTACCCGTGGCTGTAATATTTGTTGGCAGCTCCGTTGGAATCCAAGGCATAATTGTTAAGATATGCCAATGTGGGGAACAGAGAACCGTCGTTCTGGAACATGGGGAGCATGTCTCCGCTGATTGCGATATACGAGATTGCTCCGTTGCTTATTTCACGGATTTCACTGTAAAGTTTGTGAATCTCGGTTTCGCTCAATTCGGATGTCAGCAGATTTGATGCCGCGAGATAAATCGCATTCTCTTCGTTCAGATCCGCGGAGATGCCCGGGTATGTTTCCGAATCTTTCAACACGTCGCCCTTGGTCTCGGACGGATTGTCGATTATCTTTTTCAATCCGGCGACCAGGTCGTCGTCCATCAAATCCGCATACTTGTTAACTCCTTCGGCAAGTACCATGCGTATAATCATAGCGGATATTGCGCCTGCGGATCCTTTTGAAAGCAATATGTTGGATACCGCTACCGCTCCCTGTCCGGAATCGCTTGTTACCGATACGAATCCTCCTCTGTCCGCGGCTTTGGACGAGTTTTCGAACCATGTGGCAAGAGCGCCGTCTTTGGTTTCATCGTAATAATGATCCCACATCATGTTCGTGGGATTGTCTTCGTCGGTATCCACAAAGTAATTTATTCCGCCCAGATAACCTCCGCTGCTTCCGTCACGGTTGGACGATGTTGTGGCGTCCGCCAACAGAACCGCGTTGGGCGCTATTACCAGACACAGTACGCATATCAGTGAAATGAACGGTTCCGGGCGAAGGAATTTCTTGAGACTGGCCTTCCAGCCTCCGCCTCTGATGGTTCTGAAATATTCCGTCATGCCCACATAGCGGTAAAGCAAAGTCAACGCGGATGCGGCGACGATGGAATACATCGCACCTGCCATTATGGCATTGTCTTTGGACAGCCAGCTGAGTATGAACATTCCCGTGATCCAGAGAACCGTCATAAGTTTGGTTTCGGAGGGATTTTTCTTATCCAGCTTGTAGGACAGATAAGCTATCATTACGAAAGGCATCCAAACCGTGGCCCATCCGTAATAAGAGGCCATCTTCGAAATTCCGACATTCTGGGACTTCAGCAGATCCGCCAACAGCGATGATTCGTAAATTGCATTACCGCCGGTCACGTCGCTGAACAGTTGGGGGGCGGCGAAATACAATACCACAAACGCCGCGGCGACCGCCAGTATGGGAATGACGAATGCCTTGAGATTCGATTTCTTTCTCATATAGTAGAACAGAGCCACGGCCGCAACGGATATTGCCGAGAGCAACAGCGGTCCCGTGTATACGTAAGAGAACAATCCGGCGGCGACATAATACGGCAGCGGGATTATTATCAGAATCGAAATCATGGTTGCATAAGCACCGAATGAGGCTCCGAAGTCACGTTTGTTGAGACGGGATATGATTGCCTGAGCGGCCATCAGGAAAACCAGAAGCGTCACAATCATGATGAATCCGTTCCAGGACAGTGCGATGATTGCGAACATCAGACCGGCGCTTATGGTGTATTTCAGGACACCGGGTGTGAAGGCGGCTTTTATTCCGCGGATCTCCGTAGAAGACAGAGCCTTTATTCCCCTGAACATCAGCAGCGTCGCGATTACGAAAAACATCAGCAGAATTCCCATGGTGGTTCCGTCGGAGAATACCGACATGACCACCGGCAAAGGCATAACAGCAAACAGGAATGCGGAGACTATTCCGATGTTTCTGTCAAACATTTCCTTTCCCAGGATGTATACCAGTATGACGGTTATCGCGGCGGCTACGGGTCCGGAGAATGCCAATGCGCCGGCTGCCGCGGTCTGTGCGGACACGCCCAGGAGCGTGGGTATCCATGCAAACCCTGCCAGAATCATATCTATGAACGGCGGCTGCATAAGTGTGCCGCCGTACGGGTAGTTGAGAGAAGGATCGGACAAACCGAAGGTTCCTGTCAGAATGCTGACAATCGTGTGTTGGTGTTCCGTTGCGCTCGAACCGGAAAGTGCGAACCCGTTACCGGCCGACAGGCCGTAAGAATATATGGTTCGCGCAATTATTGCTATCAGTACTATCAAGCCAAGTGCCAACGGAATCCAATTTTGTTTAATCCTTTTCGCTATGCCGCACTCTTTATCGGCGGCATCCTTCCCGTATGAGGAAGAACCCGGTTTACAAAATCTTACCATTATAAAGGTCTCCGTCCTTAAATTGTCGATTGATGTTTGATTGCCTATTTATATGTTTACGGCACGCGCGCGATATATACCGTAAAGGTAAATATCAAAGCACTTTCGATATCTGATTTACGAATGATTCGGCGGATTTGCGGGGATTCTCCGACTCATATATTGCGCGGCCGACAATAACATAGTCCGCCCCCGCTTCTATGGCCGAGGCGGCGGAACCCCCCTGGGCTCCGACTCCTGGAGACAGAATTGTCTTGTTGCCGATTACGGATCTTATCGCAGCTATCCTTTCGGGTCTTGTGGCGGGGGCTATAAATCCGGAAATGTCGCATTTCATTCCCAGCTCGGCCATTTCTTCCCCGTGTTTTGCGGTGAACATTTTGCCGCCGGGATGACTCATCTCGGTTACGGCAAATATCTCGGCGTCTTTTGCGGCTTCTTTGGCCGCCAGCAACGAATCTTCGCCGGTGAAGGCATGAACTATTACAGCGGATGCTCCGCGGGATACGCAGTTTTCCACAATCAGACGAACGGTGTTGGGTATGTCGGCGACTTTGAAATCGCATATTACGTCCCCTCTTTCCGATAATTCGTTTATCATATCCGGGCCGGCCGAAAGAACCAGCGGCCAATTGATTTTTATTGCATCCACCGCCCCGGACACGGAATCCGCAATTTCCAGAGCTCTTTTGCCGTCGGTCTCGTCCAATGCGAGAACCAGACGCGTATCCTTCTTCATAAGACGATATTTCTGCGAGAGTTAATAATACGTCGGAACGGATTGCCGTTCATGGTCAGCAGAGAACTGGAATGCGGATCCGTCGCCGACGGCGAATTGGCCGTAGGGTGCAAACATTGCACCGAAGGTTCCAAACTCGTTCTGTTCGTTACCGGACGGTGTACGACCGGTTGCAAATACTGCCCCGTGTCTTTGGAAAGAAAAGGGAAGGCGGACACTTACGCCAACGAACTGAAAATAATGTCCGATGAGGAAATCATAGCCGAAGCCGAAGCCATGGATGCGACGGGCACGGGAATAACCGGCGGGGATCCTCTGCAGGACTTCGACCTTACGTTGCATTATCTGGAAATGGTGAAAGACCGTTTCGGTCCGGAACATCATGTTCACCTGTACACCTCCACTTTGGATTCCGAAAAGGTCAAACGGCTCAGAGACGCCGGATTGGATGAGATACGGTTTCATCCCCGTGAAGAAAAATGGATGAATTTCGATACTTCCGAATTAGAAAAGATTCTGAAAATCGACGGTTTGGACGTGGGTTTGGAAGTTCCCGCTCTTCCCGAGCGGGAAAAGGATTTGGATTCTCTTCTGTCCCGTGCCTTCGACGCCGGTATTTCCTTCGCGAATCTTAACGAATTGGAGTTTTCCGAAAGTAACTGGGACATGATGGAAAACCAGGGTTACCGTCCCAAGGACGACATATCCGCCGCGGTGGAAGGTTCCGAGGAAGTCGCCCTCGGACTTATAGAAAAACATCCCGGAAAAAGGATTCATTACTGCTCTTCGTCTTTCAAAGACGGAATACAGCTGAGGCGCAGGCTGATGAGACGCGCCGAGAACACAGCGAAAGAATACGAAGTCGTCACCGAAGACGGGACGGTTCTGAAAGGTCTGGTGTATGCCGACAATGTCTCGGAGGCTTCGGAATATCTGAAAAACGAATTCGATGTTCCGGATATCCTGATTTTTGCGGATGAAGAAAGGGGACGGCTGGAAACCGCCCCTTGGGTCCTGCAGGAAATAGCCGATGAATTACCCTACAAATGTTACATCGTCGAGGAATATCCCACGGCGGACAGGCTGGAAGTCGAGAGAATGCCTCTCGGCCGCTCCTGACTTCAAGCCACGCTGAGACTCTGAATCTCGTGGTGCCGGTTCACGATATCCCTGGCAATGCGGAGATTTTTGCCTTCCTTGCCGATGGCTCTTCCTTTGAGTTCGGAATCAACGGTTACGGTGGCGTGAGTGATATCCCCGCGCTGCTCTATTTCGACTCTTTCGGGTTTGTAGATATGGAAAACGTTCTTCACGAACTGCTCGGGATCCTCGGAATACTCCACGACCTGGATGTTTTTCCCGGTCAGGTTTTTGAGCCTGATCATGTGATCGCCTTTCTTGCCCACAGCCATGTTCCCCTGGCCGGCTTCCACTACGAAAACCAGCTTGTCAGGGGTGTCCATGCAGTCCACCGCGTTGGTCTTGGTAACTTCCTGGAACAACGCGATGTACCTTAGGGTTTCGTCCGTAATTACTATTTCGGCAAGCATTTGACTCACAGCGTAAGTATGTTTGAGGTGCCCTTATCGATAACGACCAGCGCCGAAACCGAGAAAGGCTTACCGCAAAGAGCCCCAAGCTCCATATTGTTGCCCTTATAGCGGTGAATTTTGACATTTTCCGCTTGTTCCAGCTCTTTGCTGGGGCAATTTCTGGCCAAAATGATCATTTGGGCCTTGCCGGCTTTTATTGCTTTCTCAGTTTGATCTACGCCGAATTCGACTTTGCCCGTGTTTATGGCAGCCTTCAGCGCTCTGCTTATGTCGATCCTATCTTCACTCATTCTTCATCCCCCTTTTTCTTTTTGGGTGTATAGATCAGGTTAACCGCGCCGGTACCCAATGTAACCGGCTGCCCGACTATGATATTCTCCGTCACTCCTTCAAGGTTGTCGACTTCGCCCACCATCGCCGCATGCATAAGATGGGTTGTGGTGATTTCGAAGGCCGCCCTGGCAAGAACCGACGATTTCTTTCCGGAAACTCCGTGACGTCCGATGGCTTTCACGGTTCCGTCGTTGGTCATCTGGTCCGCAACAAGCATGATATGCCTGATGTCGACGTTCAGACCCGCTTCTCCGAGAGTCTCTCCCGCTTCGTATATGATGGAATTTCTGGCCGCTTCTATTCCCAGGACCTCGGCAATCTCCTGAATGCTGTTGGTCATTACGTTGGGCGCGTCCACGCCTTCCACCTTCAGAACCTCCTTGAGGTTGCTGCCTTCGGTGACTATCTCGTATTTTTCTCTTTTGTCTCTGCTTATAACCGCTCTTTCGATGCCGTCGATACCTTTGATTTTGGCATTTTTGATGGCGTCGTACATGGTCTGTATTTTCTTGAAAGACTGTACGTCCGACGTAATCGTCAGATTGAAATCTTCCTTTTCCACCAGTCCGCGGACGGCTCTTATTTTGCTGAGTTTGTCATATACTTCGTCCAGCGTCAGACCCCGTTTGTCCATCTTGTGGGCGTCGGGGACGATGACTATGCGCATGTTGGTGACATCCGTGTTTATTATGGCCACGTCGGTCAGCACAGTCATCTCGATGTTGGAAGCGACATGTCTGGCGACACTTTCGTCTTCGGCGGCAATGCCGAGAAGAGGTATCGTCATGGACGGGGTGCTCGGAATGCGTCTGGCATCCACAATCTCAATCAACCTGGGAAGTCCCTGGGTAACGTTGATGTTCGCCACACCCGCGTAGTGGAAAGTACGCATGTTCATCTGAGTACCGGGTTCGCCTATGGAGTGGGCCGCCATTACACCGGCGGACTCGTTTTTGTCCATGAGGTGGGAAGCGTACATTTCCCATGCCTTGTCCAATATTCTGACGCAGGTATCGTCGTCGAATTCGTTTCCCGCCATGCGGGAAGCGATGTCGGACAGTATCTTCATCGGGAATCTGTATCCGAGTTTCTCCGAAAGTTCGGTCAGTCTGATCTGCTCGGGCGTAAGAACGCGTTCCCGCGTGATTTCTTCGGCCACGAACATAGGCTCCGCTTCTTCGGCTTTCTTTTTGACCTTGGCCGTGGATTTGCGGGAAGGACGCTTGCCGAGCGCGGCAATTATGGATTCCGCTTCTTCGGCGGAAATTCCCAGCTCTTCAATTTCCTCCCGGGAGGCGGCCTGAACATCGGAAAGAACTGCGTACTTTGTCAGAAGAAGCGCTGCGGCTTCCTCACTGATTCCGCGCCTTATCAACGCGTTCATGGTGTCTTTTTTAGCCATTATCACTCACCTCCGCCGTAATCGCCGGCTTCGTAATCTTCGATTTCCTCTTCGTCGAATTCCATTTCGTCCTTTTCTCTGGAACCGTAGTCTTCGCCCACATTGCCCTCATCGAGGCGTATCATGTGTTCGGCCGCCGCGTCTCCGAGAACTTCGGCAAAGAGATCGTCCAAATCAATGGCTTTTCCGCGGACGGATCTGGTGGGATCCACTCCGTCTTCTCCGTACCTGAACTGAATAACCGTGCCGATGGTGTTCCTTACGGTTCCGTCGGCCGTCAGTTTCAGATCTTCCAGGGCGGAAACCAAACGTCTCTGCATGTATCCCGATCTGGAGGTTCTCACTGCGGTATCGACCAGACCTTCGCGGCCTCCCATTGCGTGGAAGAAGAATTCCGTGGGGGTCAGTCCGGATTTGTACGAATTCGCGCAGAAACCTTTGGCGCCGGCTCCCATGTCCCCTTTTTCGAAGTGGGAAAGGGTTCTGTTCCAATAACCTCTGGAAAGTCTTTCACCGCGGACGGTCTGCTGTCCGATACAGCCTGCCATCTGAGACAGGTTCAGCATCGAACCGCGGGCTCCGGCTCTTGCCATGATGACCGCGGGGTTGTCCATACCCAGATGTTTCTCGGCGATTCTTCCGGCTTCGTCACGGGCCTCTTCCAGCTTTCCCCTGGCTTTGACTTCCAGGGTTTCTCTGAGAGATCGTCCGGGGGTCTGCTCAAGGGTTTCTTCATGGTAGGATTCGACCAGCTGAGAGACTTCGGATATGCGTTCCTGTATCAGGCTGCTGATCTGCAGTCCGATTTCTTCGGGAATGTCCTCATCGCTTATGCCTGTGCTGAATCCGTGATTCATAAGGGCCCCGAGAGCAAGTCTCGTAACGTTGTTGATGAATTTTGCCGCTTCGTCCGAACCGTAATCTCTTGCGATACGGTCGACGATTTTACCCTTGCTGTTTCCTATCGCCCTTACATCGATTGTTCCGCAGATAAGGTTTGAATCGCGTATCTTAACGTATGCGTCGTTCTCGCATTCTTCCTTCTTGCAGTTTTTGCAGTCTTCGCAGATGTTTGCTTTGAAGGTGGTGCGGAATCCTTCCGGAAGCACCGAGGAGAACAGTTTTCTGCCGGTCCAATAGGGTTCGCCGTTTTCATCGAAATCGGGTTCGGGCATTTTGATATCGGGCAGCTTCGACATTATGTTCGTCGCTTCCAATCTGTAGAACCTGGGGTTTTTGTGGGTAAGGTAATACGTTCCGGTGATGTGATCGTGGATGGCTCCGATGATCGGACCTCCGTATCTGGGCGAAAGAATGTTCTCCTGCACCTGCATGAGTATTCTCGCCTCGGCTCTGGCCTCTTCGGACTGAAGAACGTGAAGGTTCATTTCGTCCCCGTCGAAGTCCGCGTTGTAAGGCGGACATACGCAGAGGTTGAATCTGAACGTTTTTCCGTCCATTATTCTGACTCTGTGAGCCATCATCGACATTCTGTGCAGAGAAGGCTGTCTGTTGAACAGAACAACGTCTCCGTCGATCATCTGCCTCTCGACGACATAATCGACTTCCAGGGATTCGGCCACGTCCTCGGCGTTGCGGTCGGTTACGCGTATTCTTCTGCCGTCCGAACGTATAACATAGTTTGCTCCCGGAAGATATCCGTTGAAATCGTCATCGGGGTCGGTTCCGCGAGCAACGAGTTTTTTCATTTTCTCGAGATTGTGTTCGTTTACGTAAACCGGAACCGTGAGTTCTCTGGCCGCGGCTCTCGGAACTCCCACTTCGTTTATGGAAAGCAGGGGGTCCGGCGAAATAACCGTACGGGCGGAGAAGTTCACACGCTTACCGGAAAGGTTGGATCTGAATCTTCCTTCTTTTCCTTTCAGTCTCTGGGACAGCGTCTTCAGGGGACGCCCGGACCTGTGTCTCGCCGGGGGTATTCCCGAAGTCTGGTTGTCGAAGTAGGTGGTGATATGGTACTGAAGAAGTTCCCAAAGGTCTTCGACGATAAGCTGGGGGGCTCCCGCATCGCGGTTTTCCCTGAGCCTCTGGTTGATTCTGAGGATATCCACCAGTTTGTGGGTAAGGTCGTCTTCGGATCTGTCTCCGGAATCCAGAGTGATTGAGGGTCTGACCGTCACCGGGGGAACGGCAAGTGCGGTAAGCACCATCCATTCCGGCCTGCAGGTGGAGGGATCGAATCCCAAAGTCGCAAGGTCTTCGTCGGTAATGCGTTCCAACCTTTCGCGCACCTCTTTGGGGGTGAGCTTGTGGTTGTCGTCCACCTCGCGGAAAGTCGTGGGCTTGTCGAGTTTGATTTTTATCTGTTCTGCGTTGCAGTGGGGACAGAGTCCTTTCGTGGATGCTCCTTTCGCCGTGACTTTGGCGAAATTTTTCACATCCATGGAGTCTCCTCCCAGTTCTTCCATCCGTTCCATGTCGGCGGCGGCTTCGGCAATCTGTTCCGGGGTCAGCATCAGTCTGCCGCAGACCCGGCAGGTGCTCTCCAGAAGCATTTTGATATCCTTGATGAAACCGACGTGTATGACCGGCAGAGCCAAATCGATGTGTCCGAAGTGTCCGGGACATTCATCCACTCTGTTCGCACAGGTTTTACAGCGCAGTCCGGGTTCTATGACTCCCATTCTGGGATCCATCAGACCCATTTCAATGGGGTATCCTTCGTCGTCGTAGGTATCGGCGGTGATGACCTTGGTGGCGGACATCTTTCTGATCTCTTCCGGCGATATGCAGGAGAATTTGATCGAGCCGATTCTCTTCGTGATTCCTCTCATCTTAAGTCCTCCAGCTGAAGCCTCATGGCAACACCAAGCGACAGCATCTCGTCCATGAGCAGCTTGAACGCGTAGGAAGTTTGCACAAGGTGTATGTTGGTGGTGTTCTTGCACACCGGGCAGTAAAGGTTGCCGAATCTGTCCATAATGGCCACATGACCGCACTTCGGGTTGCCGCAGATATGCTGCTGGGTACCGTCGGACTGGTCGAGCAGACGGTCTTTGATGACCATTGCGGCTCCGTGTCCGATCAGACAGTCACGTTCCATTTCACCGAATCTGAGACCTCCCTGTCTGGAACGTCCTTCGGTGGGTTGACGGGTCAGAATCTGCACCGGTCCTCTGGAACGCACATGGAGCTTTCCGCTGACCATGTGGTGCAGTTTTTCGTAATAAATGACTCCGGTGTAGACGTCCATCTGAATCATGCGTCCGGTGATTCCGTCATACATGATTTCCCTGCCGTCTTCCTTGAAGCCGTTCCTTATAAGACCGTCGCGGATGGATTCCTCTTTCTCTCCCGAGAAAGCGGTACCGTCTATTTTCCGGCCTTCCATGGCTCCCACTTTTCCGGCAATCATTTCCAATATGTGACCCACCGTCATACGGGAGGGTATACCGTGAGGATTCACGACCAAATCGGGAACGATACCCTGGCAGGTGAACGGCATGTCGCACTGATCCACAAGTTTTCCGATAACTCCCTTCTGTCCGAATCTCGAACAGAATTTGTCGCCGACTTCCGGAATTCTCTGATCCCTTACTTTTACTCTGACGAAGCGGGAACCGTTCTCCGAATCCGTTACCATGACGGAATCCACGTAACCGGTTTCTCCGGGTCTGACCGTGACGGAGGTTTCCCTTCTCTTCTGAGGCGTGAGGAAATCTGTTTCTTCCTCAAGGAATCTGGGCGGCGAGGTCTTTCCGACAAGAACGTCGCTTCCCTCGACCCGGGCCTCGGGATATATCAGACCGTCTTCGCCCAAAGAGGCGTAAGACATGTCGGTGCGCGCGCCCATAATATCAGCGGAGGGGACTTCGAAGTGATCCAACTGGCCTCCGGGGTAACGGCGCTCTTCCGCACGGTAAGACCTGAGGAAAGTGGAACGTCCGATACCTCTCTGTACCGAGCTCTTGTTCATAATCAGGGCATCTTCTATGTTGTATCCGTGATACGAAAGCACCGCGATGCAGAAGTTCTGTCCCGCCGGTCTCTGGTTGTATCCGATAAACTTCATGGTCTCGGTCTGAACCAACGGGGACTGGGGGTAGTGCATCAGGTGGCCTCTGGTATCGGGCCTGATACGGTAGTTGGCGGAGGGGATTCCCAGCGCCTGTTTTGCCATTGCCGCTCCCATGGTTATACGGGGCGCGGAGTTGTATTCCGGATACGGAATAACACCGGAAGCAACACCGAGGATTACCATCGGGTCGATTTCCATGTGTGTGTGTTTTGAGGTGATTTTACTGGGAACCGAGAACTCTCCGTCGCACCATCCGCATTTGATGATTTCTTCACCGGATTCAACGCCGGGGTTCATCCAGTCGATTTCGGTGGCGGAAATCGCATGACCGCAGAGTTCGCATCTGTCGGGAGCGTCAAAGGGGTCAATCAAAACAAAGAGATCTTCCTCCTCTTCGGCGTCTATCCACTCGATTACACCTTCCATGAACAGTTCGTTCCAGGTGATTTTGCCTTCGCGGATTTTCTCGATATGCTTTCTGGTAAGAGCGGTTCTGCCGTTCACAATCGTCAGCAGAGGGCGTCTGAGACGTCCTTCGTCGCAGTTGATTATGACTTCGTTCATTTCTTCGTCGTAACGGATGTTGATTTCGTCGGAAAGTCTTCCGCTTCTTCTGTACTCCCTTACTCTGGCCACCAAGTCCTCGGGTTCTTTGTGGGTACCCACAAGGTCACCGTTGACGAATACTCTGGTTCCGCCTTCTTTGACGGGAGCCAGTCCCATCTCCTTGTTGAGGACCCATTTGACATCGTTGTCGGGGAATCCCTCGGACACGTCGATTATCAGTGCGGCGTTTTTGACCAGACCGCAGTTCTGACCTTCTGGGGTTTCCGAAGGACAGAGTCTTCCCCACTGCGTGGGGTGCAGATCTCTTGCTTCAAAGTGAGGCTGGCTTCTGGTCAGGGAAGAAGTGATTCTTCTGAGGTGGGATATTGCGGAAAGGTTGGAAGTTCTGTCGAGAAGCTGCGATACGCCGGCACGTCCTCCGACCCAGTTTCCCGTGGCCAATGCATGCAAAAGTTTGTGCGTAAGCAGATCCGGACGGATTGCGGAAGCAATGTTGAGTTCGTTCCTCTTTCTTCCCCAGTTTCTTTCCAACTGGTATTTCAGATCCTTCATCAGACTGTTGAAGCTTGTTCTGAAAAGGTCTTCCATCAGGTCGCCGGAGAGTTTGAGTCTCTTGTTGGCGTAGTGGTCCTTGTCGTCTTCCTTTCTTTTTCCGATCGAAAGTTCAAGAACAGAACGTGCGATACGTCCCAGATAAATTGCTTTCTTCATGCGGTCGTCCGCAGTGTCTCCCAGGTGAGGGAGAAGCGAATGATCGAGAATGCTCTCGACTTTTCTGATTCTGTATTCTTTTGCCTGTCCGGCGGCAAAGTTTCTCTCAAGGTAAAGAATGGCGTCCTCGGTTGTATGGAATCCGTTGGGCGCGTAGGTTTTCTTGTCAAGGGAAGCTTCTATGTTGGAATATACCGTATTGATCATGGCATCGTCGGAAACGATTGTGTCGTAAATTTCCTGATCCGATTCCATTCCCAAAGCTTTCATGAGAGCCACCAAAGGTATGGCGCTGGAAGCCACGGGGACGGACACCATAAGCATTCCGTCTTTCTTTCTTTCCACGAGAGTCAGTGCACGGTATCCGTCTTTCTGGGAGAATACCTTGGCGGATTCCAAAGCGGAACCGTACCTTTCGTTGTATTCCACCATGACTCTGTTGGGAGCAAGATCTTCCAGGGTTATCAGTGCCCTTTCGGTACCGCCGACTATGAAATATCCGCCGGGTTCCTCGGGATCTTCTTTCTGCTCGATGAGAGCGTCGTGATATTCCTCGTCGCTGTATTTGCGCTCGTTGGCAAATTCCATGACTTCCCGGTTAAGGTTGCAGCCCTTGGCTTTGATCATCATCGGAAGATCTCCGACTTTGATCCATTTTTCGTTTTCCGGAACGGCTATAAGTTCGCCGTCCTCGTAAAGTTCAAAGTGTACAAACACCGGTGACATGTAGTTCAGGTTTCTGAGTCTGGCTTCCATGGGGAACAGCTCATGACTGTAACCGTTTGCTTCGGTAACCTTCGGAGGGTTGATACGAACCGTGGGATGTGCTTTGGGGTCGATTTTGCCGTCTTCGAGTCTGGCGCGTCCGATGCGGATTTCTATGTTGCGGCCGCCGGTGCGTTCGGGATCCAGTCTTATAATGCCCCTCTCGGTTTCTTCGGTGGGCACTCTGACATCGTCAATGATTTTCTGCATCCTGCTGTTGGGATTGTCCGCGGTCGCCAGGAAATCATTGTAGGACGATAGGTGGTGATTCACTATGTTGCGGTCGGTGAAGTAAAGCTCTACGAGATCTCTCATATCACTTGGCCCCCGTTACCAGTCTGTAGGCTACGAACTCTTCCGCCGTTTCGCTCTGCCTCACTATTTTTACTATACTGCCCTCATCTATCGGGCCGTGGACGGACTCGAGAACCTTTATTCCGGCATCACTTTTTCTTATCTTCGGAAGCTGATCGCGGGTCATGCCCAATTTGGTAAGAACCTCGACTGCCTCTTCTTCGGACAAAAGGTGATGTTCGGGTACGAGTTTGTGCTCGAGAACGTTAAACGAGATATTGTTTGTTGCCAATGTTTCACCTGCCTGATGCCCCGCCACGGGATTGCGGGTAATGCGTTTTAGAATCTATGAATTTCATTTTCCTCATACTTGATCCGCCGTCTGATCGCTCATGAAGTCCATCAGCGGGCCTGAAGGGATTCGAACCCTTGACCACCTGATTAAAAGTCAGATGCTCTACCTAGCTGAGCTACAGGCCCTTGATAGCTTAAGCTTGTAATGTGTGCCATTTCTTTATTGTATATAATTCCTTGTTTAATTGAAGGCGAAACACCACGACATTACAGCCGCACAGCGTGATAGACGGAGGTTCTTGTTAAATTTTTCTTTATTTCGGCAGAAAAACGGCCCGGGTTCGGAACGTCTATTATAGAATAACAGCCATCGGGAATTTGTTATGGTCGACCATCTTGAACTTAAAGTGGGCATGGCTCGGAGACAATCCGAAACAGGTTACGGAAGGGCCAGGATGGATACCGCCTCCCGGCTCGCTTTGGGTTTGGAAGTGGGAGACGTTGTTGAAATCAGCGGAAGAAACACCGTTGTGGCCAAAGTTTTCAAAGGGGATTCGGAAGACGAGGGAAGAAACATAATCCGCATCGACGGTCTGACCAGAACCAGTGCCGGGATCGGAGTGGACGACACCGTCAGAGTGAAAAAATGCCAACCCCGTCCCGCGGAAAAAATTACGTTGGCCCCCAATCTGCCCGAAGGCAAAAGGGCAAAATACGGCGAGGGAATCGAATCGGTTTTCATCAAGGATTTAACCGGACGGCCGCTGATAAAAGGATTGGATATCCTTTTGCCCAACGTTGCTTTGCTTGGAAACCGTTCAACGTTTTCGGTTATCGGCACGGTACCTTCGGGACCCGTGAACGTCACTCCGGAAACCGCGGTGGTTCTGAAGGAAACTTCCGACGCCGGAAATTCGGTCCGAAACATTACGTATGACGATATCGGCGGATTGGACGGAGAACTCAAAAGAATAAGAGAACTTGTCGAATTGCCTCTGAAACATCCCGAACTCTTCGACAGACTGGGAATCGCCCCGCCCAACGGAGTGTTGATGTACGGACCTTCAGGAACCGGAAAAACATTGATTGCCCAGGCCGTGGCCAACGAATCCGGCGCTTCTTTCTATCCGGTTCAGGGGCCGGAGATTATGGGAAGTTATTACGGTCAGAGCGAAGAAAGACTGCGGGATATATTCAGAGAAGCCACAGAGAACGCTCCGAGCATAGTGTTTCTTGATGAAATCGATTCCATCGCCCCCAACAGAAATTACGTATCCGGGGAAGTCGAAAAAAGAATCGTGGCTCAGCTGCTGACCCTGATGGACGGAATGAACGACCGTGAAGGGGTTATTGTCATCGGGGCAACCAACCGGGAAGATTCGATAGATCCCGCCCTCAGAAGGCCGGGAAGATTCGATCGGGAAATAGAAATAGGCGTTCCCGGGCGCGAAGCCAGAAAAGAAATACTTGATGTTCACACAAGAAACATGCCGATCGCCGATGACGTGGATACGGATCAGATAGCGTCCATAACCCAGGGATTCGTGGGTGCGGATCTTGCCGCTCTTTGCAGAGAAAGCGCTATGCAGTGTCTGAGTTCCAACCTGGAAAATTTGGATCTGGACAAACCCATCCCTCCCGAAAAACTTGCGGAAATGAAAGTCACCATGAAAGATTTCACGGATGCTTTGGCTGACGTCGAACCGAGCGGAATGCGGGAAGTTTTGGTCGAAATACCGAAAATATCCTGGGCGGACGTGGGGGGATTGGAAGATATAAAAGAAGAAATCCGAAACGGATTCCTTCCCGGCAACAACTCCGAGGATTTGGAGAGGTTGGGCATAACCCCAGGAAAGGGACTTTTGCTTTACGGCCCTCCCGGAACCGGCAAAACCATGATTGCCAAAGCCGTTGCCAACGAATCCGGGGCAAATTTCATTTCGGTAAGCGGCCCGGAATTTACCAGCAAATGGCTGGGGGAAACCGAACGGGCGGTAAGGCAGGTGTTCAAACGCGCAAAGCAGATGTCCCCCTGCATAATATTTTTTGACGAACTGGATTCCATCGCGCCCAGAAGAGGGGAGGGACGGGAAAGCATGGAAGGGGCGGTGGCTCAGCTTCTTACCGCCATGGACGGAATAGAATCCCTGGGAAACGTTACCGTGATAGCCGCCACCAACCGTCCGGATATGATAGACCCGGCACTGCTGAGGCCGGGAAGATTCGATAAAATGGTTTTGGTGGGAAAACCCGATCTGAAAAGCAGATTGAAGATTCTTGAAATTCATACAAAGAATATGCCGCTCATCGGTATCGATCTGATTGATATTGCATCAAAGACCGACGGTTTTGTCGGCGCGGATCTTGCGGCTCTGTGCAGGGAAGCCGGAATGATCGCATACAGAAAGGACCGCAAAGCGGAATTCGTGAACGAGACTCATTTCACCGAGGCCATGAAAACCGTGAAACCTTCGGTGGATTCGGAAACTTTCAAAAGCTACGAAAACATCGGCAAAGAGATGAGGAAGCGGAAAGACGGATGGGACGGGATTCCGTTTTACGGGTGATGACATGGATATGAAATTCTTTTCGAAAGAGCTTGTGGGACGGAGCGTTGAAACTCTGGGAGGAAAAACCGTGGGCATTCTGGACGACATTGTTTTGGACACTGTCGGAGGCGGGGTGAAATATCTTTTGATAAACCCCGTGGGTTCCGCCTTCAACGAATCCGTAAAGATGGACAAAAAGGGAAGGTTGGTTGTGGAAACCGAGCGGATTCGCCTGGAAGGCGAACGTATCGTCATCAACTGATGTTTTTCACCATGTAAGGACGTTTTAATCCGAATCCCAGTGCTCTGTAGAAACCTCTGTCTCCGGGACCGCAGGTTACTCTGAGCGTCGACGCATCGGACGAAACCGCGATTCTTTCGGCTTCGTTCATCAGAAGTATGTCATAATTTTTATCATGCCATGAGTCCGCATCGGAAGAGGACGACACGGTTCCCGATATCTTCAACTCTCTTACGGACGCGGTGTCTTCATCGATTCTGAGTCTGAGATATCCTATCACCGAATCTTCGTATTCGTAACTTATGAAATATTCGGTTCCGCCGGATGCTTCGTATTCCGAAACTTTCAGAGTCGCTTTGTCGGGTTCCACGGGTTTTACGCCGGTGTGCCCCACTTCGCGGCAGCGGAGACAATTGCACACCATACCGTTTTCCGACATATGATTGCGGACAATCTGTCTGAGATTGCTGTTCATTATTCCGGCGGCGATTTCGGTGGTGGGAATATCCCTCTGTATGCGCTGTATTCTCACCTGCCGGGGAACGATGGTTTTCATTTTTGAAAGTAAATCCGTAGCGGTTTCGGTATCGTAGGGTTCGTATTCCCCGTTAACCCACATGTCGTAAAGATGAGTGCCCGGGATCACCAGCGTGGTGTAGAATTTGAAACTGTCCGGACGGAAAGCGGAATCGGAAAATATGCGTTTGAAAGATTCGAGATCTTTGTCCGGATTCGATCCCGGAAGACCGGGCATGATATGGTATCCCACGGGAAGCCCGAATATCTTTCCCGTGCGGGTGGCGTTGATTATGTCGTTGATGTCATGACCGCGGTTCACCGCTTTCAGTATGTCGTCGTCAAGAATCTGCACTCCCAGTTCGACTCTTGTGGCTCCCAGCTTCATAACTTCTTCCGCGTCCCCGGCACTGAAGGAATCCGGACGGGTTTCCACTGCCAGCGCCACGCATCTGTGTTTGGAATGCTCGTTCAAATCCTGAGCCGATTGCAAATCGGAAGAGTCGCATTCGTTCATGGCGTCGAAACATCTCCGGACAAACCATTCCTGGTAGTCTTTGTCTCTGCAGGTAAACGTTCCTCCCATCACGATCAAATCTATTTTGGACGTGCCGTGACCGATGGCGGTAAGCTGTTCTATTCTGTCTCTGACCTGTCTGTACGGATCGTATTCGTTCCTGCCCGCCCTGCGGGCGGCGGGTTCCTTTCCGGTATATGACTGAGGGGAATTCGAATCCACGCCGCCGGGACAGAAAATACATTTGCCGTGAGGACAGGGATGGGGCGAAGACATGACCGCCACGACCGCGGTTCCGCTGGCGGTTCTCATGGGTTTTTTTATCAGCAGCGGAAGAAGCAGATCCCGGTCTTCGTCGGTCACTTCGGCAAGAATTTCCGAACTGGAAGGGACTCTTTCAAGTCCCAGTTCTCCGCAGAGCTTGATTTTCCTGTTCTGAATTTCCCCGCGGGTGGTGATTTTGCCTTCTTTCACATCGGAAATAATGCGCCGGGCCAGTTCCTGCACTTTCATCCGTAGTAAACATCCTTGGGGGACTCGGGTTCGTTTTCCGGCGCCTTCCTGATAAGTCTCATCATAACCACGGAATCCGCGGAAACGTATACGGTTCCGTTTTCGTCTTCAATCACCAATGCGGTTTCGGAACCTATCATTGCGTATCCGCAAAAAGCTCCGGTGACTTCTTTTTCTTTGACGGTAACGGTGTACACCGAACCGATTTTCAATTCGTAATCTTTTTTCTCACTCACCGGCTTCCCTCCGTTCGTTGGAAAGTTTCTGAAGATGGGATACCGTGCTTTTGTAATTCTCCATGGCCATTTTCACATTGGCTTCGGTAAAACTCCAGGCTTTGGACAGATTGCCGTATCTTATCCTGTATCCTTTGCGGGGCTGTCCTTCGAACTCGGTATCCACCCCTTCCAGCAAATCCAGGGATTTCAGTTTGTTGATGTGCCTGTATATGGTCGGTTTGGACGTATCCAATAAAACCGACAGTTCTTCGATCGTCCAGGGTTTGTTGGGATTTGCCATAAGAAAATCCATAAACAGTCTGTAAGGAACGCTTTCTTTCAAACCGTCGGCGGAAGTTTTCGGATCGTATCCTTTCGGAATGTATCCTATGTCTATCAAAAATGTCTCCGCCACGATTTCCAGGTCCGGAACGGAATTCATGGGAGTGTTGCTTACAACCTGTATAGTGAACATCATATCGCCTGAACCTTGATAAGTAAAGGCGGTATTTTAATTTTTCAAACAACGCCTTCCAAACGCTCTATGGCTTTGATTATACTGACCGTGGGAATCACTCTTGAAACCGGAATTGTCAGTATCTTTTCCACCGTGGGTGCGACTATGGGCGCGCAGACGACCGCCAGCGCTCCGTCCCTTTCGGCTCTGACCGCGGCTATGATTGCGTCTTCGACGGTGTTGACGGGATATTCCCTCAGAATAACGGTTCTGCCGCTTACTTCGGCGGTGGCCGGCAAAACATCCATGGATACGTTGGAGGCTATTACCGCAATAAAGGGTTCATCCGGCGAATCGGTCAGCTCTCTCAGCGCTTTGATTACCTTGCGCACCGTACGTATGTTCGGTTCCCGTTGCTCCTCCAACACCTTGTACATGGTGGACGGCGAAAGACCCGACAGTTCGCAGAATTCGCTGAGAGACATTTCCAGCTCGTCGGCGAGCATGGAACGGAAGGCTTTCTGAAAACCTCCCTCTTCTCTCAGCATTCCGGCTATCAGGTCCTCTACGGTCATTTGACGCCCTTCAGGAAATCCGCGGCGGACAGGCCTGCCATGCAGCCCTGCCCCACAGCTCTGGCAACCTGCCAGGGCTTGCCGATGACGTCTCCGCAGGCGAAGAGTCCCGGCACTTTTGTGGCGTATCTCTCATCGACCTTGATGGTGTCGTCTATTTCGGGCATCAGATCCATATCCATGACCAGATCGGCCGCGGATTTTGCTCCGAGCTCTATGAACACGCCGTCCAAAGGCAGCTCGGTGCCGTCTTTCAGAACCAACGCGGTTACCTTGTCGTCTCCCCGGATTTCTGCCGGAGGCGAGCTTTTCATGACTACGCCGGCCAGTTTGGCCCGTTCAACCAAAGCTTTCACGGCCTTCGGTTTCTCGGTAATCCAGTATACATGGGATGCATACTTGGACATGAGTTCCGCGGACAGCGCCGCTTCGGTTTCGTCCCCGATCACGGCCACGGTTTTTCCTTTGTAAAAACTGCAGTCGCAAACCGAACAGTAACTTACGCCTTTGCCGACAAGCTCCTTTTCCCCCGGTATCCCGAGTTTGACTCTGGATATTCCGGTCGCGACAATCACCGCTTTGGCGGTGTATTCTTTGCCGCCTTCGGTGGATACCAGAAACGTCTTTCCTTTCCTTTCGGCGGATATGACGTTCTCTTCCACCAATTCCGCGCCTGACGCTTTGGCCTGTTCCAACCCTGCTTTCAGCAACACGGAACCTTTGACGGGTTCCGCGATGCCGAAATAGTTCACTATGTCGGCATCGTACATTGCGGAATTGGTGGGTTTGCCAACGATTACCGTGGAGACCTTTCTTCTGGCCGCATGAATCGCCGCCTGTATACCCGAGGGTCCCGCTCCGATAATCACTACGTCGATTTCCATATCAGGCACCGTTTACTGCCGCGACTATGTCGTCCTTGGGTCTGATTCCCACAAGTGTTTTGACGAGATTGCCGTCTTTGAAGACAAGCATAGTCGGTATGGCATTTATGTTGAATCTTACCGCAATGGCCTGATTCTGGTCGGTGTTGAGCTTTGCGACGGCGAAGTCGTGACCTTCCGTGGATATCTCCTCTATAACAGGGGCCAATCTCACACATGGTCCGCACCAGGGAGCCCAACAGTCGATCAAAGCCTTCTTGTTGTTTTCGACAAATTCGTCGAAATTCGATTCATTGAGTTCTGTTACCATATTTTTCCTCCTTGTGTTATAGGCGGATTAAATAAATAACTTACACTATAACAAACCCGATGTTGGAAACTATTTCGAATATAAAAGGGCTGGAAATCTACACTCCGGACGGAATATTCGTCGGATTGGTAAACGAAGTCATCATAGATCTGTCCACAATGAAAGCTTCGGGACTTTACGTTCACAAAGCCAATCCCGTGTTGGTGGAAGACAATATTTCGATATCCATACCCTTCTCTTGGGTAAGGGGAATCGGCGATGTGGTTGTTCTCAGGATTTTTCCCGATCATGTCTGTGCCGGGGAGAGTCGCCGAGAGGTGACTCTCCGATAATCCGAACAATCAGGTCCAAATCGAATCCCACCGCCTCGGATAATTCGTTGTGCAGCGCGATTATCCGTTCGGCTCCTTCCGGGGCGCCTTTTCTGATTAGTTTTTCGGCCGGAATCCTGTGAGATACGACTGCGGAATCGCTTACCAGATTGTCGGCTTCCGCCACAATCTTCTGTTCCTTGGTTCTCGGATAATAATCTCCCGGCGGCATTTCGAAAAATTCTATGTCCTCTTCGTCCAGTCCCGCGCCGGTGTGTCTCCTGATGATTTCGACTATATCCTGCGGAAGATTCAGTTCTTCGGCCATCTGAGCTCCGACCACCGCATGCAGAATTGTGTAATCTTTGGCTCTCCCTAAATCGTGAAGAAGGGCTCCGGCGGAAACCAGTTCTTTGTTCGCCCCGGGTATCCGGGCGGCTATGGCATCGGCCACAGCCTTCACGGTGCGACAGTGATGTATGACTCTTGAGGAACATCCCGCTTTCTTCAGAATTGCGATGCATTCCTTTTCGTCAGGTATTGTCGACAACGGTCTTCCCCCTTTCGTTCGGCACCACTGTCATTTTCCCCCCTCTGTCGGAATATAGAGAATCGCCTCCGGTGTATGCGTAAAGAAATATGGCAAGGGCGGATATTTCCGAATGAGGCTGATTCCCCACCGAGATATTGAAATCCGCCCGCTGATAAACCTCCGCGGGAACCTTTTCCGCTCCGGCGATTATCATTATGTCTTTGTCAACGGGTATTTTCGGCAATGATTCGTCAAGTCGCTGACCGTACATTGTCAGATGAACAACGATGCCGTCAAAATCCTTCACCGCATCCTGCCATTTAACCCCGGTTTTTATTGTGAAGTCCCCTCCGAAGCGTTCAACCACTCCTTTGATTACTTCTTCAAGTTCGGGATCTTTGGTATCCACGTACACCGAAGACGCCCCCAGGGCTCTTGAGGACAGCGCCACATGGGTGGTTACCCGTTTGTCCCTGCTGGGTCTGTGGCCTATTCGCATTATCCGTATTTCGGACATGGCTTACTCTTCTTTGATGGGCTCGATTCTGTGACCGCGGTAATCCATTTTGACAGATCTTCTGACAAGACTCTTCAGCATTGTGGACGTAAGGCCCAGAGTTTCGGCGACGTCTCCGGAGAATCTTCCGGTGGAACCGAGTTCTTTCAGAATCTTGGCTTCGATTTCGTCAAACTCTTTCGCATCCATCATTGCCGCGGCCAGTACATCGCTTATTTCATATACCGGCCATTGAGCGTTTATGCTGAAAGAAGTGTAATACGAATGATATGATTTTTCGGGATAATTACCATCTACGGACAGCCATCTGGTTTCCACCAGTTTCATTTTTTCAAAGAAAATCAGCGCGTCCCTGCCCTCGGGACCGAATTTTTCTTCTATCTGCCCGAGCGTCCTCCATTCCAAGGTCACTTCTTTCAACACTTCCCGTTTTACGGGAGTGTCAACGGATCTGAGCATGGGCACAAGCTCAGAGGGTTCGTTTATGACCTTAATTTTATTCATGAAGACATAACGAAGCGTTAGAAATATAATACTATTCTCATTTAAACGGGGTTTAGGTAAGAAAGCCCGAATAATTTGGTTATATTTCAATGAGACGGGAAAACTTTTACGTTCTTTATATGCGCAAACGATAACAATTTTTATATTTCGAATCGTTTAAAATGGAACGCAGGTGCCGCGGAAATCCGTACTAAAGGTTTATTAATTCGACACCGCTTCTCCGTACGATGGCTAAGAAAAGAGAGCCCGAACTTAGGTTCCAGTGCCTTAAATGCTACAAAACCTACAAAGGCGAGAATGCTGAAGAGAAAGCGCTCAACTGCTGTGGATCGTACGTACAGGCATTCTGGAAATACTATTCCAGGTGGGGCGAGAAGCTCAAATGGTACGGTCGCTGATTTCAGCCTCCGTATCCGTTTTTACTTAATGCAAGAAAGCGTATGTTCAGCCGCAGGTGTGTAAAATGAAAAACGATACCAGTATGACCAGCGGAGCTCATAAGGAAATCGAACTCATAGAGCGGCACATCAAAATGCTGTATGCCACAAAAATGAACCAGCCGGTCGGAATAATCCGGCTTTCGGAAATTTTGGATCTGCCCCGCCATAAAGTACGCTACTCCCTGCGAATGCTGGAAAAAGACGGCGTAATCATCGCCACTCCGGAAGGAGCCGTCGTGTCCGATGATTACGAAGCGTTCATGAAAGAAATGAACGAGTATCTTACCGGCCTCATAATGCGTATAAAAGAGGTCCAAAGCCAGATTCCCGGTACGTAACTATTTAATATATCTCCATCTTTGCTGATTTCAGGCCGTCGTAGCTCAGTCGGTAGAGCGCGTGACTGTTAATCACGAGGTCCACGGTTCAAGCCCGTGCGACGGCGCCACTTCTCCACGATATCTTTTTAACCATTCTTGGTATCACGGTTCTACAAGGGCTCGTAGCTTAGGCTGGTAGAGCGCCCGGCTCATAACCGGGTGGTCGTCGGTTCGAATCCGGCCGGGCCCACTTCTCGCATATTTCTTTGAAATCCCGGACTTGCCGCTTCGCTTACGGAACGGATATCCGATCATCTCTTCGGATTCTGGAATCCGATCGAAGAAGCGAATGAACATGATTTCGCGCGTCTGCCGATAAAATTTCCGAACGGCGGTTACAGCGGAGATTGCCGGTAAAAAATAAAAACCGCATAAAAAATGACTGGTTCGGACCAAAAACACAGTATTCGCCTAAAAATAATCGTCCGTTCGAATTTTTTTACTGACAAGGGTTATATCTGAATTAAATATAGACGGCGATTGAAATTTATGATTACGGCACTGATTATCTTTGTCATAACATATGCGCTGATATCGGTGGGCGGCGGAAAAAGAAGTCGGATAAGCCGTGCCGGTGCGGCTCTTATCGGTGCCGGTGCGATGGTTTTGTTCGGTGTCGTATCTCCCGGAGCCGCTTTCGGATCTATAAATTTCAATCTGATTTTCTTACTTTTGGGGATGATGACTCTCGCAATAGGATTGGAATATTGCGGACTCTTCGAAATTATATCGAATAAAATAAATTCCTCCATTGCCCCGGGGCCGAAATTGCTCGCGGTCGTCATGCTGCTGAGCGCGATGTTTGCCGCCCTGATTATGAACGACGCCACGGTTCTGCTTCTGACCCCGGTTGTAATACGCTGCTGTGTTTCTTCGAACGCTGATCCGTTGCCTTATCTGATGGGGACGATGATGGGCGCAAACATAGGCAGTCTTTCGAGCGCGGTCGGAAATCCGAAAAACGCGTTCATAGTATCCCAGTCGGGAATTCGTTTGTTGATTTCACGCTTCACCAATTGCCTGTTGCGATGCTTTCTCTTCTCGCCGTTTATATGATGCTGACGGTGATATTCCGCAAAAGACTGAAAGCCGAAGTATTCACGGAATACGAAGAAGAAGAACAACGGGGTGTCGACCGTCCCCGTCTTGTATTTTTGTCGGCGGTTACACTCATTACGTTTGCGGGTTTTGTCATGAGCTCCCGCCTGGGAATAAAAATGTGCGTTCCCGCGGTTGCGGCCGGGTTAATTTCCGTAATCGTTATCCTTTCCAAAGAAAGAACAAGAGTCAAATGGATATTGGGTAAAATCAATTGGAGAATTCTGTTTTTCATCATGGGCCTGTTCATAGTGATGAGCGGAGTGGCTTCTTCCGGTCTTTTGGACAGGATAGTCGATATAATGCCGGGATTCGGAGAAGGCGAAACTCCGTCCTTTGCCGCCACATCGGGTTTGGTGGCGGTGTTGGCCAACCTCATCAGCGATTTGCCGACGATTATTCTCATCACCGATATCGTACCGCAGACCGATGCGTACTTTTACACTCTGTCCGCCGCGATTACCCTGGCGGGAAACGCGACTTTGCTCGGCTCGGCCTGTAACATAATCGTGTCCGAAAAGGCCGCGGCAAGCGGAATCAGGATCAATTTCTGGAAACATATGGCGGTCGGAATACCTGTGACGGTTGTCACCATCGCCATACAGTTGATGGTTCATTCGTTTATTCTGTGAAATCGGTTGAACGGATCGAAAATTTTTCTTTCCGCCGAATCGAATCGGCTCCCGATACGGGCCATAAATCCGATTTCTGTTTTGCCGTGTGGGTTGCCGATAATTTCTTTAGTCTTACAGCGGCGGGTTCGTCCCGTAAAAAACCGACAACGGAAACCTTTATGCTTCGGTTCGTGAATATACGACTGTTTTAACGTAATCCTGCCGTTAATGTGCCATAGCCTTTTTTTCGACGGGTTTTTACATACTTTTCGGCCGATAATTCGGAAAGACTTAATTATAGGCAGACTAGTTCGCAATCTTATAGATTAACGGTCAGTAAAGACTGTTCCGGGGAAGACCTATGTTAGAAGTCACGATAAAAGCCGAGAGAACCAAAGTACCCAGAATGCCGCGCATCGCGAAAGCGTTGACACAGTGTGTGCAATGCGGATATTGTATCGATGTCTGCGAGGCTCACGAAAGAACACCGTGGGAATCGGTGACGGCCAGAGGAAAAATTTACTACCTTAACCAGCTGGACAAAGCCGGATTGGGTCTTATGGACGCAGCCCTTGGGAGAAAAATCTCCGTCAGCCCCGACTTTGTGGACGCCATGTACAAATGTACCGGCTGCGGAAACTGCGAAGCCGTATGCCACTCGCAGATACACCTTGTGGAACTTTGGGAAGACGTGAGAGCCTGGATCGTCAAAAACGATTTCGGACCTATGTCCGCCCACAAAGAAATGTACGACAGAATCAGTCAGGTCTACAACCCTTACGGCGAAGACCCCCAGAAGAGAGACGCCTGGTGGCCCGAGGATGTTGAGAAAACCAAAGTTCCCGATGTTCTTTTCTTTGCCGGATGCACCGGATCTTACAGAATGCAGGAACTCGCTTCGGCGGGTGTGACCGTACTTTCGAGAGCCGGAGTCACCGTCGGTACCATGGGTCCCGACGAATGGTGCTGCACTTCGCCCATAATAAGAACCGGAGTCAGAGACCTGAGCCCCGAATTCTCAAGACACACCGTCGAAACTGCCGACGGTACCGGAGCCAAAGACATGGTCATGACCTGTTCCGGATGTTACAAAACAATTCTGAACGACGCAGGCAAGTATTATGCCAAAACCGGACAGAACGTTTACCACTTTTCACAGTATGTGGAAGAGTTGATTGCCAAAAGGAAACTTCCCCTTAACAACGAGTTCAAATACAGAGCCACATACCATGACCCCTGCCACTTGGGAAGACACGCAGGCGTATACGATGCTCCCAGGAACGTCATAAAGAAAATAAAAGGCATAGATTTCGTCGAAATGCACCGCACAAGGGAATTGTCCAGATGCTGCGGCGCGGGCGGAGGATACAAGAGTCAGTACGGCGACTACGCGGTTGCGATAGCCGGTGACAGAATCAGAGACGCCGAAGAAGTCGGTGCCGAACTCCTCATCACCACCTGTCCGTTCTGTGTTCTGAACCTCAGACAGGGCGCAAAGAAAATCGGATCCAAGATTAAGGTAATGGATCTTTCGGAAGTTTTGCTTGAAGTCACCGCTCCCAAGAAGGTCAAAAAGGAAGATTCCTGCGACGCCGAAAAGGAAGCCGCCGAAAAAGCCAAAGCAAAAGCCGCAGAAATGAAGGCCGAGAAAGAAGCCGCGGAAGCCGCTTTGAAGAAAGCCGAAGAAGAGACTGCAAAACTGAAGAAAGAAAAAGCCGATGCCGAGGCCGCCAAGAAAGCCGCGGAAGCCGAGAAAGAATCTGCGAAAGCCGCCGAAGAAAACCCGGCCGATTGGACGGAGAATGAAACCGATGAGGTTTACATTGACGATTATACGGACAACTCGCCCGAAGCCTTGGTGAGAAGAGCCGCATGGAACAAAGGCCTCAGATGCAGAAGAGATTACGGCGACGACAAGATCCCCGTAGCTTTCGTAAGAGGCAGAGTCGCCGTGTTTGTGGGTCCCGCCGATGAAGACCGGACTTTGGACAACAAGCTCATCTCTCAGGGGTGGACGGTTCTCAGATACGATGAGAACAACGTTACCGACGGACTCGCGGAAGGCGAAGAAATAGACGCAGCGGTCAAAGAGAACCTTAAAACGGTAAAGAAGACCCGGAAGAGACGCAAGAAGTAATCCGGACTCGGAACGAGATGTCCTTCGATACACTCAGCCCTTGGCTTACGGACATACTTCATAAAAAAGGCATTCACAACCCCACGGAACCGCAAGCGGACGCCATACCGAAAATATCGGACGGCCAAAATGTCCTTCTGATTGCCCCCACGGGCATAGGTAAAACCGAAGCTGCGATTCTTCCCATACTAAACGAGATTAAAAAGACCGGGGGAAAGGGGTTTCAGTGTTTGTACATAACCCCTCTCCGTGCGCTGAACCGCGACATGCTGAAGCGGATACAGGAGTACGGAGAGGAATCCGGGATCTCGGTGGGCGTAAGACACGGAGACACTCCTCAGAGCGAAAGAACCGCCCAATCGAAAAATCCGCCTAAAATACTGATTACCACCCCGGAAACCGTACAGGTACTTTTTACCGGAAAGGTGCTGAGGGAGCACCTGAAAAACATACGGTGGGTGGTTATTGACGAAATTCACGAACTTGCGGATAACGAACGCGGCGCTCAGCTAAGTGTCGCATTGGAACGTCTGGCTGTTCACGGAGGTGAATTTCAGCGGATCGGATTGTCCGCCACCGTCGGAAATGCCGACCACGTCCGGGACTTTCTGGCGGGGGCCGGCCGTAAAGTCACGGTATGCAGACACGATACCCACAGAGATTACGATATAACCGTGGAAAGTCCGTTGCCGAATGACGACCCCGTATTATTGGATAAACTGCAGACGGATCCGGAAATGATGGGTGTGATGGTTCACGGCCGCCGTCTCATAGAAAACAGCAATTCCACATTATTTTTCGTGAACACGAGAGAAACCGCCGAGTGGCTGGCGGCAAGATACCGTCTTTGGGATGAGGATTTTCCCATCGATGTTCATCACGGATCTCTGTCCAAAGAAACACGGATGGAAATGGAGGATGATTTCAAATCTGGAAAACTGAAATCGCTGCTGTGCACCTCGTCCCTGGAATTGGGGATTGACGTGGGAAGCACGGATCTGGTGATTCAGTTCAACTCCCCCCGCCAGGTTTCCAGAATGGTACAGCGTGCCGGGCGGGCCGGACACCGTATCGGCGAGCTCATCAAAGCCAGAATATTGGCGGTGGCGCCCGACGAAGTCGCGGAAGCCATGGTTATTGCCAGAAAATGCGAAAACCGCGAAACCGAAAGTTTGGAAGGACGGTCCTGTCCGTTAACCGTGGTAGCAAACCAATTGGTCGCAATGACTATGGCGGGACGGGTCAAAAGAGAAGACGCTTTTAAAATATTCAAAAAGTCCCACTTCTTCAAGGATTTGGAAAGATCCGAAATGGATGCGGTGATAGAACAGCTGAAATCCATCAAAATGCTGTTCGAAGACGAAAACGGATTCAAACGCTCCCGCAGAGGAATGAATTATTTTTACGGCAATATTTCAATGATTCCCGACGAACGGTTCTATTGGATCCGCGATATAGGAACCCGGGCTGTCATAGGAACACTTGATGAAAGTTTCGTGGCCACCTTTGCCGAAGAATACGCCATGTTCATAGCAAAAGGAAGAACCTGGAAAATCGTGGAAATGCGGGAGGAGGAAATTCTTGTGGAGGAAGCAAGGGAAATCGGTTCCGTGCCTTCCTGGACGGGTTCCGATATTCCCGTGCCCTTCGAAGTTGCGATGGAAGTCGGAAAGATGCGCCGCATCAGAAACTATGACGACTATCCCTGCGACGAACAGAGCAGACACGTGGTCGATTCCTTCCTGGATTCCCAGGAAGGTTTTGTTCTGCCCACGGACAAAACGATAACTCTGGAAGTCGGAGACCGGCTGGCAATCATAAACTGCTGTTTCGGAACCAAGGTAAACGAAACTTTGAGCAAAATCATATCCGCTCTTCTTACCGCCCGTTTCGGTGAAAGCGTGGGGGTCTCCACGGATCCGTACAGAATAATAATGGAACTGCCCCGAAACATAACCAGGGACGATCTGGAAAGCACGTTCTCTTTGATACGTCCGGGCACGGTCGAAGATCTCTGCAGAAAAACCATTCTGAATTCCACATTTCTGAAATGGCGTTTTGTTTACGTTGCAAAAAAATTCGGAATAATCGAAAAGGATGCGGACCACCGTTTCATGAATTTCAACAGATTGTTCGACATGCACAAAGACACCCCGGCCTACAACGAAGCCGTCAACAAAGTTCTGTGGGACGATTTGGATATCGTCAACACCGAAAAAGTACTGTCGATGATTGCTGACGGGGAGATCGAAATAGTCTCCGGAAAGGTTGCCCCGATCGGTTTGGAAGGCGTCACAAGATCCAAGGAATTGATGCAGCCCGTACGTGCCAGCCATTCCATTCTGATGGCCATGAAAAAACGAATAGAAGAGGAGTTGGTGTTCGCCACCTGCATGAGCTGTGCCACTCAGCGCAGACTCAGAGTCGGGGATGCTCCCCGTAAATTGAAATGTCCAAATTGCGGCAGTGTCATGATAGCCGTGCTGAAAGAGTACGAAAGGGAAAATGTCAGGCTCATAAAACAGGATCATCTTACACAGCACGAAAAGAAAGATTTGCAACGTATGTCCAAGAATGCGAATCTGGTAATGGAGGAGGGAAACCGTGCCGTGTTCACTCTTGCCGGCAGAGGTATCGGACCCGACAGCGCTTCAAGACTGCTGAGAGGAATATTCGTGGATGAGGATGATTTCCTCAGAGGCATTATGGCCGCTGAGGTTCAATACGCCAAAACCAAAAGATTCTGGGATTGAGAATCTTATATTTTTATCGGCATCATGGTTTCTTCAAAGTTTATCAGATGCTGGGTTATGTTTGTTTCCAGTTCCTGGCCGTCTTCCGTTTCGGTTACGATTATGCGTTCCAGACAGTAGACTATTCCGTCATCCTGTCCGATGTATCTGGTAATGGTTTCGTTTCCGTCTTCGATAACGTAAACGCTTACAGGGATTATTCCGTAATTGAGTGTTTCAAAATCGTCGATATCGTAATCATGCTCTCCGATTTTCATTTCGGTGAATAGGCTCCATTTTTTTGAAATGTCGTATTGTTTAGCGGCCCCGCCCTCCTGATACGTTATATCGCTGACGGTTGTCACTCTTTCAAAACCGAATACGTTCATGTGAGTTGTATTGACCGTGCCCGACAGAGGTGCGTTCATTACGCTATCGTCCGGCGTAAGGTATCGATAGGTACCGGTGACTTCGTATTCGTATATCGTGGCTTCATACTCGGTCATCAGAACCGCGCCTGCTCCTACCACAAGAACAAGAGCGACCAACGTACCCGTCATCATTAACAATACAGTACTCGTCTTTCTCGCCATGAGTGCTTCCCGTTATCTGTAGTGAGTATACAAGTATATAGATAACGCGAACGCGTTTCAGATGAAATTTCCCTTCACCGAAAACTCTCTTTCTTCCGTTTCGGGCTTGGGTTCGACCAGTTCGACATCTTTGTTGGCGTAGAATCCTTTGCAGATTACATACACTTCCGAGGAAGTATCTCTGGTTGCCGCAGGGGTGTGGACTCTGACCGTGGAAAATCTGTCTTCCACTTCTTTGAGCACGGTTCCGAACATGTCGCCCATGAACACCTTCATGACCAGACGTCCTCCTTTCCGAAGTATGCGGTCGCAGACGTTCACGGCGTATAACGCAAGATGAACCGAACGGGCATGGTCCGTGGAATAATGACCGGCAATGTTCGGAGCCATGTCGGATATCACCACATCCACTTTGCCTCCGACCAGCGAAAGCAGTTCCAGCATCGTGGAATCCTCGGTAATGTCTCCGACAATTGTTTCCACACCCTCCATGGGTTTGATGCGTCTCAGATCCAATCCTATGACTTTGCCGGTTTCTCCGACTTTTTCTTTGGCCACCTGCAGCCATCCGCCGGGGAAAGCTCCCAGGTCCGCGACAAAATCGCCTTCTTTAAAAATATTGAACCTCTCGTCGATCTGCAACAGTTTGTACGAGGCTCTGGAACGGTATCCTTCTTTCTTGGCGAGTTTATAGTACCGCTCGTTCTTTCTTTCCTGAACCCATCTATCGCGCAACGACATATTCGACTCATTGCATTAACCATTAAACCCTTTTCCCACGTGATAAATATAAGGATGGGGCTTTCAGGTAACGAGAGTCATGACCGAGTGGACTTATGAAAAAGCGGGTGTCAGCATTGATCGCAAATCGGATGCCATAAGCGCATTGGCAAGCGAGTTGATATATCGCCGTGAAGGAAAGGGACAAAGCCTCAGAAAAACCGGATTGTTTACCAGCCTGATCGATTACGGCGACGAATACCTGACATTGGCAACCGACGGGGTGGGTACAAAACTTATTGTTGCCCAGACTTTGGATAAATGGGATACCGTCGGAATAGACTGTGTGGCCATGAACGTGAACGATACAATTTGCGTCAATGCGGAACCCATGTCTTTCGTGGATTACGTTGCGGTTGCGAATCCCGACCCTAACGTTACGAGGGCAATCGGCGTCGGTCTGAACAAAGGCGCCGAAATGTCCAATATGGATATTGTCGGCGGTGAAATCGCGGTTCTTCCGGAAATCGTTAAAGTCAACGATCTGTCCGGTACCTGCTTGGGCCGTGTCAAAAAAGAAGACGTCATAACAGGGGAAGGCTGCGAAGAAGCGGATTTGATAGTGGCTCTGAAATCTTCCGGAATACATTCCAACGGTTTGACTCTTGCAAGAAAAGTTTTCGAAAACGCGGGGTTCGGTCTTATGGACAAAGCCCCGGGGCTGAAAGACACGGTGGGAGAATCTTTGCTGGTTCCCACCGAGATTTATGTAAAACAGGTTTTGGATATCACATCCAAATACAATGTTCACGGATTGATTAACATCACGGGAGGAGGCCTTAGAAATCTTCTCAGAATGAGACAGGGATTGCATTACGTCATAGACGATCCGATACCTCCGGCGGATATATTCAAAACCATTCAGAAACTCGGAGAAGTTTCCACCGCCGAAATGTACCAGACCTTCAATATGAGCATGGGTTTCATGATTGTCGCACCTTCCATAGACGCCGAATCCATCGTCAGAGAATATGATAACGCCCAGGTTGTCGGAAGGGTGGAAAAAGGTACCGGGGTATACTACGAACCGGAGAATGTCGTTTACGAACGTTACTGATTCAGCAATGCGTTGATTGCTCCGGACACGGCGCCTATCGCAATACAGGTTTCCAGCGAATAGTTTCCGCCGGTAACATCAAAAACGTAATTCGGCAGGGACATAACATCCTTGGGCGTGCCGTGAGGCCCGATTCCGAATATCAGCAGCACGCTGGATCCGTTTCTGACTTTATCCGCAATCCAGGATGCGTCAACGCTTCTGGATTCGTCTTTGCTGCAGGTGGTAAGTATGGGTTCGCCCAACTGAGGGGGGAATCCCTTCGAAGGATACGGGAAGGTTGAAAATCTTCCTTTTTCCGCCAGTTCGACAAAATACTCTCCGTTGCCGCCGATACTGGTTGTGCCTGCAATCCATTCCGCGATTTCCACCGGAGTTTTTTGATCTTCCGGTACGGGAAAACCGAAAAGAGCCAGATTCATGTCGAAAGCCATTGCGATTCCGCCGGTGCGCGCAATCACTCTTCTGTGGGGTTCCCTGAACTTTTTGGAATCGTAAGAATTGTAGAGACCTATCGTAATTCTTCCTCTGCCCATTCATGAACCTCGTTTTTGATTACGGAATGCTTCGACGGCCTTACGGCTGCCGAGTAAACCGATTATAAAGTATGGTGCCGCGAGCCGGGCTCGAACCAGCGACTTCATGATCTTCAGTCATGCACTCTCCCAACTGAGTTACCGCGGCTTTAATCACCCTATGCTAGAATGTCTTATAAAGTTTACTGGATACCCGTATTCGATTTCGGCCCGCAAAAAAATCAATTTTGATATCGTCCCACCTTTTGAAACCGACGGAAATCCCATGTAAACAATACGTCTCCGTCCGAAAAGATGCGTTTCACTGTTGGGTAAAGGATATTGTTAAAAATATTGCGGCGAAGGCAGAAACTGCCGTCGCCGCTTTTCCGAACCGTCAGAACTCACTCTTCGTCGGAGTCGTCCTCCCACTGTTCCGGAGCATCCTCGTCGTCATCCGGGATTTCTTCCCGTTCCGCGGGCTGTTCGTATTTCCTCTCGGGCGTCTTTTCCACGACGTCCATTATGTCATCGTCTTCGACGACGGATTCCACGGCGGTAATCTTGTCTCCGTCGCGGAGATCCATTATCTTTACGCCCTGGGTGTTGCGGCTGGTTTTGCGTATGCTGTCCACCGATATTCTCAGAACTTTGCCTTCGACGCTGTTGACTATGAGTTCCTCGCCTTCGGCAACCTTTCTCACGGAAACGACGGGGCCGTTCCTTTCGGTTGTTCTGATGGTGATTACTCCTTTTCCGCCTCTCTTAGTCAGACGGTATTCATCAACGTTTGTGACTTTTCCGAAACCGTTCTCGGTTACCGTCAAAAGAGTGTTCTCGGGACGGACCACCGCCATGGAAACCGCGAAATCTCCCTTGTTGAGGGTTATTCCCTTGACTCCCATGGTGTCTCTTCCGGAAGGCCTTACGTCATCCTGATTGAATCTGACCGCAAGACCGTTGCGGGAAGCGATGATTATTTCGTCGCCTTCGGTGCATATGTCGGTCTCGATGAGCTTTCTGCCCGGCATAAGTTTTATGGCTTTTATGCCGACTTTTCTGACGTTTCCGTAAGCGCTGAGCCTGGTTTTCTTGACTATACCGTCATCGGTGCAGAACACAAGGTATCTGTCATCGGAGAACTCCGAAACGCATATTGTGTTGACAATGGTCTCGTTGTCTTCCAAATCTTCGATAAGGTTGATGACGGGCTTTCCTTTGGAATGTCTGCTGCCTTCGGGAATTCTGTATGCTTTCAACCAGTGCAGACGTCCCTGATCGGAGATGAACATCACATAGTCGTGAGAGGAAGTTATGAACATGTTCGAAACATGATCCTCTTCCTTGGTCTGCATTCCGATAAGACCCACGCCTCCGCGTCCCTGCTGTTTGTAAGTGGACAGCGGAATACGTTTGATGTAATTGTCCTTGGTTATTGTGATAACCACGTCTTCCCGGGGTATCAGATCTTCTTCGTCGGTATCGATGTCGAAGGGATTGATTTCGGTGCGTCTTTCGTCACCGATATCATCACGGAGCTGTGTCAGCTCCTCTTTGATAATCTGCAGAATACGCGATTCGTTGGCAAGGATGTCCTTCAGATTGTTCATTGTCTTGATGAGTTCTTCGTATTCTTCGCGGAGAATGTCGATTTCAAGACCGGTAAGTCTCTGAAGACGCATATCCAGAATGGCTTTTGCCTGTTCCTGGTCTATTTCCAGTAATTCCTGAAGTCCGGTGTTGGCTTCGTCTCCGCTTGCGGATGCACGTATGAGTGCCAGAGTTTCATCCAGTCTTCCGAGGGCTTTGATAAGACCCTCGACGATGTGATATCTCTTTTCGGCGACTCTCAGATCGTATTCCGTTCTGCGTCTGACGACTTCGTTCCTGTGTTCGGTATAGTGATATACCAAATCTCTCAGAGTAAGAAGGGTGGGCTTGTTGTTGACAAGAGCCAGATTGATGATTCCGAAAGTGGTCTGCATATCTGTTTTCTTGAACAGATTTTCCGAAACGACACTGACTATGGCATCCCTGTGAAGTTCTATGACGATTCTCATTCCGTTTCTGTCGGATTCGTCGCGAAGATCGGTGATGCCTTCGATTTCTTTGTTTTTGACCCTGTCCGCAATTCTTTCGATAAGAACCGCTTTGTTGACCTGGTACGGAAGTTCGTCCACCACGATACGGGATTTGCCGTTTTCCATCTCTTCGATATGGGTTCTGGCTCTGACTCTTACGCGTCCCCTTCCGGTTCTGTAGGCTTCTTTGATTCCGGAAAGACCGTAAATCACACCGCCGGTGGGGAAATCGGGACCTTTTATGAATTCGTTCAAATCGTCGCTGGTCGCATCCGGATGGTCGATGAAATAAATGATTGCGTTACAGACTTCGGTAAGGTTGTGAGGCGCCATCTTAGTGGCCATACCCACCGCGATACCGTCCGACCCGTTAACCAGAAGATTGGGGAACTTTGACGGCAACACCGAAGGTTCTTTCAAAGATCCGTCGTAGTTATCCACAAAGTCCACGGTTTCTTTGTCGATATCCGCAAGCATATCGTTCGATACTTTTGCCAGCTTGGCTTCGGTATAACGCATCGCCGCCGCCGGATCTCCGTCCATGGAACCGAAGTTACCCTGACCGTCGACCAAAGGATATCTCAGAGAGAAGTCCTGAGCCATTCTCACCATTGAGTCGTAAGCGGAGGTATCTCCGTGGGGGTGATATTTAGCCAGCACTTCACCGACCACTTTGGCGGATTTGCTGTAAGATTTGTTGTAATGCATGCCCATGTCGTGCATGGCATAGAGTATCTTCCTGTGAACCGGCTTGAATCCGTCACGGACATCGGGAAGGGCACGGCCGACGATAACGCTCATCGAATAATCGATGTAGGAACGCTGCATTTCCTTCTCGATTGTCTGATTCATTACTTTTCCGTCAGGTGTTTCTGTAATTGATTTATCCGACATGATATCACGCATCCAGGTTTTCGACTTCTTCCGCATGTTCGATGATGAATTCTCTTCTGAGTTCCACGTTGCTTCCCATCAGAACAGAGAACAGATTATCGGCGGCTATTCCGTCGGCAATGGAAATTTTCTTCATTATTCTTGATTCCGGATTCATGGTTGTGTCCCAGAGCTGCTGCGGGTTCATTTCACCCAGACCTTTGTATCTGCTGACGTTGGCGCCTTTTCCTATTTCTTCCAGGGCCGCAAGCATTTCTTCTTCGTCGTAAGCGTAGATTTCTCTCTTGCCTCTGTAAACCCTGTACAGCGGAGGCATGGCTATGTACACATATCCGTGGTCGATCAGCGGCCTCATCTGTCTGTAGAACAAAGTCAGAAGGAGAGTTCCTATATGGGCACCGTCGACATCCGCATCGGTCATAATTACGATTTTGTGATATCTGATTTCATCAACGTTGAAATCCGGACCCAGTCCTCCGCCGATAGCGATAGCCAGATTCTTTATTTCTTCGCTGTCCAAAAGCTTGTGGACATTCGACTTTTCGACGTTCAGGATTTTACCCCTGAGAGGCAGAATCGCCTGGAAGTGTCTGTCGCGTCCCTGTTTTGCCGAACCGCCTGCAGAATCTCCTTCCACTATGTACAGTTCGCATTTGGTGGGGTCCTTTTCGGAACAGTCCGCCAACTTTCCCGGCAGGGTTGTTGTTTCGAGAACACTCTTTCTTCTCGTGACGTCCCTGGCTTTCCTTGCGGCGACCCTTGCTTCCATGGCTATGGCACATTTTCTTACGATAAGAGTTGCGACCGCGGGATTTTCAAGGAAGTATTCCGCAAGTTTTTCGTTCATGAACGCGGTAACCGCGGATTGGGCTATGCTGCTGCCCAATTTTCCTTTTGTCTGACCCTCGAACTGGGGATCCTTCATTTTTATGCTTATGACTGCGGTCAGTCCTTCACGTACGTCGGTTCCTTCGAAAGAACCTTCTTTCATGAGATTGTTCGCTTTGGCATAGTCATTGATTGTTTTTGTGAGAGCCGTTCTGAACCCTGTAAGATGAGTTCCGCCGTCCGGCGTATGAATCGTGTTAACGAAAGAAGCAATCAAATCATGATCGCTGCTGTAATCATCGCGGTACTGCATTGAAATATCGATCATGATGTCGTCTCTCGAACCTTCCATATGAATGGGTTCGTGAATCGGAGTCCTGGTTCTGTTCAGATATCTGACAAATTCCGAAACTCCGCCTTCGTAACAGAATACGTCGGATTTGCCGGTTCTGTGATCCACTATCGAAACCGTGGCATTCTTGTTAAGGAAAGCCTGGTTCTGCAGTCTGGTTCTCAGAGTGTTGTAATCGAATTCCAGGGTCTCCTTGAATATTTCGCCGTCGGGCCAAAATTGAATGGTTGTTCCGGTACGGTCGGATTCGCCGATTACTTCGACTTCGTTAATCGGTATTCCCTGTTTGTAACTCTGAGTCCAAATCTTCCCTTCCCTGTATACCGTGGCTATCAGTTTGATGGACAACGCTGTGACGGCGGAAACTCCGACTCCGTGAAGACCGCCCGAAATCTTGTAACTGTTTGCGTCGAACTTACCGCCGGCGTGAAGAGACGTAAGACAGATTTCCAAAGCGGATTTTCCCTCTTCTTCTTTGAATCCCGTAGGAATTCCCCTTCCGTCATCGATTACGGTAACCGAGCCGTCGGTATTGATTTCGACTTCGACTTTCGTGGCGAACCCCGCCATGATTTCGTCGATGCTGTTGTCAACTACTTCGTAAACCAGATGATGCAGCCCGCGGGCGTCGGTGCTGCCGATATACATTCCCGGGCGCAATCTTACGGGTTCGAGTCCTTTAAGCGACTCGATATCCGTGTGATCGTATACGTGTTCATTTCCCATAAAAACAACTCCGCATCGATTTTTCGATGCTATCACCCCTCTCTATGCCCTGCCCCTATATATACACGCGTGTGACGCGCGTGCGCGCGCGTAAGCCCGTTGCAACGGCAACCTTGCGAACAGTAAAATAACGATAGAAGGATTCGTCGACGGATATCTTATGAGCACCATAATGGAACAGGCACGCAGAGGCGGCAATCCGGAACTTGTGCGCAAACTGGCCGAAAAGGAAGGAGTTCGTGAAGAATTCATTCGAAACGGCATAGCATCGGGACGCATAGTCGTGCCCTGCAATCCGGTTCACAATCCCGAACCCTGTGCAATCGGAGAAGGCCTCAGTGTCAAAATAAACGTTAATTTGGGCACTTCCAGGGACATAGCGGATTTGAACGGCGAATTGGAAAAATTAAAGGTCTCTCTGAAATACGGGGCCGATTCCGTAATGGATCTCAGCACCGGAGGGGACATAGACGCTATCAGAACGAGATTATTGAAAGAATGTCCCGTCATAATGGGTTCCGTTCCCATTTACCAAACCGGTCTTACTGCGGCGAGAAACAACGCTGTTGTAGACATGTCCGAAGACGATATATTCAACGGAATAGAGAAGCATGCTAAAGACGGAATGGATTTCATGACCGTTCACTGCGGCATAACCAAAGAATCCGTAAAATGGCTGAAAAAAGCGGACAGGCTCATGGACGTCGTTTCCAGAGGCGGTTCATTTCTGACTGCCTGGATATTACACAACGATGAGGAAAATCCTCTTTACAGAAATTATGATTATCTTTTGGAAATGGCCAGAAAATATGAGTTTACACTATCTCTGGGAGACGGTTTCAGACCCGGCTGCATCGCCGATGCCACCGATCAGGCACAGATATCCGAACTTATGACTCTGGGTCATTTAGTAAAACGCGCCAGAGAAGCCGGGGTTCAATCCATGGTCGAAGGACCTGGACATGTTCCTTTGGAACAGGTTCCCATGAACGTAAGTCTTGAAAAAAGACTCTGCCACGGAGCCCCGTTTTATGTGCTGGGTCCTATTGTTACGGATATTGCTCCGGGATACGATCATATTGTCGGCGCAATCGGCGGTGCGGTTTCGGCACAGGCCGGTGCGGATTTCCTTTGTTACCTTACCCCCGCGGAGCATCTTTCGCTTCCTGACACTGAAGATGTGAGGGAAGGCGTCATCGCATCCAAGATTGCCGCGCACATCGGGGATTTGGCCAGAGGACGTAACCGGGAAATGGACGATACAATGGCAAGAGCCCGCAAGAAATTGGACTGGGATACCATGTTTGAAGTGTGTATCGATCCCGATAAAGCGAAAAAATACCGTGCCAGAGGATGTACCGAACACGAAGACGGCTGTTCCATGTGCGGTGATGTCTGTGCCGTCAAGATTGTCAGTAAATACCTGACTAAAGACGGCAACGAAGGCAAATGAGATGAAGATTCATCCTTTGGACGGAAATCTGTCCGATGATGAAAAAATCGGATTTTGGGACGTCTTCGCCGAAACGTATTCATCGGAGCAACAGGGCAATATGCCTGCGATGATTACCGAATGGTTATCTGAAACGGGTGTTCTGGGTATTGATAAAACACTGTTGGAAATAGGCAGCGGGCCGGGAACGTATTCCGTGCTGTTCGCACCCGAATCAAAACACGTAACCTGCTTGGATTCTTCGGTAAAAATGCTGAATCGGCTGTCTGTTCTTGCCAAGCATGAAAACATCGAAAACATTGAGTTGCTGAACACCGACTGGAATTCCTTCGACTCCCGAAAAAAATGGGATGTTGTGGCGGCGACTCTGTGTTCTTTCCTAGGAACCCCGGAATCTCTGGATAAAATGGATTCTTTTGCCGAAGGCCGTTGTTTCATGGTTTCATGGGTAAAAAACCACGGAGACGATCTGCAAAACAAAATATGGGCAAAACTCGGAAAAGAATACAGCTTTACCGAACGGAACACGGATAATCTGTCGGAAACTCTTCGAAACTCCGGCAGAGAATTTGAAATCAAAGAATTTTCTGACAAAATTCACATTGAACTTCCTATAGGGGAAGTCGTAAAAAGGAATGCTCATACCTATTCCGCGTTCGGCCTCGAAAAAGAAGCCGCCGCGGCGATAAAAGAGATACTGGGACAATGCTCGGAGAACGGAATTTACGTGTCAGATGCCGTAAACACTTTACAGGTAGCGGTCTGGAATCCGATTGTTAGATAAAGTGGAGCCACTGGAGGGAATCGAACCCCCGACCAACGGTTTACGAAACCGTCGCTCTACCGCTGAGCCACAGTGGCGTGTAAAACGCAAATGGGCTGTAGCTTTTAAATGTTTACACTTGCCCCTGATTCTGAAACTTCGGGAACATGCTCTTAAACAGCACCGCATCGGCGGATGTTTCCGGCGATTCGCATATGAATGTGCAGTCTCCGTTGTGATCGTTCAGTAAATTCGCCAGAACCTGCATGTCGGGTTCTTTGTGATCCAACGTAAGATGCCTCTTTTCCCCCATATCCCCATACTCTATGTTGCTTATGTGAAAATGGGCTATGTCTCCGCAGAGAGGGAAAAACTGATTCAGCATATCGCTCATACTTTCTTCGGTTTTCAATGCACCGTTGCCTCTGGCATGAACATGGGCCACATCGAGAACGGGGTGTACGCCGTCCAGTTCCGCGACGATTTTTTCAATCTCGTCCAAGGTTCCGAACTGCCCTTTCTTACCCATGGTTTCCACGCCGAGAATCACATCGTCGATTCCCTCGTTGTCCATGTTGTCCTTGCATACGGTCAAACCTTCTATAACCGAATCCAAAGCCGTTTCCGGAGACTTTCCGTAAGACGCGGCATGAATTACAATCAGATATGCGCCCATATTGTGAGCCGTGCGCGCGGTGTCCATAACCCATTCCACGCTTCTCTCCCGGGTTTCGGGTTTATCGGAATTGAAACTTATATAGTACGGAGCATGACAGGATAACCTGATGTCGAGTTCCTTTGCCTTTTCGCCGATTTTTACGGCGCGTTCTTCAGCCATCTTCGCCCCTCTGACCAAACCTACTTCCAATGCATCGAGCCCGATAGATCTGGTATATTCCAACGAACCGAAAGCATCCTTGCCTTCGGGAGGGTATCCTGCCGGTCCGAATCTCATGGACCGGTGACGGCTGTATTGGTATTTCAGTATTGCCCGAATAGTTCATTTACGATACTGGGTCATAATCTGAAAGTATGACGAAAACCCTTTTTATACGTAAAGCATCCGAGAATCGTGGAAATAGAAATGGATGTGTCTCTCGATCCCACCCTGGGATGCGGACAGGCTCACAGATGGACGAAAAAGAATGATATTTGGACGGGTGTCGTCGGCAACAATGTCATTGAGCTGACACAGACCGGGAACGGATTCAGATGCAGCGGTTGCGAGAAAAATATGATTCTTGACTATTTCCGGCATGAAGACGATCTTTCTTCGATTGTAGAAGAAATTTCCCAAAAAGATGATTTTGTTGCAAAACTTGCCGAAAAGTGTCCCGGTCTGAGAGTATTGAGACAGGATCCGTGGGAATGCACCGCGACTTACATTCTTGCCACAAACGCAAACGTAAAAAGAATAGCAAAAATGGTGGAAACCGTCTGCAACACCTTCGGCACGGATTTGGGCGGTATGCATTCGTTCCCGGAACCGAAACAGATATTGGATAAATCCGATTGCGTGGCCGATTGCAAATTGGGATACCGTGCAGAGCGGCTTCTCGGGTTTGCGGAAATGGTGGATGACGGTGATTTTAATCCTGAAGCTTTGAAAAAATCCGATTACGAAGAATGTGTGACGACTCTGAAAACGATTCCGGGTGTCGGCCCCAAAGTCGCGGATTGCGTAGCATTGTTCGCATACGGCCATCTCGACGCTTTTCCGGTGGACGTAAGGATTTCAAAAATCATGGAAACCGTTTACGGCGTCAAAGGAAGCTATGCAAAGATTTCCGAAGCGGGGCGCGGAATGTTCGGAGCGTACGCGGGATACGCTCAGGAACTTCTGTATCATTCAAGCGTCATTCTGGTTTGAACCGCTTCATCGGGAAGTGCGCATCTCGGCGGCTTGTATCCCGTGTTCTTTTCGTATATTTCGGCCAGCATACCGCAGTTCTTGACCACGCAGCATAACCTGCAGACTTCGGTGGCAAAATCCCCGTCGTGAAGTGCCAGCTGTTCCGATGAGACTTTGATTTCGGAAACAAAAAGATCGTAATACTCGCTGTTTTGAATTATCTCGTTTTCCCCTCTCTTCTTTTTGAGGTACTGTGAAATTGCGGCGTCGGTGACTTCGAATTTTCTGGCCACATCGGCTTGCTTCATTCCGTAGGTTTTGACCAGTTCCCTGGCCAGCTCTCTGCGTATCGCAGGAAGAACGTACCAAACCACTATTTCACATGGGACTTTCATAATTGTTAACGATAGTTCAATCCGTATAAATCACTTACGTGTTAAAGCTCCGGGGTTCGACTTGAGATAGAACTCGACGGCGTCCCAATCCTCTTCGGGCTCGGCACCCGCCTCTTTGCCTATGGCCACACCCAAGGATCTTGCAATCGTGTTCAAATAAGTATAGGCGCGGTTCGAACCTTCGAAATCGTCAATTTTGGAGCTGGCGTAAGTAAGTCTGCCTTTGAAAGATCCGATTACTTCGGTTCCTTTGATTATCACCGGCCCGCTCTGTCCCGATTCGGTTTTTATCAGCGGTCTGATGAACACGTGAAGGTTGTCCTGCGAGTTCAATATGAAGGTGTTTCCGTGAAGTCTCTGCTTCTTTCCGACGTCTTCGGCCAATATCCACATCACAGTAGGGTTGTCTTTGACGAAGAATCCTTTTTTGAGGAATCCTTCGGCTTCCAAATCCGCAAGCACCGAACGTATTTCCGACATTCTTGTCGGCATATACCTGGAAAGGTCTTCTGCCGAGGATATTCCGAAATCGCGGAAATGGTATCTGAAAATTTCTTTCAGCGCATCCTCTTTGGATATGCGGGGCATCGGCACCTCAACGTAATAGGAATCCTGATCCTGACAGACCGCCGTGCGGTTCGACAGCGAAGTTATGACTTCGTTCGTCACAGGTTCGGAATATGGCGAGGAGGACATGATTTCTTTCTTGGAAATCGGGGAATGATCTCTGATCAAAGAAAGAATCAGTTTTTCTTCGTCCGTAAGGGGTTCGTCTTTTGCGGCTCTGTACAGCTGCGCGAATTCCCTTGTTGTGTATCCCACGTAAGAAGGGAAAAGTTTTGCTTTCACCAGATAACCCCGTTCTTCCTGCTTTTTTGCCGTTGTTTTATCCAAGACTCTGGAGAATATTTCCTGATCCCCCCGGATGTATCCTCTGGCTTCCACGGCATTCATCACGGTCGGATACTTGTCGTTGCCTCCGACTTTTTGTTTTTCGAATATGTAACTGAGATATTCCTCGTCGGTCATTTCGTATTCGACGAAATCCCCTTTTGCATAGAATCCGTTGACAAAAACATAACCGGCGTCTTTCAGGACGGATACGAATTCCGGCGGAAGATCGGAAGCGTCCTTTTCCATGACTTCCCTGATGCGTACGATATCTGTATCCTTCATTCTGTAATATCCCATCACATCGTCGATGGCTTTCAGGGCGGCGGGGAAAAGATCCGGCGAGTTGAGATCGAAAGCTCTGATTTCTATGCAACCGGACATTTCCCACATTTCCAATGCTCCCATAAGCACGGAACCTCTGATCAGGGGGTACATCCATCTGTCTCCGTAACGTGCGGACAGTTCCGCCCATTTCGAAGATATATCGGGGTCCCACGGGGTGCAGAGACGTATTTCGGCTTCGTGCTCCTGTATCTTTTCCAGTTCGGGAATTTCGTCTTCGAAAATGTACATGGGGGTTTGGGAATCTCCCACGGTTATCTCCGCGGCTTCGATTTCTTCCATCAGCCTCTTCGCGTCTTCGGGCGCAATACCCAGCATAAATCTTAAAGCCTGTATCGGAACCGGGCCGTAGGCCCTTACGGTTTTTTCGGCAAGTGTTTTAAGCGGATCGGTTCCGGGGTCTTCCGGGCGGTAAACTTCATATATGTTTTCGGAAACCCAGTTTTCTCTGTCGCTGAAGGCTCTGACAATTTTAAGGGAACGGTCCAATCTGTACAGAGAGAATTTTATGGCGTCTTTGTCCCCTTTGAGAGTATTCACGAGCTGCCGCATGGTTGCGGTGCCCATGTGTTCTATGGTTTTCAGAACATCATCGTCGCCGGGTTCGGTTTCGTCAAATCTTAAAGCCGCAAGACGGGCAGCGTCTTCGGCCAGAGCGAATCTGACCCGGCCCCTCATGAATCTGCCCAACAGCAAACGTCCGTCGGTGCGCATCTCCTCCCACTTCTTTATGTCGAAATTCCCGACTCTGCTGTATACGTCGATGGGGCTTCCGGCCGAACCGTAAAATTCAAAGAATTCTTCGATGGAAGAGAAATTGCGTCCTTTGGTTGCACGGTAATCTTCCACGGTTTCGTAACTGTAGACGTTCTCTTTGCCGGCACGGAGTCTCATCCGGTCGTCTTTGAGCATGTACTGATCGTCTTCGGCTATCAGGAATCTTCCTTTTGCAACGTCGCCCGAACCTACCAGGGATTCCAGCGAGGCTCTTGTTTCCTCTTCCGTCAATGACAGGGCAAACGCGACCTCCTGTATTGTGGTCGGGGCAAAACATTCCAAATGACGCAGAATTATCCTGTCTATTGCGATATTTTTGTCCGTTTCCGGTATATCGGCGACGGAATACAGCCACCTGCCTTTGCCGGCAACGGCGGTTCTGGCTACTTTGTACATGGATTCCATTTTCCTCATTGAACGGTAAACCATGTCTTCGCTGAGTTCCAGTTCATTGGCTATGTCTTTGATCGGAGTGTTGATTTTTGTCTGATCGAGCACTTTCTCATCGATTTCGTTCATTTCCCGGTCTTTGACCGTGGCCGCCGCATAGTATCTCACTTCTTCCGAAGCCATTATGTAGGGGTCGTCCATGAAAACCGAGCCTATCTTTCCTTCTTCGAAGAGGTCCTTTATCCACACATCCACGGTTTTCCTTTCTTCGTCAGAATAAGCGTAAATGTTCCTGCCTCTTTCCCTCAGAGCCTGTAAAGGACCCGTTCTCAGTAACATCGGCACAATGTCTTCTTTTGATTGCACCCGTCCGATTTTTTCTCTGAAATACGGGATGACCTGGTCTTCCTCAAATTCGAAATCTTTGACGGAGTCCCCCAAAGCACGGTACAGGACTTTGCGGTGAAGTTCTCTCAGCAGAGCGGATCTGTCTTCCATGAGAACTATGTCGGAGAAAGACGAAATGATTGCGCTGTGGGCAAACGGAGACGGCGTGCCGGTACAGGGTATAATCTCAACCCCCATCTTTCCCTCTTCGATCAGACTGAGGACGTATTCGGCATTGCGTATGTCCATGTCGTCCTCCATAATCTCTCTGTAAGTTTCTTCGATTACGGGCATGTTTTCCATGTTGCCCAATTCTTCGAGAAGATAGGACGATCGGATTTGCTGTCTGTTTACCGAAATCGGACGCCCCATGTAATTTCTCAGTATCATGAAACTGCGGGAAGCCGTGTGCCTGAACCTGAGTTTGAATATTTCCGAATCTTTGATGGCTTTCCTGAGAATCTGTTCCAGATCTTTCGATTTCAGCATCCCCTTTATTTTGGACATGTCGACTTTGCGGGAGGTGCCTATCATGAAATTGTCGTCCGAAACCGTGACCGAAACGTTTGTTCCCAGTAAGTTCGTGAGTCTGTACGCGTAACCTCTGGACAGCGCATCGTTTACTCTTCTTCCGAAAGGATAATGGAACACGAGTCTCTGATTGCCGGCGGGATCGATGTATTCCTCTATAGCCAGTTTATCGGAATCGGGAATGAATCCCGTTACGGAAATCTGTTCTCTGAAATAGGACACTATGCTTCTGGCGGAGCCTTCGTCAATATCCAGATCCTCAATCATGTCATCAAGAAGCTCTCTTGTGTTTTTGTTGATATTTTCGGACATTTCTTTTCTGAATGTTGCGATATCCATAGACAAATCGAAAGATCTGGGTAACATCTCTCCGGCCCAGGAAGGAACCGTGGGTTTTCTTCCGGTCGCCTCTTTTACATGGGCGGTCATCCCTTTCGACCGGACGAATTCGTACGACCGTCCGCCCAGAACGAATACGTCTCTCGGCGACAGACGTTCTACAAACTTTTCGGAAAGCTCTCCGGCCATGGTGCCGTGACCGGTTATCACTCTGTAGTTCGCTTCTTCGGGTATGGTTCCAAGATTCATGTAATAAATCATTCTGGCTCCTTTCTTCCTGCCGAACTGATTTTCTTCTTCGTCATACCAGATTCTTGAATAAACGCCTTCGAATTCGTCCCTGCTTCCCAAATATTTGATTACGCCCATGAATTCTTCTTTGGGAAGATTTCTGTAACAGTAAGATCCTTTGACCAATTCATACGCCGCGTCGGCATCCCATCTGTTATCCAGACTCATGCCGACGATTGTCTGGGACAGCACATCGAGACTGTTTTCCGGTATACCGACTCTGTCTATGTCCCCTCTGTGGGCGGCACGGCACATAACCGCGCATTCGACCAAATCGTCGGGATCGAAAACCAGCAAACGCCCTTTTGCGACCTGTCCGAAGCTGTGACCGCTCCGGCCTATTCTCTGCAATCCTTTGGCCACGGATTTTGGCGAACCTATCTGACAGACCAGATCGACCGAACCGATATCTATGCCCAGTTCCAGAGAGGTGGAGGAAACCACGCATTTGATTTCTCCTTTTTTAAGCCGTTCTTCCACATCCAGTCTTATTTCCCGTCCGAGGGAACTGTGGTGAACCTCTATGTTTTCCAATCCCCGTTCTTTCAGTTTGTAAACAACGCTTTCGGCACCGGAACGTGTGTTTGTGAATACCAGCGTTGTTTCGTGCTCGTCAATCATTTCCTTCAGCTGGTCGTACATCATGGAGTTGACCATGTCCGAAGAAAGCGTTGTCATATCGGTGGCGGGACAGATAACTTTCAAATCCAATTGTTTTTTCGAATCGGATTCCACTATGGTTACGTCGCGTACCGATCCGTCCGGGTTGTTTCCCACAAGATATCCGGCAATGGCCTCCATGGGGGCCAGCGTCGCGGATAATCCGATTCTGGTAAAATCGACATCGCACCAATCTTTCAGACGTTCCAGCGTAAGCGACAGGAAGGCCCCTCTTTTTGAATCGCATATGTCGTGAATTTCATCAAGTATGACCCATTCCACCTGTTTGAACTTCTCTTTGAATTTCGGAGAAGACATTATGAGTGCCAGTGACTCCGGGGTTGTGATAAGGATGTGAGGCGGGCGTCTTGCCATTTTCTGCCTTTCGCTTTGAGGCGTGTCGCCGGAACGCACCGCAACCCGTATTCCGGGCGACGGCATTCCGTTTCTTTCGGCGACTTCTTCCATCTGCATAAGAGGTTCGTTGAGATTCCTGTTTACGTCATTGGCCAAAGCCTTCAGCGGCGAGATGTAAACACAATAAATTCTCTCTTCCAATTTGCCTTCCGAGGCATACTTGGTCAATTCGTTGATTATACTGGTAAATGCGGTAAGTGTCTTTCCGGATCCGGTGGGGGATGACACAAGAACGTTTTTTCTGTCATGAATCAACGGTATGGCCTTGGCCTGCGGTTCTGTGAGGGCATCGAACCGTTCCGTGAACCATGTTGAAATAAGAGGTTCCATTACGCTCAGAACTTCTTCCTTTGTATACTCCTTGTCAGACCGCTCTATCATTCGGATGCACTATCCTTAACCACTAGTATTACAGGTATTTAGTATTCATCATTCAATTTGAGGTTTGAAACGATGTTATTATCCGTATAATCGAATTAATTGATACGACTCCTTAAATGCGTTACATAAAATCTTTTGATTTCATATCGGAAATTTACGATAGGATAAAAGAAGGATTATAACTGCGGCGGTAGATTGCGTTTGTATGAGAGGGCGCGCGGCCGTATTACTGATGGTGGCAATTTTTCTGATACCCATGGGATTAGCGTGTACCGTTGACGAAGCGGATGCCGCTCCCGACTCCACTGTATTCACCGGCACTGTTTATTTTGAAAACAGTCCCGTCAGAAACACAGAAGTTCTCTTGAATTGGAATATCAGCGATGAATCCAAGGACGTGTGGTACGGAACCGTAACCAATTTTAAGGGCGAATTTACAGTCAGTTTACCCGTATCTGCCGATAAAGATGATATTCCCGACAGTTAGGTCATAATAGAATTCAGAACCCCCGAACAGATAAGACAATCCGAGGTATGCCATCCAAAAAGTATAACCGGCAGCCCGGGCAGTTATAAAATCGATTTAGGAGACATCGATAAGTATACGGACGGATTCATTTCGACGCCTTCAATCGCCGTGGACATTTCCGTTGAATATCTTAACGTCGGTATCAACGGCGCCAAAATAACCGTAAAGAACATCGAAAAAGATACGATTATATTGGGAACCACGGACAAGAACGGAATCTGTAAACTTAACTTGGAGTCCGGAACATATAAGATTTCCATTGAAAAAGGGGGCTTCATCGATTGGGAAACAGCCGATGACGACATTAAACTCGGAGATAAGGCGGAAGTACAGCTGAACGTTCAACTCACACTCGCCCCGGAGACAACGTACTGGGGATACGATCTTCCTCATCTGTTTGCACTGATGGGAGGAGTTGCGGCATTATTCCTGATTATGTTTGTGTTGATTTACATGGCCTGGACCAGGACTCATCCCGGCAATATCAGAATCATAGACGACAGTCCCGACGAGGAAGAAAAGGAATAATCAGCGTTTAATCTTCTTGCGCACTTCATCGTAAAGATTGCCGCCTTTGGTATCTATGGCAACGGTCAGCGGTCCGAAATTGTTGGCGTTGAATTTCCAGATTGCTTCGGCCATGCCCAAATCATTCCAATAAGATCCTGTGCTTTCGCCCAACCCTTCGGCCAACGATACCGCAGTGCCTCCGACCGCGGCCAAATAGACACAACCGTATGTTTTCATGGCCTCTGCGACTTCGGGAGACATTCCGCCTTTGCCTATTATCGCCCTAATATGGAATTTCTCAATCATTTCCGGAGTCAAATCGTTCATTCTGGCACTGGTTGTGGGTCCTGCGGCCACCGGTATCCATTTATTTCCGGATTCTGTCATTATCGGACCGCAGTGATAAAGCACGGAATCGTAAATTTCTTCGGGAACTTCATCGCCGGCACGGATTGTTTTCAAAGCCCTCATGTGCATTTCGTCCCGTCCCGTGATTATCGGACCGTTCAGATACACTGTGTCGCCCACCGTCAAAGAACGGACTGTCGCTTCGTCCAACGGAGAATTGAGAATCAGAAGAATCCCTCCTGAGAATACTTTACTTCATGGTCGTATATTCTGGCGGAAGCCCTCCGCGTCGCCCAGCAACCGATATTCACGGCCACCGGCAGACTTGCGGTATGGCACGCGGCTTTTTTTGCTCTGACCCCCAAAACCGTGGTTGCTCCCCCCAATCCCATGGGGCCCAATCCGCTGGAATTCAGTTTTATAAAAATTTCTTCTTCCAGTTCATTGAGAACGGGGTCAGGATTTTCATCGCCTGTCGGCATCAGCAAAGCTTCTTTGGCAAGAAGAATGGATTTGTCCGCCGTGCCTCCGATTCCGATTCCGATTACCCCGGGGGGACAGGGTTTGCCTTCGGCGTCAAGAACGGCGTCGGTTACGGCTTTTACGATTCCTTCCCTGCCTTCGGAAGGATTCAGCATGACCAGTTTTGTCATGTTTTCGGAACCCGCGCCTTTAGGCATAACCGTAATTTCTGTGAAATTATCATCGGTGGGAGTGAAATGAATGATGGGCATGCCTTCCCCGAGATTATTTTCGTAAGGTTCACGGGATATGGGATCCACGGTATTCGGTCTCAGCGGAATCTCTTTGGTTGCCCGTATAAGGCCCTTTTTTATATCTTCCGCTACGGAAGAATCGAACCTGCCTCTGACGTAAAATATCGGAATACCGGTGTCCTGACACATAGGTCTTGAAAGTAACTCGGATTTGCGGACATTGTCCATTATCGCACCGAGCTGGGAATATGCCGTCGGATTGGATTCCCATGCCGCGGCGGCTTCAAGCGCCCAACCGACATCTTTCGGCAGTATGGTATTGGATGCCCTCAGCAAGTTGAAAACCACATCCTCTACGGGTTCCGGCAATTTTATCATAATCCCGGGATGGCGGAAGTACTGAATAAATGTTTACGGCACATAATGGAGAATACCGTCTATGTCGATGACTTTGATCTGACTTCCTATTTCCACGTCTTTGGAAACTTTCATGTCCATTGTTTCATAAGTCAGCGGGTTCAAAACCTGCACTTCCGGGGGATTTCCGCTTATGACCGTGGCTTCCATGAATTCGTCCTCTGTGCGATATACTTTCAGCAGAGGCATATCGGCGCGTTGAACGTGTTTGTCTCTGAAATCTTTCAGAGAAACCAAACGGCCTCCGGCGGGAAGAATTCTTTTCAGTCTGTAATATCCGTTTTTGAATATCACGACGTCTCCTTCTTTGAACCTGGGAAGACGTACAAGGTATGTGACACGGTACATGTTCTGTCCGTCCGGCTTTCTTCCGACGAGTTTGAAAGATTCTTTACTGTCTCCGCAGTATTTGTCGGATATCATTTTTGCCAGTATTTTTCCCAAAGCCAGCGATGAAATGTAAAAGTCTACGCCGCCGTGGATTTTTTCGGTTTTGGATATGAAATACTGACGGTTGTTCTTTGATTGGAAATCAACGTATCTGGTTATTTTTTTGATTACGTCGTTTACCACGTCTCCGTCCAATGTCCGTTCTTCCGAACGGATCTGTAAAATGGATTCGTAATAACTTCCCTGGACTCTGGAACATCTCTTGCAGACTGTGTTCTTTATTCTTACCACGGTCTCCGATTCGGAGGTGACCGGGGTTCCTCTGACCGATAAATCCGTTGTGATATTCACTTTATAAGTTTTCGGATCCTGCATTTTGGATCGGGTGGCTATGGATAAAACTCTGCAGTCTTCCAGAATATACATGTTGTCAACGGCGGAATCTTCTATTGTTCTCCGTTTTTCGTCCGGAACCCATTTCCCTCCGACGTAGAATTCTTTGCATACCGCGCAGGCTTCCAAATCGATATATTCGGGCAATGAGGTGAATTCGCGGCCGTCAAGATAACACTCTATGCATAACCCGTCAATCGGATTTTCCACATCGGCGCCGCATCTGACACAGAATCTCATAACAAAATCACCTGTGCGTGTTTTATTCCCGCCACGATAATTACGTTTTCCGGGGATACGTATCCCTTTTCGATGCCGACGGCGATTGCTTTGTCGCCGAAGAGATTCATCATCGTTACCGACCCCATCCGTTCTCCCAGGACTTCTTCGGTCATGGGTTCGTTTCCGTAGAATTTTTCCGACAGCACTATCTTCACTTTTCCTTCGGAAAAGGTTTGTCCCGCCAATTCTTCGTCGCAGGCGGCAAGCAGCCATTCGTCCCCGCGCCTGTGCAATCTGGCTCTGATCATATCAAGCCCTCTTGTACATTCCGGGCGAAGGTGTGAATATGTCCCCCGCTTCGTGTATCTTTTTGACAACATTCCTTACATTGTCTTCGCTGAGACCTTCTTCACCCGAGTGTTTGATTATTTCTTCCATTGAGATTCCGGTGTCCGATCCGAACAGAGTTATGATTTCTCTGACGACTTTGGCACTGTCGCGGTCTTTCTTCGTTATGCCGGTGGCCATTCTGTCTATGTCCCACTGCCCTCCGTCGGGTGCGGCGATTTTACCGAGATAATATTCGACCATATCGACGGCTCTGTTGGCGTCCGCGTCCGTTACTATGTTGCTCAGCCTCATTCTGGCCGAAGCTTCGGATAAACGCACATACCCCTCCAACTGTCTGGCTGTTATGGGAACCGAAGCGTTTTCGCCTTCGCCCATTTTTCTGATATTGAGATAGCTCTCCTCGATTATCCTGGCGGCTTCATCGGTCATCACCGGAACTATGCGTTTCGAATATGCCACGTATTTTCTCAAAGTGTCTATGTCGTAGTACGGCCGTATGTTGTCGGTATCTTCGATTATTTTCGAAACGTTGATGCCTTCGAGATGTTCTTCGGATTTTACGGCTCTGACCTGTCCGCGACGGTGTGCTTTCAGAATATGTCCCGTAATGTCTTTGTCGCGTTCTCTGTCGGGTTTGTCGGTCAGGACAAAAATCATATCGAAACGCGACATAAGCGCCGGGGGAAGATCTATCTGATTGGTTATCGTGTCGGTGTCTTCGAATCTTCCGTATTTGGGATTGGCCGCCGCCAGCATCGAACACCTGCATTGCAAAGTAGCGGTTATTCCTGCTTTGGCCACCGATATTTTCTGTGATTCCATGGCCTCGTGCAACGAAGACCTGTCCTGATTGGTCATTTTGTCCAATTCGTCTATACAGGCCAATCCTTTGTCGGCCAAAACCAGCGCTCCGGCTTCAAGAGTCCATCTTCCGTCACCGAAATCGTCTTTGACGGCCGCCGCGGTAAGACCCGCCGCACTGGCGGATTTTCCGGAGGTGTATATCCCTCTGGGGGCCAAACTTCCCATGTATCTCAAAAGCTGGGATTTTGCCACACCGGGATCTCCTATGAGAAGAATGTGCATATCCCCTCTTATCGAGGTCCCGTCATCCATTTCCTTATGACTTCCGCCGAACAGCTGAAGAGCCAGCGCCTGTTTTACTTCTTCCAGACCATAAATTGTGGGTGATATGGACGCGGTTATTTTCTTATAAAGTTCCGGATCTCTCGACATCTCCAGAATCTTTCTTTCGTCTTCCTCGGTTATCTGTATATCGTCATATTCATGCTGTTCGAATTCGATTGACATAACATCCATGTAAATATCGAAAACCGTGGATTTGTCCCGTTCCTGTTTCTCCGAAGAACGGATTATTCCGTTCATGGTGACCCGGTTACCCGCGGTAACCGCACCGGATATGTCGTCTTCCAGGAATCCGGACAGCCTTTCGGGCTGAGCTCCTCCCCTGAGACCTTCGGGACTTTCCTGTATCTCGATTTTCTGCGTATCGATATACATGGAACTTTTGTCGTCAAGCATGAATCTGGTGGATTGTTTGTTGCAGCTTCCGTCGGGATTGCTGCACATAATCGGTTCGTTGAGAATCATTCCTTTCTGCGGAATCCATTGTTCCGCACCGCATCTGGCACAAGTGAATAACGCATAAGTCATTCTTGGTCTGACGGTTGTGACCTTTCTTACCAAACCGTCAACCGCGACCAGTGTTCCCAGATGCTTTGCCCTTATTCTTCTTATGTCTATATTGGCGTCCCTGGGCAGACTTACCAATCTGAGATTAATCTGTTCTTTTCCGTCCCAGTCGGGGGGCATCAGCGAACGGACTCTTTCTTTTCCTATTTTTATGCATCTGTCCGGATTTTTCAAAACAAACAGCGCAAAGTCCGGATCGTAAGCGTCTATGTCGGAATATTTCACGTTCACGGATTTTACATCGGGGTATCCCGCGGCAATGCCGGAGACCGCGTTCCTGTAATGTTCCGATGCAAGAATTTCGTCCCATGCCGTTTGTATGTCTCCGTCCTGATAATTTGCCATTTCATACCCTTCCCGTGATGTCGTTTGAGCGGCATTCTTCGTCCGCCCACCATGTCCAACCGCCTTTTTCAGGCGATATCTTTCCTTTAATCAAACCTTTCTTCCTCAGTTTAGTAAATGTTTTTGCAAGTTCGTCCGGACATTTCTCATTGAATACGGCTTCAAGTCTGTCCGCGGCTTCGGAAGTTGTTACTCTGTCGTCTTTCAAAGCCTTCCATATTGCCCTAACCGTCTCCTCGTCCACTTCTTTCATTATGACTAGCCCCTTAATAAAAGGATATCGTAGGCTGTGTCCGAAGGTGTACGGGGATATGTTTATGCGGATATCAGTTTCTTCAGGTTTTCGGGATCCGCCAAAGTTTCCTTCACCCAATCACGGATGCGCAGATTCATATTCCACAGTTCTTCGGCGAGTTCCCTGTCGTCGGTTGCTTTGAAATCATCACGGGTGCCCATGTCCGCCAGTATCTGTTTGCCTTTCCAAACGGTTTTATCCGCGTATTCATCAAAAACCGATTTGTGCATATATATCACATAATCGTAATCGTAGCCTTCCGGTAAAAATTCGCTTTTGAAATCTTTGGATCTTTGACGTCTGATGTCCTCGCCGCGTTCGTACATTGTTATTATCAGATCGCAATCCACCGTGCCGGGCTCGGGTCCGCCACTGAATGCCTGGTATACTTTCGGATAGAATTTATTTGCGTAATATTCGGCTACCTGAGACTGCAGATCGTTGTTGATGTCGACAAACATCAACGAAATCCTGTTTTTGTCCAGGACAGGCCTGCCTTCTTTCACAATTTTCCTTTTTCCTGAAGCCATAACGTTACCTTAGAGTGCAATTCAGATAAATCTTTTCGGGAAAGAATGTTAAACCTGGCAACGTATGTCGCAATGCCACGGTGATGAACGTTTTCGAGCTGTTCCATTGATGATAGACGGGCGAGCTGAGTGGCAACTTATCATAATCAAACTCAGTCTGGTACTTACGCCGTTCATATGGATCGAATAACTCTGTAAGTCGATGAAATTAACAAATTTGTCCTATTTTAAGAAACCAAACCGTGATGATACACAATAGTCGGTAATCGGTAATCTTGATTTAGATTATAGGACAAGATATATTCAGCCTCTGCGCATAAAATCACGTATGTCTTCTACCAATCGATCTACATTTGTAAAAGGGACGTGAGTACAATATTGATCTCTGCCAATTTTTTTTCTAAGATTTTTCGCATTCTTTATCGCAGCATCTGTGTAATTTGAAAGTATATCTTTATAATCGTCAGTTTTGTTATATCTGCATCCCAGACGTGTGTTCAAACATTCGTATATGTCCTCCTTGTTGAAGGCTTCCTCTATGTATTGAAAATGTATTGCAAACCAAAACTCGAATAACGGACTGGATAACGCTAATTTGTACCCTTTTTGATTACACCAATCACTTAAAGCTCGCAAATCTTCAGGGTCATTTTCATCTTTATCAATCACAATCCAAACAAAATCATTTTTTCTGATACGAACAGTCGACAAAGTGTTTTCAACCCACATCTGCATACTTTTGGAATCATTTCCTCTCCTGCCTCCCTTATTGATTATAGGGAATTTCCTATCTGCTCTTGGACGTTCTCCGAAAGAATTCTTATCAAAGTATTGTTTCTCTGTGACTTCCCCTTCAGTAAAAATGTAGAATAACGATGTTGACTTCTTTCCCGCTCTTCGAGTCATATATCCTTTTCCACCCTCTTTATATCGGGAATTGCGCCGAATCTGCCTGCTAAATAGTTATCCGTAAATTCAAGATCGGAGCGAATGTCGTAATCCAACCAGGAGTAAAGGCTTGTAGCTCCTACCGCCGGATCCCTTGCAGTAAACCAAACCTGATCCCGTCTGAACTTGTTCCGTTTGGCTAATCCGGCATCGTGTGTTGTGAATATGAGTTGCGCTCCGTTTTTGTTTATGTCCCTTTCTGCAAAATAACTAATCAAAAAGTCTACCAAAAGAGGGTGCAGACAAGATTCAAGTTCATCGATTATCAATACGCCACCCGCTTCCAACGCGTCTATCCATGATATTATGAGACTGGACATCTTTTTCGTGCCGTCCGATTCTTCTTCAAACGGTAGAATATATTTTTTCGAATCTCCTTGCGATGATGAGATTTCGTGCTCGACATCATATTTAATGCCTCTAAGTTCGTCCGAACCAAATAATTTCATAGCCTCAATGAACTTTGTTAATTCTTTCGGAGGTATGTCAGCCTCCATTTCTTCCACAATTATGTTCGAAATTCCAAAATCAGCCAAGTTAAGCATATCGATTATTTTCGAACCATGTTTTTTCAAAGCATTTTCCATTCTTCCCGGCGATGGTGACGTAGGTCCACCTGCACGAATCGGATGTAGTTTTTCATAAAACCAGTTATATGCGTTTTCAATGAATTTAATATTGAATTGTGAACATTTTGATAAGAGAAGAGAATTTTCATTTGTAAGACTCATAACAAATTCCACTTTATTTTTTTCTTCTTTGGGAATCTGTTTACCGGTTTCCACCTTGTCACCTTTTCTTTTGAACAGCAAATCATTTTTCGAGCTTAGCGTTTCTTCGGAAACCTTTCCATCCTTGATTGATACCGCATAGCGATACCTTTCCTCATTCAGAAAATCAATGCAAATTTTTGTAGCTTCGTTGCGAGAGGTATCATCAAATTCGAAACTTCTTACTGGAATTAGCTCTTTCTTTTCAAAATCTTTCGAATTGATAACGAGATATCTTAAAAACGCTATTGAATCGATTACATTAGATTTTCCGGACGCATTTTGACCGTATATACATGCCAAAGGGAGAATATTCAATCCTTTTGATAAGTTGAATATCGTTTCTTTATTTCTGGAATCGCGCATATACGCTTCCATGGAAAACTCCGTTTTGTTTTTCAACGATTTGTAGTTTTCAACAGTATGTTTTATTAGCATTGTATAACCTCAAACGTATAACACGTATAAACTCATAATAAATTGGTTATAATACGTTATAATAATTTCTATCAAACGTAAAATACGTTTGAACTTTATAATAGTAAACAATCTTTCTTACTTTGAATATTATAACCGTTACTCTCTTTACCTAAAACATATCCGAGTGTTCGTAATACGGACAGAATCGGATACCGGAGAATTCGTTATAGAATTCAATCCGTGCTTCTTTTCCGGTAAACAAGATGTTCCAGTATCAGAACCGTAACGACGCCGACAACAAAACCGTTGGTGACTATCGGAGCGATGATTGCTGGAAATCCCGAAGCAACCGCATCCGGGAGGAAAGATACCAGGATTCCGAGAAGAAGCGGGACTCCGACAATCATACCGTCTTCGAATGTTTTTACCGCCGCGGTTTTCTGTCCCATCATCAGTCCCGCAGATATCTGCGAAGCCATCACAAAGGCCAGAACCACGCCGATGACCGGTCCGGGTATGCTTCCCAGATATCCCAGTGCAAAAGGGGACAGGGACAACACAATCAATATCAGGCCGGTGGGGACAAGAGCATACCTTGACGCGCATTTTGTAGCGGCGATTACACCGGGACTCAACGAAAAGTTTACCGAACCGATTACTCCCGTTAAACCTGAAAGCGCATTACCCAGACCCGTAACCGTGACTCCGCGTTTCACCCGGCCTTCCATATCGTCGGCTTTCAGTATTCCGCCCACCGATTCTATGGACCCCAAATCGTTAACGGCAAGTGCCAGGAAACATATCAGGAAGGCTGCCAGCACACCTATGTCGGGTATTGCCAGCGGTCCGACGATCTCTGCGGGAATCGCAAATACCGGAGCGCCTTCGGACAGCAGGGGAACCGAACCGAAAATCAGAACATATGCCAGACTTCCGAAGATCAAAGCCAACAATGCCAGTATGGATTTCAATGCGCCTTTCAACAATCCGTTTGCTGTGAAAATCACAAGAGCGAACACCATGGCAAATGAGAATGCGTGAGTCGGCGACACCGTGCCGCCGCCGTCGATCGTGAGATTGAGTATAACGGGAGCCAGTGTGAATGCTATCAGAATCAGAACAACAACGATGACGCGCGGAGTGAATAAACGTTGCAGATATTTGAAAAGACCCAGACCTGCTATTGCCGCTAAAATCAGACCTCCGATGAGTATGGATGCGTTGATGGCTCCGAATCCCGCATCAAGACTTGCCATTATGCCTATCAGAAGAACGGAAGCCGGGCCTATCACCAACGGAAGTTTATGACCCAGATATATCTGGACGATAAGAATGACGGCGGTGACAAGAAACAGTTTCTGAAAATATATGATTGCCGAACCTCCGTGAAGATCGCCGACCACTTTGCCGATGATAAGTATGGAAGGAATGCTTACGGCCAGCCACTGCAGGCCGAAAATTATCAAATCCGTCAATTTTGGTTTTTCATCGATATCGTAACTAAGATCCATTATATTCTGTTCCCGGGTTTTTCAATGAGATTCTTTCCCAATCGGATTAATGGCATCATGTTAGCTCTATTTTTATCAATCGTTTGTTGATTTTCATCCGATTGCCGCTGACGGCCGTCCAACGGATGCCGCATCAATAGATGTAAATAAGCACCCACGGATTCCGTGAACATGTGCGCTGTTCTTCAGGTGGCCCTCGACATTATGCAGGTAAGCCGTGTTTTACCGATAGCCAGAGACGCGGTTGAGGGCGGTGCCGACTGGATAGAGGCCGGTACTCCTTTGATAAAAAGCGGAGGCGCTGACGTTATCCGTCTGCTCAAAACCGAATTTCCCGACAAGAAAATAATCGCGGATATGAAAACCATGGATGTCGGTGCTTTCGAAGTGGAAATAGCCGCGAAAGCAGGTGCGGATATCGTTACCGTAATGGGTCTGGCCGACAACTCCACCGTTATCGAAGCCGTTTCCGCGGGAAGAAAGTACGGTACGGAAATCATGGTGGACATGATTAACGTTCAGGATAAGGTAAAACGTTCAAAGGAAGTTTCCGATCTGGGTGTTGCGTACATCTGTCTTCACATGGGAATAGACACTCAGATGAAGGGGGAAGCTCCTCCTTTGAAAATTTTGGAAAATATTGTCAAAGAAGTTGATATTCCTGTTGCGGTTGCCGGAGGAATAACGGCCGAAAACGCCGGAGATTACGTAAAATCCGGCGCTTCCGTGGTTATAGTCGGCGGAGGCATTCTGAAAGCCAAAGATGTCAAAGCCGCAACGGTTTCCGTCAAAAAATCCATGGACGGAATTGAGGTGGACACCCAATTGGCCAAGAAATACACCGAAGACGAATTGTTTGAAGCCTTTTCAAGAGTTTCCACCTGCAACATCTCGGACGCGTATCACAAGAAGGGGATAATTCTGGGTCTTACCCCGTATATCAAAGACGGAGAAAGAATGGTCGGGCGGGCTCTGACGGTTCAGACCGCCAACGGAGATTGGGCAAAACCCGTGGAAGCCATAGATCGGGCAAAACCCGGAGACGTTATCGTGGTGGATGCGGGAGAAGGATGGATGGCGGTCTGGGGGGAGTTGGCCTCAACGTCTGCCATGATTGCGGGCTGTTCCGGAATCGTAATCAACGGAAACATACGCGACATCGACGATATCAGAAAAATGGGATTTCCGGCTTTTGCAAGGACCGCGGTTCCCTGCGCGGGAGAACCCAAAGGATACGGCGGAATAGGCATCGAAATCAGCATCGGCGGACAATGGGTCCGTACCGGGGATTGGATTATCGGCGACGAAAGCGGTCTCATCGTTGTTCCCAAAGAAGAGGCTGTGGAAATCGCCAACCGCGCTTTGGACGTTCACGAACACGAAAACAGAACCCGTGAAGAAATCAGGAAAGGTTCCACTCTTTCAAAGGTGAACGAGATTTCCAAATGGGAACCCGTGAAGTAATCGGTCTGTTCAGAATCCGTAGTTGGATCTGTTGACGAGCCTTCCGTATTCGGCGGCCATGTCTGCAAGACGGTCGACTCTGTCCTTTGTATCGGGGTGGGTGCTGAACAAAGTCCTGGTAAGGGACTTCTTCCTTCCTTCGGGGTTGGATATCCATACCGAAGAATAGGCAGGATTGTTGTAATCGTTTTTCGGACTGCTGCAACCCTGTTCTATTTTCATCAGCGCGTTTGCCAAAGCTTCGGGCTTCTTTGTTAGTTTTGCCGCAGACTCGTCCGCGAGGAATTCCCTGTTTCGGGATATTCCCAATTGAACCAATAACGCGGCAAAAGGCAGTGTTATGTATCCCACGACCGCAACCAGTATCATCGCCGGATTGTTTCTATCGTCTCTGGCAAACATAGTGGAATACAGAGATATGCGGGCCATGTAGGCTATTATGGCGGACACGGCCGCCGCGACGGACATCACAAAAATATCACGGTTCTTTACATGGGATATCTCATGGGCGATGACGCCTTCCAATTCGTCATCGTTAAGCATATTCAGCAATCCCCTTGTCGCGACAACCGCCGCATCTTTGGGACCTCTGCCGGTGGCGAAGGCGTTGGGCATATAATCATTCGTAATGCCGACTTCGGGCATCGGAATATCCGCCATCTGAGAAACTTTGCGGACAATTCCGTACAAACGGGGTTCCTCGATTTCGGTAACCAGACGCACTCTGTTTGATCTCAGCGCACGGCTCTTTGAAAATACGGTCGAGGTTATTATCATGATGACCGCCAGTACCGTCATTACTATAAGCCCGGCAAACGGATTGTAGACGAAATATCCCACGACCCATCCGATTGCCGCAAGCAGGACCGTGAGTACTGTAAACATTAAGGCTGTTCTGACTCTCCATTTCCAATTCATTCCGCATCCGCTCCTTTGAGTCCCAGTCTGTATTCCAATTTATCACCGACGATGAATTCGTTTACACCTTCAAGCGACAGAACTTCTCTCAGCCTTACGGCGCCTTTCGGTCCGGTGCAGTGGTTGAGATGCAAATCCTGACATTCGGTGTCTCTCAGAACCTCAGCGGTATGATATGATATATCTTTCGAAACTTTCTCCAAATGGAGACCGCCTATCAGGGATTTGGGATATTCTCCGAATTTTTCTTTGACGAGTTCCGTTACCTGTTCCACGCCGCAATGGCAACATCCGCACAATAAGACGGGACGTTTGCCGCCGGCCATTACCATGAATGATTCCGAAACGTTGCCGGACCAAATAGGGGGCGTAAGAAACAGGTGTTTGCTCAATGCCGTCCAACCGTCGATATCAATTCTTTCGCATTTGGATTCGGTATACTTGGATAAGCCGATACCGTCTTTGGAAAACCTGCTTTTTTTACCCCAGGCTTCGGCAGGAGCGTAAACCGGAAGAGACTCTTCCCTTTCCGATAAAAGATATCCGAGACCTCCGGCATGAGACGCGTGACCGTGGGATATTACGGCCCGGGTTATGGAATCCGGGCTTATCTCAAGATGTTCCATGTTATGCTTCAGATAACGGGGTCTCATTCCCGTTCCGAACAAAGTGCGTTCTCCGTCCACTTCCACCAACAGGGAAAATCCTTTGGCTCCTATGTACGCCGTTCCGGGTAACGAGCCTTCGTTATAAACACAGAGCACACTTGCCTTCATATTCACGTATAACCCCGCTCATGTTCAAAAAGATTATCAGGAACGGAACATGAGGTTCGGTATCTCCTCGCATACCCTATACACATTTTCAGAAGACATTTCACCGTTTACCAGCATTGCCTTGATACGTTTCGGAACTGTGTTCACCGACATTCTGGCACCTGGTTTTTCGGGATCGTCGTAGTAATCGGTTTCCAGCATAAAACGGTCGGAACCTTTTCCGATTGCTTCTTTTATGTAACTTCTCGATGCGGGGACCGAGGGCATTATACCGTAAGTTTCCTCATCGGTCACGAAAGGGGGCGAGGAATGTTTGATTACTTTTGAAGGCTCCAATCCCGCTTTGCGGGCTATTTCCGACAGAGATCTGTTTGTTTCTGTTGTGCCGGCTTCGCTGTGGATTATGACCGGACAGCTGTTTTCTTTGGCAATCGTCATTCCGGTCTGCAGAATATGATTTGATGCGTCCCATATATCTTCCGATACGGGAAAATGAGGTCTTCCGATTTCACCCAAAGCCTGAGATTTTCCTTCCGCAACGCCTTTTCCCGCGATTTCCATTCCTTCAATCATAATCTCCGTCGCAGTCTCCAAACCGTATTTTTCGGCAAGACCCGGCAGTAAAATCGGATAAGGACCCACCGCTACGTTCAATTTCAGGTCTGTGTGTTTTTTGACCAAAGAAGCCATTCTGTACGTTATTTCAAAGGATTCCGCAAAATCTTTGCCTGAATCGATTATAACTTCTTTGTACGGCAAAGTCACCAGAGTGAATCCCGTTCCGCCTGCCGCAGCGAACTCGCGGATTGCGTCGATGTTCCGCCCGGAAGGGCTCATATGTATGTGATTGTCGTAAATCGGGACCTTTTCGGTCATAGGACTCCTTAGCCACGGACAAATAATTATACGTTCCCCGTACTAAACGGGTGTATGGACAGAGACTCCCGTTTTCTCCTGAAATGCGTCAGGAAATATTACAAGGAAAACTCTCCGATTTTACCGGACCGTTTTACCCGAAGGGAGTTCGGTTTTATGCATTTCGGAAAAAATATGATGCAGAGACACATTTCTTTTTCCAACGGCAATGAACTGTGGAGATTCGTTGCTTCGAACGTCCCCGCCCACTGTTACTATTCCACGGCATACTACAGACATCCGGACGCTCCCACCATGGAAGAAAAAGAATGGATGGGCGCTGAATTGATTTTCGATTTGGATGCGGATCATCTCGAAGGCGCGGACAAAATGACTTATCCGGAGATGCTCAGACATATCCGTTCGGAAATGATCAAACTTTGCGATTCGTATCTTTTCGGGGATTTGGGTTTTGATTATGACGACGTACGCATAACCTTCTCCGGCGGAAGAGGATATCACGCCCATGTGATGATGGGGGACGTCCTTTCGCTGGGTTCTGCCGAAAGAAGAGAGATTGTCGATTATGTCATGGGTTCGGGACTCGACATGGACTGGGTATTTCCCTACAAACGCGTTCCTACCTCCACTTTCAACACCGGTATCGGCAAACGGACCAATGTGGCAAAGGACCGTGAAATCCCCCCTGAGAATTCCGGCGGGTGGAAAAAACGTATGAGGAACGGTTTGGAAACCGTTGTCGAAGACTTTTGCGAAATGGATTCCAAAACTTTGCGTCTGGCATATCCTTCTCTGAAAACAAGTCATTACAAAACCGTTGAAAAGGTTCAGAATGACGTGAGAAGTTCGCAAAAAATGATGTTTGAGAAAAATACGATGGCAACCCTGGACAGAACCGCACAGGAAATGTTAGTCAGGGTTATGGACAGAGACGTAAAAATACGTCTGAGCGGAGAAGTTGATGCCCCGGTTACCGCAGACATCAAAAGACTGATCCGTCTTCCTCATTCCATTCACGGAAAAGGGGGGTTGAAAGTAATCCCGTTGAGCAGGGACGAACTGACCGATTTCGAACCTTTGGAGATGGCGGTTCCGGACGAATATTCCGACGAACCGGTAAAAATAACCATGAGGTCGCCCGTTGATTTAAGAATAAAAGACGAGCGTTTCGTTCTTAAAGGGGAAACCGAAGTTCCCGAATACGCCGCGGTGTTTCTGATCGGACGCAGATATGCCACTTTGGGTCTGGAATCCGAACAGGAAAGAAAATTATTCTGAAAAACAGCAACACATATTTTCACGGAGGACTTCGTATCCTTCGGATTTTGCCCAACATTCGGTTTCCTGCGAAAGATTTGCTATTTTTCTTATTCCCGCTTCAATACATCTTCTTTCCAGATTCCTCATTCTTCGGCCCCGCATACATCCCAGAGTCACGTTGAAACCCGTTCCGATGAGAGTTTTTACAGCTCCGACAATCTCATCTTCTGCTGTGATGCGGTGTTCGAACTCCGTTCCTTCGGTGGGAACCAGTCCCAGCAGAACGACGTCTTTGATTTCTTTTTCTTTTAGAAGTTTTACGCTTTCGAAAAAATCTTTCTCGGAAAGTCCGACGGTAAGGTGAGGTATGACGTTACAGCCTGCGGACAGCGCAACATCCAGGGTTTTGGCGTAAATATCCGGATCCGAAAGATGAAAAACCTTTCTTATCACTTCCGGGTCTTGGTGAACATCTATTGACAGATACGTTTTTTTAAGATTTGAAAACAGAGGTAATTCATCCTCGGTGATAAGTCCGGGATGGATATTCACTCTCAGACCCAGATCCGATAATTTGCGTATTGCCGGCAAATAATGGCGTAACGGAACCTTCCCGTTTTTATCGCATCCCCCGCTTATCAGAATTCCTTTTGTTCCGGAATAAAAAGACTCTTCGGCAATCTTCAATAACTCATCGGGACCGCTTATCGGCGTCATTCCCGCAAGATGCTTTCCCGAGCAGTGAGAACACATCAGATCGCATTTTTTACCGGTTACGGACACTGTCAGAAATCCCTTTCCGGGCGAACGGGACACCAATGTATCCTTAAGATTGCCCATATGAGATACCTAAAGCTTTATTAGTTAAATATAGTTCACAGGCTTGGTAATCATTATGAAAGCATTCCTTATCAAAGGCGATTACGCCGACAGAAGACAGGGAAGACAGGTATTTTCTGTCGAAATGGCGGGCGAGGACGAGGCTGCCGTCAGAGAAAAAGCCCTTTCCACTTTGGGAAGCCAGCACAAACTCAAAAGATGGGAAATCGAAATCTCCGAAATCATCGAGATGAACCCCGCTGACGTAACCAACCACGTCGTAAAATACCAGATCGGTGAGTAAAATGGAAGAGAAGGACCTGCGTCAGGCTATGCTCGTCCTCGAGTCCTACAAGAATCAGCTTGATGCTTTGGGTCGGCAGATTAACCTTCTGCAGACTTCGTTGGAGGAATCCGTAAGAGCAATGGAAACTCTCAAATCTTTCAAGGAAGCGAAAGAAGGCGATGAGATTCTTGTGCCGATCGGTGCTTCGATTTTCGTTACCGCCAAGGTCACCGATTGCAAAAACGCGGTGGTCGGGATAGGCAGTAAGGTTTCTGTCGACAAAGAACTCGGCGAAGCCGAGAATTTCATCGGTTCCGTTGTGGTAGAACTCAGAGAATCGTTGAAGAAAGTCAACGGCTCCTACGCGGAAGTAAACACTGCCGCCACCAATCTTGCGGCCGCTATAAACGCCGAATACGAATCAAGACAAAACGCCTGAATCCATGTTCAACAATCTCAAAAGCAAGCTGAAAGGATTTTTTAAAAAAACTCCCCAAGACCTCGAAGAGAAAATATACGAGGATAAGGAGAAACCCGATATTGAAAAAATACCGGAAGCTGTCGAGACCGTAAAAGTTGAACCGGAACCCGATGTTCCCAAACTTTCCCGCCGTGAAAGAATAAAGGCGGAGAAGGAAAAAAAGAAAGAATCCATCGATCCTTTGGAAGCGGATTTCGGAAAAAAAATCAAGGACAAAGACCTTGACAACATTCTTGACGAATTGGAAATAATACTTTTGGAAGCGGATGTGGCTTTTTCTGTTGCCGAAGAGATAAAGAAGGGGGTTTGGGAAAACCTGACCGGCAAAAAATACAGCAGAAAATTCCGTTTGGACGAAATCGTGGAAATGGCGGTACGCGATGCCGTTCACGATGTTCTGAAAATCAACGAGTTTGATTTCGATGAATGGATGAAGGGTATCGAAAAACCCTTAGTCATAATGTTTGTCGGCATAAACGGTACGGGTAAAACCACTGCCATTGCCAAAATGGCCAACCGCCTTCAGAAAGACGGAAACACCGTTGTCATGGCGGCCTGCGATACCTTCAGAGCCGGTGCCATTGAACAGCTGTCGGTTCATGCCGAACGTCTAGGAACCAAAATAGTAAAACATGCTCAGGATGCCGATCCCGCCGCCGTCGCATACGATGCCATAGAACACGCCAAGTCAAAAAGAAAAGACGTGGTTCTGATAGACACCGCCGGCAGAATGCAGACCAACAACAACCTCATCGAGGAAATGAAGAAAATCGCGAGAATCTCAAAACCCGATCTGAAAATATTTGTGGGCGATTCTCTTGCGGGCAACGATGCCGTGGAACAGGCAAAGGTTTTCAACGATGCCATCGGCGTTGACGCCATAATCCTTACCAAGATAGATACCGACGCAAAAGGCGGTGCCGCATTGTCGATAGCGCATACCATCGGAAAGCCCATTGCTTTCGTCTGTGACGGTCAGGAATACGAAGACATACAGAAGTTCAGCGCGGAATGGATGCTTGACCGTCTGTTTGATTAAACGCATAATCTGTAAAACAGAGTTGCGAAAACTTTTGCGTCCGTTATTATATTGTCTATTTCCACATATTCGTTGGGGGCGTGCAGCGTTCCTCCGCCGGTTTCCCATACATATGCGTCATAACCCGCTTTTCTGAAGAAATTGGCACAGGTCGCTCCGCCGACACCGACCGGGGAAGCGTCGATTCCGGTCACGTATTTTATTGAATCCCTGAGTGCCAGATATGTTTCGCTTTCGGTCGATGACTGTTTGCCGGAGAGATGCCGTTGAACTTCTTCAACCGATATTTCCGCCCAAAACTTTTCGGCAACTCTTGATGCAACCCGCTTTGCGGCCTTTACAACTTCATCAATATCGTATTGGGGTATCAAACGGATGTCCATGGAAAATTCATAGTATCCGGGTACCGTGTTTACGTTTTCCACATAATTTATGCTCTTGGTGGGAGCGAAGGTGGACATCTCGGGTATAAATTTGGGATCTTCTATGAAAAATAATTTTTCAAATTCTTTTTCGAGTTCGACTATGAGGTGGGATCCCACCCGTAAAGCGTTGACTCCTTTGTTCGGAGTCGAACCGTGAGTGGATTTTCCGATGATTTTGAAATTCAGCCAGACCAGATTCTTTTCCGCGATTTCAACATACTTTCCGTCGGGGCTTCCCCAATCCGGAACTATGAAAACGTCTTCTTTGTCGAAACATCCGTTTTTAATCAGATAATCCACACCCATTCTGCTTGTGTTTTCTTCATCGGCCACCATTGCGAGTCCGATTGATTTTTTTGTGAGTGTTTCCTTTTCTATGAATTTGGATGCGAACATCGAAGAAATTATGGCCTGGCCGTTATCCTCGGTACCCCGTCCGTAAATTTTTCCGTCTTTTACCACGGGTTGGAAAGGAGGGGAGTCCCAGTCATTCAGATCTCCGGCGGGAACCGTGTCCATATGCGATACGATCCACACCGTTCCGGCTTCTTTTCCTTCTTTTTTTGCCAGTATATTCGATCTTATTACCGAAGGATCGATTTCGTCGGGAAGATCTATTCTTTTTACAGAATCGAAACCGGACAATCTTTGCATAAGATAATCTGCCCGTCTGCTCTCGCCCGAGCCTCCGTATATCGGAGACAGTGCGGGTATCTTTATCATATCGCACATCTCCGCAATTATATCGTCACGAGACTTTTCGATCTTTTTCAGAACGGCGTCCGGCTTCATGAAACATTATTGCTCAAATCGTTGATATTACTTTCTTAAATAATTCTCTTGTTGCGACGGGCTTTTTCAATCGTAACGGGTCTTCAACAGTCTGAGAATTCGTATTACGACATGTCTGCTTTCAAGAATAATCGATGTCCGTAAACCATAACGGATATTTATAAGAGTATAATCTCCTACAATTCCTAATATTGTTAGTTTTGGGATATTTAATATTGTTAATATTCAAATTTAACATAGAAAAGAGGAAGAATAAATCGGTGTATAGCCTTGTAAATAGGATTAGAATTAAATACTGGTAATAACAAGTACTAATGTCCATAATAAGACCCATGACACCGGTTGCGTTTATCGTGGCTTTAATGGTTCATGGGCTCTGGATATCTTTTCTTCAATTATGGAATAAAATTCGTCCGTCCCATTCTCATATTTTGTACGAATTGCCCCCACAACATAATCTACAATTTTGATACATTTATTGAGTGAAGATTTTTTAACGTTCTAAATATTTTTTTTAAAAGAAAGGGAGACACGGTTTACCTAATTTTTAAAACAATCATATTTAATGAATCCACTTTCATCTATGTAAATTTCAATGTCTTTGTAAGGATACACTTCAAAAGCCAATTTAAGTAACTTATCCAACGCTACAGAATAGAGACTGTTGCCTCTCTCTGTAAAACAGGTAGAATTTTTTTTATCAACACAAACATAAACTATGTTTACATTTGAATTAGCAATTTCACGCAACACTTTAATACGTTCTTTTTTACTTGCGTTATAAAATTTGGTTCTTCCATCACCACGAGTTGGTATACTCTTGTAAGTCTTTAACAAATTTCTTTGTCTATAGGTAATGATTGCCGCCATTAGAAAATATCTAGAACCTTTTTGTCCTAAATCGCCTGATTCGTCTATGGCAATCAATCCTTTCAAAAAATAACACCTGCATAAGGCGAGAACATCGTTTTTATAAAATCTTTATTAACAAAGCTTAAAAT